>NZ_JBITJS010000003.1:350165-415448 GCF_044460245.1 Streptomyces sp. NPDC050145 | reverse complement strand
GCGCCCCCCCCACCCCCCCCCCACCCCCCCCCCCCCCCCCACCCCCCCCCCCCCCCCCCCCCCCCCCCCCCCCCCCCCCCCTCAACCATATGGACAGAGATCACGCCAGGCTCTGCAACGCCTTCCTGGCCGCGCGCAGGCCGGAGGCGGCGGCCGCGGCCAGCGAGGGGTCGCCGAGGTAGTCGCCGGCGAACCGGATCGGGCCGAGCGGAGCGCGCAGGATCCGCTGGGACGCCTCGCGCCGGCCCGGCTCCCAGTAGGCCACCACACGCGGTTGCCGCTTCACGACCACGCGGTCGATCCTGCCGTCGAGCTCCGGGAACATCCCGAGCAGGTCGCGGGTGAACGCCTCCTGGATCTCCTCGTCGGAGAGCTTGCCGAGATGGTCGGCCGAGGTCCCGCCGGAGAGCAGGACCAGGGCGCCTCCCGGCTTGCGGGGTCCTTCAGCGCGCAGCGGCGCCGCGTGGTTGAACACCATCTGGAAGGACAGCTCCGGCGTCGAGATGCCGTAGTAGTCGTCCCAGCTCTGCGGGCCCTGCTCCTTGGTGAAGATCCCGGCCAGGACGTAGCGGCCGTACTTGATGTCGGCCAGCGCCGAGTACTGGGCGTCCGGCAGTTCGGGCATCATCTCGAGGGCACGGTCCGCGGGGACGGCGACGATCGCACGTTGTGCCGTGAGCCGCACCGGACCGGACGCGTCGGTGTATTCGACGGTCACGCTCTCGTCGGCCCAGGTGATCCGCCGTACCTCGGCGCCGAGCCGCAGCCGGTCCCCGAGGTCCGCCGCGAGGGCGTCGGTGAAGGCCTGGTTGCCTCCCACGGGAAGAGCGAAGTTCGGCACCTTCGCGGCCTTCTCGAGCGCGGTGCCGATGGAGATGGCGAGCTGGCGTGCCGCGGTCTCCTCGGGGTCGCAGCCGATCCACTGCCCCGACCAGGCCCGGAACAGCGCGAACATCTCCGGGGACCGCACGCCCGCCATCAGCGCCTCGTCGCCCGTCCGGGAGTCCAGCCGCTCCCTCATAGCGCGCGCGGCTGCGGCGTTCTTCCCGAAGAGGCGGGCGCAGGCGTACTTGACGCGCAGCCCGACCCGCGCCAGTTCGACTTTGGCCGCGAGCGGCATGCGGGAGCGCAGCAGGAGCAGGGGCGGGTTGTCGGTGGTCACCATCCGGCCCTTGAGGTACAGCGCGGCCTTGCGGCCGGCGAGCGAACCGCGCTCGATCCCGTAGCGGTCCATGACGTCGAACAGCGGGCCCTCGCCCTCGGTGAACTGGGTGCCGATGTTGAGCCAGTAGTCCCCGTGGCGGACCGATTCGACACGCCCGCCGGGCCGGTTCGCGGCTTCGAGGACCACGACGTCGGTCGACTCGGCGGCCAGTGCCGTGCTAGCCATGAGGCCGGCGGCACCGGCCCCGACGACCACGACCTCGCACTGCTCTTCACGGATGTTCGTCTCCCTGTGCATGCGGTGATCGTGCTCGGCGTGCGGCGCGGTGGGCTCGTCCGCCGAGTCAACGCGCCCGGTCGGGGGATGCCACCCGACCGGCCCGTCCTTCCCCCAGCCGGGTGCTGCTCGGCAGCGGGCCGGACCGCCCCGAGACGGTGGCGGTTTGCTGCCTTCGGCCCTCGCGCCGCGCACTGCCGATCGTGACCGGACGTCCGGTCCACCGAGGAGGAGTTCTTCACCATGGGTGATGCCACCGTTTTCGCCGTGCTGAAGGAGCAGGCCGAGCGAGCACCGGATGCTCCCGTCCTCCTGATCGACGGCAAGGAGTGGTCGCGGGCCGAGCTCTTCGCATCGGTGCACGCCGTCGCGGCCGGTCTGCGCACGCTCGGACTCGACCGCGGTGACCGAGGCCTGATCGTCTCGGACAACCGGTACGAGACCGTCGTCGCCTGGCTGGGCGTCGACTGCGCCCGGATGATCGACGTGCCGATCAACCCCGAGGCCCGCGGCGCGTTCCTCGAGTACCTGATCAGCGACTGCGGGCCGCGGGTGATGATCGGGCTCCCGGAGTATCTGCGCGCTGTGGCGAAGGTCGTGCCCGAGCAACCCGAGTTCGCCGTACTGATCGACCCCGACGACGGTGAGCCGCCGTTCGGGCCGGGCACCCGGCACCTCACCTTCGACGAGCTGATCGAGCTGGGCCGCGACGCCACGGTGGAGCCACCGCTCGAGAGCGACGTGGCGACCATGATCTACACCTCCGGCACGACCGGCCCGTCCAAGGGCGTCCTGCTGCCCCACGCCTACCAGATCACCTGGGCCCGCCGAGGCTCGTCCGCCCTCGGAATGCGGGCAGGGCAGACGGTGTACACGCCAGAACCCTTGTTCCACTCCGACGCCCGCTCGTACGTACTCGGCGCCCTCGCCACCGGCGCCCGGGTGGCCCTCGGCAAACGGTTCAGCGTGAGCCGGTTCTGGGACGAGGTACGGGCCGCCGACGCGACGTACTTCGGGTACCTCGGCACCATGCTCTCGATGCTGTACGCCGCGGCACCGAGCGACACCGACCGGGACCATCCGGCCGTGATCGGCTCCGGCGGCGGTGTGCCGGCCGCGCTCCAGCGGGACTTCGAGGAGCGCTACGGGGTCAAGCTGATCGAGATGTACGGCATGACCGAGGCCCTCTGCATCACGATGAACACTCCGGAGCACAACCGGCTCGGCTCGGTGGGTGTCCCCACGCCGGAACTCGAGGTGCAACTGGTCGACGGGGAGGACAAGCCGGTTCCGGTCGGGGAGATCGGAGAGCTGATCGTTCGGCCCCGTTCCCCGCACATCGTGATGGCCGGTTACTGGAACAAGCCGGAGGCGACCGTCGCGGCCTGGCGCAACCTGTGGTTCCACACGGGCGACCGGATGCGGGCCGACGAGGAGGGCTTCCTCTACTACATCGGGCGGCTCAAGGACTCGATTCGCCGCAGGGGCGAGAACGTGTCGGCCTGGGAGGTCGAGGGCGTCGCCAACAAGCACGAGGACGTGCTGGCCGCCGCCGCCATCGGTGTGCCGTCGGAGCTCGGCGAGGAGGACGTCGCGATCCTCGTCGTCCCCCGTGAGGGCCGCACGATCGATCCGCCCGCGCTGCGGGACTTCCTGGCCGCCGACCTTCCCAAGCATGCCGTTCCCCGCTTCATCGAGGTGGTCGACGACCTCCCGAGGACACCCACCGAGCGGGTCAACAAGGACAAGGTGCGGGCGCGCGGCATCACCGAGGCCGCGTGGGACGGCGAAGGACTCCGGGCGTAGACACGGGCGGCGGGCGTCCCCCGCGAGCCGCACTCCCCCAACCGGGCGGATCCCGGCGGCGACCCCGACGGGCTGAGGCCGCACAACCTACGTTTCGCCGCACCAGCTGTCAGCCAAGTCACTCTGGAGGAGCGATGAGCTCGATCAACGACCCCGGTTACACGGTCGCGGACATGGCACTGTGGGTGGACGGGCCGCCGCACGAGGTCTTCGCCGAGATGCGCGGCAAGTGCCCGGTGCACCACTCGGCCGGGATCAACGGCCTGCCCGACGCAGCCGGGTTCTGGTCGATCACCAGGGCCGAGGACATCGCGAGGATCAGCCGCGACTGGAAGACGTTCTCCTCCCACCGTGCCGGGGCCGTCGACCTCACCTGGGAGGGCATGCCCGAGGACCTCCAGGAACTGGCCAAGACGGACATGATCAACCTTGACCCGCCGCGGCACGACCGGCTCAAGCAGCTCTTCCTCGCCGGCTTCACCCAGGAGCGCATCGCGGCCGAGGAGGACAAGGTCCGGCAGGCCGTCACGAACGTGCTCGACCGCCTCGACGGCAAAGAGACCTGCGACCTCGTCAACGACGTCTCGAAGCCCGTCGTGGCCCGCGTCATCCACGGGTTCCTGGGCATCCCCGCGGAGGACGACGCCCGCTGGATCCACAACATCAGCCGCTACATCGCCCTCGACGACCCGCACTTCAACCCCGGCGGCCTCGAGGAGTGGCTCACCGTCTTCATCCCCGACCTGATCGGGCAGTGCGCGGCCCTCATCCAGGACCGCAAGGCCAACCCCGGCGACGACCTCATCAGCATCCTCGTGAACGCGGAGGTCGAGGGTGACCGGCTCACCGACGACGAGATCGTCGCGGGCATGCTGCTGCTCCTCGCCGCGGGCAACGACAGCACCATGGCGACGTACACAAGCGCCATGATCGCGCTCATGCAGAATCCCGGCGAACGCCAGAAGGTCCTCGACGACCCGACGCTGGTGCCCAGCGTCGTCGAGGAGGCGCTGCGGATGTTCCCGGCCTTCACGATGATGCGCCGCACGGCGACGAAGGACACCGACGTCGGCGGACAGGCGATCAAGGAGGGCGACTCGGTCGTCCTGTGGTACCCGTCGGCCAACCGTGACGAGGACAAGTACGAGGACCCGGACCGCTTCGACGTCACCCGCAACCCCGACCACCAGGCCTTCGGCGCCGGCGGCCGCCATTTCTGCCTCGGCAACGCGCTGGCCCGCCTCGAACTGCGCCTGATGGTCGACGAGACGCTCAAGCGCTACCCGCACATGGAGATCGCCGGAGACGCGCCGTTCACCGCGTCGTACTTCGTCAACCAGCGCCAGACCCTCCCGGTCTGGCTCGGCGCCCGCACGAACTGACCTGCCCCACCCTCGAAGAGGAAGCGGAGAAACGTGTCAGACACCCTCGCAGGAACCAAGACGTACGACGTGGCCGTGCTCGGCTGCGGACTCCTCGGCTCGGCCCTCGCCCGCAACTTCGCGGCCCAGGGACTCAAGACCGCAGCCTGGAACCGCACACCGGCCAAGGCCGACGCGCTCGCCGAGGACGGCGTGAGCCCGGTCCATGACATCGACGAGATCGTGCGCGCCTCGCGGCTGGTCGTGGCCGTCACAGCGACGTACGCGACCACCCGCGAGGCCATCGCGGGAGCCACCGACTGGACCGGCACCACCCTGGCCAACATCGGCACCGGCACGCCGGCCGAGGCCGAGGAGATGAAGGCCTGGGCCGACGAACGCGGTGTCCCCTACCTCGACGGCGCCGTGCTCTGCTACCCGCAGCAGGTCGGCACCGAGGGCGGCCTCGTCCTCTACTCGGGCTCCGCGGAGGCCTGGGCAGAGCATGAGCGCGTGCTCAAGGCCCCCGGCCCGCACTCCGCCCTCGTGTCCGAGAACGTGAAGGCGGCGAGCGTCCTCGACGCCGCGGTCATCGCCGGGTTCTACTCCGCCGCACTCAGCGCGTACGTCGAGGCGTCGACGTACGCGCTCGACCAGGGCGTCGCCCCCGAGACCCTGAACGCCATCAGTGAGCTGTCGTTCCAGACCCTGGCCGCCACCGCCCGGGAGGCGGTGGACGCCATCGCGAGCGACCGGCACGCGACCGACGTGGCCACGCTCGGTGTCTACGCCGAAGGATGTCGCGCCGCCCTCGGCACCATGCACGCCGCCGGCCACAAGGCCCGACTGCTAGCGGCCACCGTGGAGAACCTCGGCGAGGCCGAGCGGGCGGGCCTCGGCGGGCTCGGGTTCTTCGCCTCCACGAAGATCGCCCGCACGGGCGCCTGACCCTCCCCTTCCGTCAGGCGCCGAGCCCTGGACCACGGACCCACCCGACGGGGTGACCGCGTGGTCCAGGGCTCTTCCTTCTGCCCCCGGATCCCTGCGCGTCTCCCCCAGGTGGGCACAGTGCCGCCCGCGCGGCCGTCGGCCTCGGCCCACCGCGCCCAGGATGCGGCCATGACTTCCTCCACTTCTGACCAGGGCGCACCCAAGAAGGTGCTCGTGACGGGCGGCGCCGGCGAGATGGGCGCGTACGCGTGCGGCGTGCTCGCCAAGGCCGACGAGATCGCCGAGGTCGTGGTCGCCGACCGCGACGCGGCGAAGGCGGCGAAGCTCGCCGCCGACCTCGGCCCGAAGGCCACCCCGCTGACCCTCGACATCTCGGACACGCGGGCGCTGGCGCGGGCGCTCGCCGATGTGGACATCGTGCTCAACTGCGCGGGCCCGTTCTACCGGTTCGGCCGCGAGGTCCTCGCCGCCGCCATCTCGGCCGGCACCGACTATCTCGACATCTGCGACGACTGGGAACCCACCCTGGAGATGCTCGAGCTGGACGACGCCGCCCGCGCGGCGGGCGTCACGGCGGTGATCGGCATGGGCGCCAGCCCGGGCACCAGCAACCTGCTCGCCGTCCTGGCCATGGACGAGTGCGACACGGTCGACCGGGTCTACACGTCGTGGCGCGCCTCCGCGGCCCACTTCCCCCGCCCCACCGCCGGCCAGGAGTTCCCCGAGGCGACCGCCGCCATCGAGCACTGGGTGCACAACTGCACGGAGCCGATCAAGATCTGGCGCGACGGCGGCCTCGTCGACGCGCACGCCCTCGAGGAGCTGACGCTCGCCTACCCCGGGTGGGGCGAGGACGCGGTCTGGGTGTGCGGCCACCCCGAGCCGCTCACCCTGCCCAGGGTCCGGCCCGAGGTGCGCGAGTCGCTCAACGTCATGAGTGCGCGCCGCGGGCTCATGGACGGCATCGGCGGCATCGCCGAGCGGGTCCGCTCCGGAGAGCTGAACGTCCGTCAGGCCTCGGACGCACTCCTGCGGCAGCCGAACCTCAGCGGCAAGGCCGCCGGCCCTTCACCGAGTCTGCCCAGCAACATCTTCGCCATCGCGGAGGGCACCAAGGACGGCGCCCGTGTCCGCGTAGGCGCCCAGGCCCTGGTCCAACCCGAGGGCAACATGGGCGAGATGACGGGCATCCCGCTGGCCGTCGCGACGCTGATGGCCGCCCGGGGCCAGGTGAACAAGCCGGGCGTGCACGGTCCCGAGGGGGCGATCGACCCGAAGACCTTCTTCAACGACCTGGCCCAGTTCGCCACGGAGCCTCCCGCGCCCGGCGTCGCGGTGTACGAGGTCGCCACGGACGTCCTCGACGGCTGACGACACTCGGCGGCCCGGCGCCGGATCGGCCGCCGGCGGGCGGCCGGCGCCCTTGGAACTCAACGGCACGGATCGGAGCAAGGACCACGTGAACACAGCAAACAGAGATCCCCTCACCTTTCTGTCCGGGAGCGGGTGGGTCGAGCGCCCGACGGAACTCGAACCGTCCCTGATCGGCGACGTGGAGTGTGACGTCGCAGTGGTCGGCGGCGGACTCGGCGGGATGGCCGCCGCGCTCCGACTCGCGGAGCTCGGCCAGGACGTCGTACTCGTCGAGGCGGACCTCTGCGGCTGGGGAGCCAGCGCCCGCAACGCCGGGTACATCACTCCGACCCTCGGCAGCGACCCCCGGATCCTCAACCGCTTCTACGGCGACAGGGTGCGCGGGCTCTACAAGTTCGCCGGCCACTCCGTGGACTTCACCGAGAAACTCATCAGCCGGCACGGGATCGACTGCGGCTATCGGCAGACCGGCAACATTGCGGCCGCGCCGACCGCCGCCGCATTCCGGCGCATGGCGGCCCACACCAAGTCGGGCCGCCGCTCGGTGGTGGGGGACGCCGCCCAGCTCGGCATCCCGCCCGCCTTCCCCGGCGGCCTGCACATCAACGTCGGCGGCATCCTGAACCCGGGTCAGTTCGCCCTCGGCGTCCGCGAAGTGGTGCGTGCTTCGGGTGTCCGCGTCTTCGAGCGGAGCCCGGTCACGAGCGTCACCGACAGCGGCGACCGTGTCCGGATGGAGCTGCCCGGCGGACGGATCCGGGCCCGCCGGGCGATCCTGACCACCAACGCCTTCACCGGCGAACTGCCGATCACACCACGCAGTCTCAGCACCCCGGTCTGGGTGACGGCGGTCGAGACCGAGCCCGTCTCCGACGCGGAGATGGACGCCGCCGGCTGGACGAGTCGCACCCCCATGACGACGAACCATTTCGTCATGCAGAGCTTCCGGCCGACGGACCGCGGGACAATCGTCTTCACGACGCGGAGTCTGCAGACGGCCCGGCGACCGCGGGCGGACCGGATGCCCGACCAGGCCGTGGTGGACGACCTGGTGCGCGGGTTCCGGGAGCGCTTCCCCACGCTGACCGACGTCGCCCCGGCGCGCGCCTGGGGCGGCTGGATCGGGCTCACGCCGTCCAATATGGCGGTCGTAGGACAGCTGACACCCCGCGTGCACTACTCGATGGCCTGCAACGGGCACGGGCTGCCCCAGGCGCCGTACCTCGGCACCCTGCTCGCCGACCACCTCGTCGACCAGGACATGCACGAAGACCTGGCCGCGGTCTGGAGAAGGTCCCGCCGGTTCGCTCCGGGGATCGTGAACCCGGTGACGCTGCGCCTGGGTTGGCTCGCGGACCGTTTCGGCGACCGGGTCGACCGCCTGCGCCGATGACCATCCGAAAGATCGCAATTTCCACCCTGATCCAAGAAGGAGCCTGACCACTCATGTCCGAATCCACTCCCCCCCTCGGCACCGTGATCGTCGTCGGCGGCGCCGGCGCCATGGGCCGCTGGGCCGTCCGAGGAATCGCCAGGCTCGGCACGGCCGAGAAGGTGCTCATCGCCGACATCGACGTGACCCGCGCCCAGCGGCTCGCCGACGAGGTCGGCGGTCCGTGCTCCCCCCTGGGCCTCGACGCCACCGACCCGGCAGCGCTGCGGCGGGCCTTCGCCGACTGCGACGTGGTCCTCAACACCATGGGCCCCTTCTCGAAGTTCGCCCGGCCCATCGTGGCGGCGGCCATCGACAGCGGCTGCGACTACCTGGACATCGACGACGACTGGGAATCCACGGTCGATGCCTACGAGTTCGACCCTCAAGCCCGCGAGAAGGGCCTGCGCGTCGTGAAGGGCATCGGCGGCAGCCCCGGCATCTCCAACCTGGCCGCGGCACTGGTCGCCCGCCGGCTCGACAAGGTCACCGAAATCTTCACCGGCTGGTCGATGCGTGGCGCGGTGCTCGAGGACGAGCCGGCCTACCCGTCGACCAGCGGGGCCGGCGCGGCCGTCGAGCACTGGCTGATCCAGATCAGCGGGTCGATCCGGGCCTACCGCGACGGCGCCGAGAAGGACATCGAGCCCCTCGCCCCCGTCGACCTCACGTACCCGGGCAAGGGACAGATCCGGGCCTACACGGTCGGCCACCCCGAGGCCATCACCCTGCCCCGTGCCTTCCCGACGGTCGCCGACTCGACGAACCTCACGTCCGGCCCCGCCTGGGTCTTCGAGCACGCGCGCAAGGTCGCGGCCGACTACGACGCGGGCCGCGTCACCCTCGCCGAGGGCGCCGCCCGCCTCGGGGACATGCCCGCGCCCCCTTCCGACGCACCCCGGACCCGCGACCCGCTCGCCCAGGTCTGGGCACTGGCCCGCGGGGAGCGCGACGGGAAGCCGCTCGCCATCTCGGTCGAACCGGCGTCGATGCCGCCCGGGAAGATGGGTGGCGGCACCGGCGCGGCACTGGCGGTAGGACTCGAACTGCTGCGTCAGGGCCGCATCAGCAAGCCTGGCGTGCACGCCCCGGAGAACGTCATCGACCCCCACGACTTCTTCTCCGTGTTCCTGGAGTTCGTCGAGCCCGCTGTCGCGTCGGTGGACGACCTCCTGATCATCCACGAGGGCCCGGTCGGCTGATCCCCCAGCCGGGTGTGATCGCGCTCGGAAAGCCCGCAGGTCACCATGTGGTCGGCGAGCATCTGGACATGACGATTCAGAAGATCAACCCGGACACCATCGCTCGCCCGCACGGCCACGCGCAGGTCATCGTCGCCACGGGCGGCAAGCACGTCTACATCTCGGGCCAGATAGCCATCGACGTCGACGAGAAGCTGCTCGGCGAAGGGGACTACGAGACGCAGGGCTACCACACGGTGAAGAACGCCTACGCGGCCGTCACCGCGTCGGGCGCCTCGCCGAAGGACGTGGTCCGGCTGATGGTGTACGTCGTGGACCCGACCCAGGAGAACCTGGACAAGCTCTACGGCGGACTGGCCCGAGCGGTCTCCGAGGCCGGCGGCTCCACCACCGCGATGACCCTGATCGGCGTCGTCGGCCTGTCCACGCCGGGCGCCCTGGTCGAGGCGGACATGACCGCGATCACCGACTGAGGCCGTTGCCACCTCGCCGAGGACGGCTGATGCCGACCGTTGGCGTTCGTCATCACGTCTGAGCAGCGCGGCGGTTCGGGCAGTGCGGTCGCTCACGCCGGCGGGTCGGCCCCTGCAGGCGGCACGGCTGGGTGGGGTGGTTCTGGGTCCACCGCTGTGGGGGTGCTGGACCGCTGGTGGGCCGAACGGGCCGTTCATAGCGTTGTGTTCATGATGGATGAGACGAACGAAGAACGAAAAGGTGCCACCCGGCGGGCGGCGCTGCGCGGGCTGGGACTCGCGGTGGGGAGCGCGGCGCTGGCCACCGGGCCCGGAACCTCGCCGGCCGGGGCGGCCCCTCGTCGCGGGCCCGTGACCTACGTGCTGGTGCACGGTACCCACAGCGCGGGCGCGTTCTGGACGCCGATTGCGCGGGAGCTGGTGCTGCGCGGCCACCGGGTCGTCATGGCGGACCAGCCGTGGCACGGCGCGGAGGCTTTCGTGGCGGAGTCGTACCAGCGACAGGACCTCACCGCGATGGCGGTCGAGCCCTCCCCGCTGAACGGCCTCGGTCTGGACGACTACGAGGCGCGTGTCACGGACATCGTGCGGCAGGCCGCACGGAACGGCCCGGTGGTACTGGTGGGGCACAGCCTGGGTGGCGTGTCGGTCAGCCGTGTCGGCGACGCCGTCCCGCACCTGCTTCACCACATCTGCTACATGGCGGCCTTCTGCCCCAGCCGCGCCCTGCCCACCGCGGACGCCTGCACAGCGGCGCCCGAGAACGCGAACGCCGTCAGCCCGGTGGAGCTGACAGTGGGTGACCCGGACCGGCTCGGGGTCCTGCGGCTGAACTTCCGTACGGGTGTCAGCGGTGAGTTGGCCCTCCTGAAGGAGATGATCTGCGCGGACTACTCCGACGCCGACTTCCGCCGGATCCTGGCCGGCATGCAGACCGACGAGCCCGTCGCCGCCTATGCGGGCCGAGCGGTCGGCCGGGCCGACCACTGGGGACGCGTTCCCCGCACGTACCTGCGTTTCGGCAGGGACCGTACGATCGCCACCGCGCTCCAGGACAGAATGATCGCGGAAGCCGACGCGTCCACACCCGGCAACCGCTTCCACGTACACGATTTCCCCAGGGCGTCACATGTCGGCCCCCTGGATCCCACCCCGGCCGCGGACGTCCTCGACGCGCTCGCTCGGCCAGGGGCCAAGGGCTGCTGTTGATGACCAACCATCACCGGACCCTTGAAACTCACCAGGTCCGCTCTTCGCTCCCCGGACGATTGCGCGCTCAATGACGGGTCGTGCCACCCACTCGTGGGGTGTGCGGGCTGGGCCGAGGGGTGCGCCCCGCCGCGTGGTGCAGGCGGTGAGTATCTCTGCGGGAGACCCGATAGAGCACACACTGGCGAAGCGGTCCCTCAGGCGCACTCGGATCCTCGAAGTCGTCGGCCGGGTCCCGGGTCATACCGATCCGGCGCATCACTGCCTGGGAGCGAAGATTGTCGACGGTCGTCGACGCAACCACTTCCGGCAGCCCGAGGGCTTCGAAACCGAAGGCCAGGCAGGCCAGGGCGGACTCGGTGGCGTAGCCGTGACCCCATGCGGAACGGATCAACCGCCACCCGACGTCCACCCCCGCGAACGGCATGTCCTCGCCCACCTTGTCCAAGCCCGCGCGGCCGATGAACTCACCAGTCTCGCGTGCTTCGAGCGCCCACCATCCAAAACCTCGCTCGTCGAACTCGGCCTGCATGAGTGCCACCGCGGCATCGCTTTGCTCCCGCGTCAGCAGTTCCCCCAGGTGTTCTCGCACTTCGGGATCGGCGTTCATCGCCGCCCACGGTTCGAGGTCGGACTCCCGCCACGCGCGGAGCAGTAGACGATCGGTACGCAACTCTGGCATGCCACCCAGCCAACCCGATCGAGATCAGGGCGTCGATCGGTTATGTGGGCCCTGACGGCTACACCTTGGCAGACAAGACCTACACGTAGGTCTGCCGCAGCACGCGCTCGAGCTGGGCGCCGTCTCCGAAGTGTCCAGGTGTCAGGGTGAGAGCGAGGGGCCGGCATCGTCCCTCGGCGGCGAGGTGGATCTTGGTCATGATCCTCCGCGGGAGCGTCCCAGGCATGGGCCGATCCACCGCTGTCGAGTCCACCGACACATCCCGGACGATCCGGCCCTCCGCATTCGTCGGATCACCACGACCCATTTCCGCCAAGCGTGGCCCCAACACCCCAGTCACGTCTGGAGGTCCGAGAAACACGGCCACGGCGCAAGGACCGGTGCACCGTGCCGCAGGGGGCCGTGCGGCACCCGACCGGACGGCTCGGCACAAGGCCACTCGCCACCAACCTTCACACCTTTGCCGCATATCCTCCACTTGCCTCAGAACTGATTTTCGCCAACACCGCTACGGCGTGGCGAACTTGACAATGCGTCAACTTAGTCCGGTGATACGATCTTGGGCACATGCCAAGCGAGCTTTCTCCCTCGGCATGGCTACACCCAGGGGACTCTCCGAGTGGTGAAGGCCACCCACAGCCGAGGGTCCGCCAAGACCGATTCCGCGAGCTGGACTCCAGCCGCTCAAAGAGAGTCACATGACGAATTTTTGGCAGGATCCGACAGTCTGGGCGCTTGCTGCCGGCGTCCCTGTCGCCGCCACGGTTGTCGCTCGCCAGCAGAAGACGATCAAGACGTTGCGGCGTCAGAAGCAAGACCTGCAAGGCGACTTCAGCCAACTGCAAAGCAGTTACAGGCACCTCGAGTCCGCCCTCGAAGAGCTGCAGAACGGCTACGCCGAGGCAGCCCGGCAGGCCAAGGAGGAGGCGGAGAGCGCCACCAACACCGTACTGAAGTCCGCGATGCAGACACTCCAGGGCCTCGCCGCGGAGCAGCAGCGGGCCCTGTCCGGGCTGCAGAAGAAGTACGGTGACTCGCCGGTACTGCAGGACATGCTGGACATCGACCACATGAACGCTCAGTTCAACCGGCGCGCGCAGTCCATCGCCGTTCTGTGCGGCGGGTGGCTCGGCCGGCAGCGGGAGGCGGCGTCGGTCTATGACGTGATCCGCGGAGCGCAGGGCCGTATCCGGCACTACGAGCGCATCGACGTCCTGTCACAGGTGGACTTCGCGGTGACCAGCCGCGCCGTCGAGCCGATCGCACTGACGATGGCCGAACTCCTCGACAATGCCACCAGCTATTCGGCGCCGACATCCCTGGTCGAGGTCAATGTGCGGACCGTACCCAAGGGTGTCTGCATCGTGATCGATGACGCCGGGGTCGGAATGAGCGAGGAGGAGAAGACGAACGCCTCGGTCCTCTTGTCCAGAGGGTCCGCGGTGAGCGTCTCCGAACTCGGTAATCCTCCGGCGTTCGGCTTCGCGGTGATCGGTGCGTTGTGCGCGCGCTTCGGGTTCACGGTCACCATCGACAGCACCTCTCCGTACGGGGGCGTCCGTGCGGTGGTGATGGTGCCGAGGGAGATGCTCACCGACATGCCGGAGCCGAAGCAGCCCAGCGCGACCCGAGTCGTCAGTTCGCGTGCGGACGCGAGCAGTTCGGCTCCCACCACGACGTCGGAGGGGCTGCCCAGGCGCAGGAACAAGCGCGGCATGGCACTCGTGACAGACGGACCGGCCGACGACACTTCTACACCGCCCGCAAGGTCCCCGGAGGCCCGGGTGGCGGCGATGGGGGCCTTCCAGCGTGGCACTGTCGACGGCCGAAGTGCTGAGGCGACGACCGTCGATCGCAAGTCCAGTCCTGCCGATTCACACGAAGGAACCGATGCCCCGTGAGCGACGACCTGTCCTGGATGCTTGAGGACGCGCTGGCGATTCCCCACGCTCTCCACGCGGTCCTGATCTCTGCCGACGGCCTGCAGATGTCCCGCACGGCGGACATCGGCCGGGACAACGCCGACAAGGTGGCCGCCGCGGTGAGCGGCCTGCAGTCGCTCAGCCGGTCGGTCGGCTTCTTCTGCGGTGACGACCGTGAGGCCTGGCGTCAGACACTCATCGAGTTCGACGGTGGCTGGGTCTTCCTCAACGCGGCCGGTGGCGGTTCCTACCTCGCCGTAGCGGCGTCCGCCGAGGTCGACATGGGGGACATCACGTACCGGATGCAGCAGCTCGTCAGCCGACTGGGCAAGGCGATGTCGACCGGCCGCCGCAACGACCCGGTCACCTCATGACGGATTCCGACCGTATCGATCCCGAGATCGAGACCGAGGCCGGCGAATTAGTCCGGCCCTACGTCATCACCCGTGGGCGTGACCTGCCCGACGAGAACGAGTTTTCCCTGATCACTCTCGTCACGACGGCCAGCGACGAGCGGCAGCGCCCCCAGAGGCTCTCGCCCGAGGAGCAGCAGGTCCTGGAGATGTGCTCCAACGGCTACCTGTCGGTCGCCGAGATCGCCGGGCACTCCCAGCTGCCGCTCGGCGTCGTCAAGGTCCTGCTCAGTTCCCTCGCCGAGGGCGGCTATCTGGTGACCCGTGCACCGGTGCCCTCGGCTCGACTCGCCACCAGAACTCTCCTTCAGGAGGTGCTCGATGGCCTCAAGGCCCTCCCTGTCTGAGGACGCGTACGTGCGCAGCGGCGCACAGCAGACCGCGGTGAAAATCTTGGTCGTCGGGCACTTCGCCGTCGGCAAGACCACCTTGATCGGCTCGCTGTCCGAAATTGTTCCCCTGTCCACCGAAGAGCAGATGACAAGCCTCTCGGAGGACGTGGACGACCTCAAGGGAGTACAAGGAAAGACCACTACCACCGTCGCTCTGGACTTCGGTCGCCTCACCCTCAGCGAGCGGATCGTGCTGTACCTGTTCGGGTCTCCTGGACAGCAGCGGTTCGTCGACCTGTGGGACGACATGGCCCGCGGATCGCTGGGGGCCCTTGTCCTGGTGGACCCCGAGCGGCTGGCGGACAGCTTCGAGGTCATGGATCTGGTGGAGCGCTACGGCCTCGACTACGCCGTGGCCATCAACCAGTTCGACGGCGGCGTGAGGCACACCCCCGAGGCGGTCCGGGAAGCGCTCGACCTGCTGCCCGACACCCCGGTCGTCACCATCGACGCGCGCGACAAGAGATCGTCCGTGAACGCACTGATCACCATGGTCCGCTACCTGCAGAAGCGCGCCGCCCTGGAGCACGCATGACTACGCCCCCCGTACCTCCGCCCGGCTGCCCCGCACACGGCACCGGCCTGCGCATACCCCTTGACACACCGGAGTTCGCCGCCGACCCGCACGCCTACTACCGGTACATGCGCCAGTTCGGCCCGACGACGCCCGTCACCATCGCACCCGGTGTGGACGCGACCCTGGTGACGGACTACAGCGCAGCCCTCGACCTTCTGCAGAATCCATCGACGTTCCGCAAGGACTCACGTCGCTGGCGTGCGTTGGGTGAAGGCGTGATCAGCCCCGACAGCCCGGTCCTGCCGTTGCTGGCCTACCGGCCCAACTGCATGTTCACCGACGGCGCCGAGCACCTGCGCCTGCGTCAGGCCATCACCGAGTCCTTCGCCCGAGTCAGCAACAGCCGACTGAGCCGGATCGTCAACCAGGCCGCCCAGTTCCTCATCAACCATTTCAGCGCCCGCGGATCGGCCGACCTGCTCAGGGACTACGCCCAGCAGCTCCCCCTGTACGTGTTCAACGAACTCTTCGGCTGCCCGGCGGAGATCGGCGACCGGGTGCTCTTCGGCATCGCCGGCATGTTCGACGGAGTCAACGCCGAACAGGCCAGCCAGGTCCTGCTCCAGGCGGTCAGCGAACTGGTGGCGTTGAAGCGTGCCCAGCCGGGTGAGGACATCACGTCCTATCTGATGCAGCACCCGGCGCAGCTGACCGACGAGGAGCTGGCCCATACGCTCGTGCTGCTGCTCGGAGCGGGCGGGGAGCCGGAAGGCAACCTCATCGGCAACAGCTTCTACACGATGCTGACCAACGAGGAGTACACGCGTAACGGGCAGTTCGACAAGGCCCTTGACGACACCCTGTGGCGCAACGCGCCCATGTCCAACTACGCGCCGCACTACCCGGTGGTCGACACCGACGTGGCCGGCGACAAGGTGCGCGCCGGTGACCTGGTCCTGGTCTCCTTCGGTGCCGCGAACACTGCGCTGGCGGATCAGGGAGCCGACACGCGCGGACACCTCGCCTGGAGTGCGGGACCGCATGCCTGCCCGTCGAAGGAACCGGCCCGGCTCATCGCCCTGACCGGTCTGGAGGCGCTGTTCAACGCGCTGCCCGACGTCGAGCTCGCCGTCCCCGCGGACAGCCTCGTCTGGCGGCCCGGCCCGTTCAACCGAGCCCTGGCATCCCTGCCCGTGCGCTTCGGCGCGGTCACCCCGCGCCCCGCGGCCCAACCGCAGCCCACGGCCACGTCACAGCACGACCAGACGCGCGTCTCCGTAGCGCCCCAGCCCGCGACTGCGCAGGCCACCGGTGGCAAGCCGGGGCGCTGGAGCAGCTTCAGGCGGTGGCTGATGGGCGAGTAGCCCCTCTGTGACGCAGGTGACACGGGGAGTTGTCGAGGCCTGCATGGAAGATCAACAACTCGGGTAGGACAGCGCGGAGTGTCTGGAGTGACACAAGTTGAAGGAGAGGCAGTGGACCTCGCAACCTCCGCGTTCCGTACCGCAGACAGGCGGCCGGGCCGACGGCGCACTACTTCCAGTCGAAAGAATCCGTGCGGGGGCGGCGGCCCCGACCCGTCCCGGGGCCGGATATCCGCTTCTCCCGGGGGATCGCCTTCTGTCTCCTCTCCTGCCGACGGAGTCGATCCCCGTACCCCCGTGCTCTGCGGGTGCTCCCAGCGCCACGAAGCGCGGGGGACGCGATGACCACACAGCTAGAGAGCGACATATCGACAGCCGGCCCCGAAGAGGCTCCGCAGGCGACGCTCGGTGACCACGTCCTCGGCCAACTGCGGCGCCTCGGCGCCACGGTGGGTCTGAGTGACACGGACACCACGCTGTACGGGCAGGTTCTGCTCGACTCCCTCGCAGGCGTCGCCCGGCGGCCCTTGTCCCTGCCGCCGGCATCCCGCAGCTTCCTCTCCGACGACCACACCCCGGTCGAGTTCTCTCTGGCCTGCACGTCGGGCGCTGCTCCCGTACTGCGGGTCCTCGTGGAGCCCGGGTGGAACCACAGCGACATGGCCGACAGCGCTCGCGCCGGACTCGACGTCATCCGCGCAATGGCTGCCCGCTGGGACTTCCCCACCGACCAACTCGACGCGCTGGAAGACCTGTTCTTCCCCGCTTCGGCCGAGGGACCACTGGCACTGTGGTACGCGCTCGATCTGCGCGCGGGGGGCGTTCCCGGAGTCAAGGTCTATCTGAACCCCTCCGCCTCCGGACCTGAACACGCCGCACGGACGGTGCAAGAGGCGTTACGCCGACTCGGCTACAGCGATGCCTTCGAAAAGCTTCCCCCTGCGGGGGGCTATCCGTTCCTCGCACTGGACCTCGGCGCGTGGAAGACGCCGCGCGTCAAGGTGTACGTGAGCCACCCTCGTATGTCGGCCGACGACGCCTGCGCCCTGAGCCGCACCTCCGCGTCCGCAGCGGCCGACATCAGGTACTTCTTCCATGCGGCCGCAGGATCTCGTCCGCCGTCCGAGCCGGGTGCCGACGACACACCGCGGCTTCTCAGACGACCGGCGCTCACCTGCCACTCCTTCACCGAAGGCGAAGCCGAACCGAGCGGCTTCACGCTCCACATCCCCGTGCGTGACTACGTCCGCGACGACGAGGAAGCCCTCGCCCGGGCAACGGCCCTGCTGACCCGGTTCGACATGGATCCCTCGATCCTGGCCCGGGGGCTCCAGGCACTCACTCAGCGACAACTCTCCGACGGAGTCGGGCTGATCGCCTACCTCGCGCTCGTGTACGAGCGGAATCGGCAGCCCCGAATCACTGCCTACCTTTCCTCCGAGGCGTACCTCGTCCGGCCGCCGCAGGAACAGCACGCACAAGGCAAACCTGCGCCTGCCGAACAAGCCCACCGTCTTGCGAACCTCGGGCGCACAGCCACGAGTCACGCCAATCCGCACCACACGCAGAAGGAAGCAACATGGAGCCGTACCGCATCAAGGTCGTAGAACCCATCGCGTTCACCACCCGAGAAGAGCGCGAGAACGCACTGAAGCGGGTCGCCTACAACCCTTTCGATCTGCGTGCCGACGAAGTCACCATCGACCTGCTGAGTGACTCGGGGACCGGAGCCATTTCCGCGGACCAACTGGCCGCAGGGATGCACGGCGACGAATCCTACGCCGGCAGCCGCTCCTTCTACCGATGGCACGAGGTCGTCTCCGAACTCACCGGCTACCCCCACATTCTGCCGGCGCACCAAGGCCGGGCCGCCGAACGCATCCTGTTCTCCTCGCTGCTCAAGCCAGGCACGAGCGTCCTGTCCAACACCCACTTCGACACCACTCGCGCCAACGTCGAACTGACCGGCTGCCAGGCCTACGACCTGCCCTGCGCCGAGGCGAAGGACCTCGACAGCGACTATCCGTTCAAGGGCAACATCGACCTGATCGCCCTTGAACACGCCTTGGAGAACGCGCACCAGGCACCGGTGGCAGCCGTGCTGATGACCATCACCAACAACGGTGGGGGCGGCCAGCCGGTCAGCATGGAGAACCTGCACCGCACCGCTGACCTGTGCCGCCGCCACAACGTGCCCATGATCCTTGACGCCGCGCGCTTCGCGGAGAACGCCTGGTTGGTGACCCAGCGCGAACCCGGCTACGAGAACCGCACTCCCCGCCAGGTCGCCGAGGAGGCCTTCCGCCTCGCGGACGGCTGCGTCATGAGCGCGAAGAAGGACGGCATAGTTCACATCGGCGGCTTCATCGGCCTGAAGGACCCCGAACTTGCCGAGAGGTGCCAAGGCCTGCTCATCGCCACAGAAGGGTTCACCACCTATGGCGGCCTGGCCGGCCGCGACCTCGACATGATGGCCCGTGGACTCCTCGAAGTCACCGAGCCGGCGTACCTTGCCGAACGTGCCGACATCGCCGGCTACCTTGCCGCGCGCATCCGCGAAGCCGGAGTCGACATCGTGGAGCCGGCAGGCCTGCACGCCCTGTATGTCAACGCCGGGCGGCTTCTGCCGCACATTCCCCCGCACCAGTACCCCGGCACCGCGCTGGTCTGTGAGCTCTACCTGCGCGGAGGCATCCGCTCGGCCGAGCTGGGCTCGCTGTACCTCGGCGAAGAGGACGAGGAAGGCAACCCCGTCAAGGCAGCGCCGTACGAACTCGTGCGCCTGGCACTTCCTCGACGGGTCTACACCCGCAGCCACTACGACCATGTCGCCGACACCCTCGCCGACATCGCCAAGAATCCCGAATCCGTGCAGGGCTACCGCATCGTGGGCCAGTCTCCGATTCTTCGCCACTTCAGCATCAAGCTGGAGCCCGTGCAGTCCGCCGACTGATCTGCCCTTGCCCACCCCAGCGTCAATCGGCCCGTCGCATCGCACGTGGCCGTTCCACGACTGCTGACTCTCGCTCTACGGCCCCTTTGGCCCCAGAGACACCTCTCTGGGGCCATATCCGCTCAGCGGCGGATGGTTGACCGTCAGGGGGACGTCTGAACTGTCTGCCCGTCGCCGCGGAACCGCCGCCTCGATGCTCTGGTCCTCATCGTGACCTGGACGCCTGCTGCGGGGCGCGTGCCGTCCGGCCCACCCTCGGGAGGCCGGACGGGCCCTGCCGGAGCGAGATCCGGTAGGGGCAAACCCTCATTCGGCCTCGGATCCCCGGGCGACGGCAGGGTGGTCGGGTGCCATGTGGTCGGTGAACCAGTCACGGGCCAGATCGGTGACCTGGTCCAGAGCACCGGGTTCCTCGAAGAGGTGTGTCGCGCCGGGGACGACCGCGAGCCGGCTCTCACAGCGCAGCCGTGCCTGCGCCTCCCGGTTGAGGGCGAGCACGTGCCGGTCGTGTCCCCCGACGATCAGCAGCGTGGGTGCCTGCACCTCCGGCAGCCGTGGCCCGGCCAGGTCGGGCCTGCCGCCCCGCGAGACGACCGCGGCCACCCGGGCGCCCGGCTCGGCGGCCGCCCACAGTGCGGCGGCCGCGCCGGTGCTGGCGCCGAAGTACCCGACGGGGCGCCCTTCGGCCTCGGGTTGCCGGCGCAGCCACTCGGTTGCTCCCGCCAGGCGCCGGGCGAGCAGACCGGTGTCGAAGACGTTGGCCCGGTCGGCCGCCTCCCCATCGGTCAGGAGGTCGAACAGCAGCGTGCCCAACCCCGCGGCGTGGAGTCCGGCCGCGACAAGACGATTGCGCGGACTACGCCTGCCGCTGCCGCTCCCGTGCGCGAAGACGACGATCCCGCTCGCGCCCGCGGGCATCACCAACTGCCCGCGCAGCAGCACGGACCCGGCGTGCACGTCCGCCTCCCGGTCCGCCGGAACGGCGTGGCTCGGTGCGCTCGCTGCGGCGTCGGGCCTTGGCGTATTCGTCTCCTCCAGACAGGCGACCACCTCCTCGTCCTCCGTCTGGGAGAAGTCGGCATAGAACTGCCCGACGGCATCGAAGTCCCGTGGGGCGTACAGGCAGACGTAGTCGTCGGCGTCCGTACCCAGCCGAGCCGTCCAGTCGCGCGGTGCCACGGGAACCGCCAGTACGATCCGCGCGGCCCCTCGAGCGCGGGCGATCCGGCACGCCGCACGCGCCGTCGATCCCGTGGCCACCCCGTCGTCGACCACCAGCACGGTACGGCCGTCCAAGGTCACCGCCGGGCGCCCGCCCCGGTAGCGCCGGGCCCTCCGCTCCAACACCTGTCGCTCGCGAGCCTCGACCCGGTCCAGGTCATCGGCCGTGACCCGCGCCGTGCGCACCACCTCCTCGTTGATCACGCGCACCCCGCCCTCGCCGATCGCCCCCATGCCCAGCTCCGGCTGGAACGGCACACCCAGCTTCCGGACCAGGCAGACGTCGAGCGGCGCACCCAGCGCGCGGGCGACCTCGGCGGCGACCGGAACCCCGCCCCGCGGCAGCCCCAGCACCAGCACGTCGGCGCCCTGCAGATGTCCCAGCCGGCCGGCCAGCTGCCGGCCGGCGTCACGACGATCCATGAAGAACACGATCCGACCTCCTCGCGTGTGCGGACCACGGCAGAGGGAGATGCCTCTTCTTCCATGCTCGCTCCCCCGGCGGGCCGCGGGAGCGCCCCACTGGTCAGCGGGCCAGTTCACCTGCGATCCCGTCCGCCCTGGATGCTGCGGCCAGGCGCAGCAAAACGCCCACGCCAAGGGCGTGGGCGGAGGTACCTGCCGAACCACGACAGCCAACGGGGCGGGGCAGGTCCGTGCGCCCCGCCACCGGAAGATCTCCTGCGCGCGTGGGAGCGGGATCGCCGGAGGTACAGCCGTGGGGTCCGTGTCAGCCTGCAGCCGGCGGGTCGGCCGCTTCGGCGGCGCGACGATATTCCGCGTTGATGCGCTGGGCTTCCTCGAGCTGGTCTTCCAGGACGATGATGCGGCAGGCCGCCTCGATGGGCGTGCCCTGGTCGACGAGTTCGCGGGCGCGGGCGGCGATGCGCAGCTGGTAGCGGGAGTAGCGGCGGTGGCCGCCCTCGGAGCGCAGCGGGGTGATCAGGCGGGCCTCGCCGATGGCGCGGAGGAACCCCTGCGTGGTGCCGAGCATCGCGGCGGCCCGGCCCATCGTGTAGGCGGGGTAGTCCTCGTCGTCGAGTCGGTCGTACGAGTCGTCTGCTGTCATCTGCACCTCTCTCGGGAACGCGTCGAGGGGCCCTGGTGCCGTACGGCACCAGGGCCCCGAAGGAACTTTTACACCACGTGCCGACCCTGATACGACGTCGGCCCTCTGTTTCCGCCTGCCCGGCACACACACTGCCGGGAGTACGGGGATCGCGGTTGCTTGACCGGAGACCACCTCACTATCGATGTCCTGCGGTACCCGGACTCGAGAATTTCGTCCGGGCGATCCTGATGGTGCTTCGTTCCTCCGTTCTTCCTCAGTGATCAACTTCCTACCAACGGGGTACTGCGCACTGCACTTGCGGGTACCGGATCCGCCATGTCACGACGGCGGTCCCGCTGCGGCGGCCCCTGATCACTGCGGGCCACCCGGTCCGGCTGTCAGCCCCGTCGCCGTCCTGCATCCAACCTGGCTTCGGAACTCCACCGCCGTACCGTCCTGCGTACTGCTACTTCAGGTACTGCTGCCCGGCAGTTCGTCTCTGCCGGGCCCTTCTGTCCGTCCTCTGGCTACGAGAGAAACCATAGCGAGACCACAACCCAATGTCTACTGCGGCCGACATAGATTTTCGAGCGCCCAGCGATGAGGCAATCGACCTCGAACAGGGATTCGGGCGCCCGATGGCGCACGGTTACGGAGGGCGGATTGAGGAGCGGAACGCCACATGAATAAGATCCGCTTCCATGTCGAAGCCTGACGAGCTGCTCGTTGACATCGCCACTCTGGTGGAGTCCGGGCAGAGCAACCAGATGTCCCTGACCGTGGTCACCGGTGGCGCTGTCATCACCGGTCGGCTGGCATCCGAAGCCGTGTGGAGGCAGCGGGTGTCAGAGGTCCTGGCGGACTCCGCCCGACTGGGCGAGTTCTCCCCCGTCTTCACCGCTGCGGCGCGCGACGGCGGGCCGCCCGCTTATCTGCACTTCCACATGGCGCGGATCCTTCAGGGCGCGGTGGGGATCCCTGAGACCGGCGGGATGTACCGCGTCTCGATCGCGGAAGTCAGCGCCTGGAGCATGGGCGACTTCAGCTACTCCGATCACTGACTTCATGCCCCGAGGGTGACCGACCCACCGATACGCGAGAGGCCCGAACGGCACGTGCCGTTCGGGCCTTCGGGCCTACTGGCTGTTGAGGCGTCAGATCGCAACCGCCTCAGGCGAGGGTCAGGCCGCCTCCGGGACCCCGCCGGGTCGCAGTACGGCCGGTCCGGTCGCCAGGGCAGCGGCCGAGGAGAACGGCCCGTCAGCGTGGGAGAGTTCGCGCAGCCGGAGCCGGTCGGTGTAGGCGGGGCTGTCGCGGACGGTGGCGAGCTGCACCTGGGTGACGAGGCCGATGCACAGGTCGTCGCCATCGCAGACGAGCAGGTGTTCGGTGCGGGCCCCGGCCATGACCGAGAGGGCGACCTCGACCGTCATGTCATCGCTGACCTGTGGTCCGGCCGCGCCCATGGCGTCGGCAGCCGCCGTCGGGCGCGCAGGAGCGGGGTGGGTCGGGCGGGGCTGCATCTGGACCAGCGTCACGACATGCCTCCTGAGGAGATGGGTCAGCTTCCGGGTCACGTGGCGCTCAGGCCGCCGCACCGGCGACGGAACGCCGCGCGCCGGCCCGCCGGGCGGCCGCGGCGGGTCCACGTCGGCCGCGGCCGGTCGCGCCGCGCTTGTGCTGCTCGGTGATGGTCACGGGAACGCCGGAGGGGGTTCGGGCGCCGGTGATCCGGGCCAGCGCCTCCTCGCCGGAGCGGACCTGGGTGGTCCGGGGCGTGATGCCGGCAGTGGCCATGAGGCGGGTCATGCCTCGGCGCTGCTGGGGGGTGACGAGGGTGACGACGCTGCCGGACTCGCCGGCGCGCGCGGTACGGCCGCCGCGGTGGAGGTAGTCCTTGTGGTCGGTCGGCGGGTCCACGTTGACGACGAGGTCGAGGTGGTCGACGTGGATGCCACGCGCCGCGACGTTCGTCGCGACCAGGACTGTGACGTGCCCGGTCTTGAACCAGGTGAGGGTGCGGGTGCGCTGCGCCTGGGTCTTGCCGCCATGCAGGGCCGCAGCCCTGACGCCGCAGCCGAGCAGTGCCTCGGTGAGGCGGTCCACGGCGTGCTTGGTGTCCAGGAACATGATCACCCGGCCGTCGCGTGCCGCGATCTGCGTCGTCAGCTGGTGCTTGTCGGCGCCGTGGACGTGCAGGACGTGGTGCTCCATCGTGGTGACCGCGCCCTGGGAAGGGTCCACGGAGTGGACGACGGGGTCGGTGAGGTAGCGCCGGACCAGAAGGTCGACGTTGCGGTCCAGGGTCGCGGAGAACAGCATGCGCTGGCCCTCGGGGCGGACCTGGTCCAGGAGTGCGGTGACCTGGGGCATGAAGCCCATGTCGGCCATCTGGTCGGCCTCGTCGAGGACGGTGATCGCGACCTGGTTCAGCCGGCAATGGCCGCGGTCGATGAGGTCCTTGAGACGGCCGGGGGTGGCCACCACGACCTCGGCGCCACGGAGCAGCACGTTCGCCTGCCGACCGATCGGCATCCCGCCGACGACGGTGGCCAGGCGCAGCTTCACAGCGCGGGCATAGGGGGTGAGGGCGTCGGTCACCTGCTGTGCGAGTTCCCGGGTGGGGACGAGGACCAGGGCCAGCGGCTGACGGGGCTCGGCGGTCCGTCCGGCTGTTCGGGCCAGCAGAGCGAGGCCGAAGGCGAGGGTCTTGCCTGAGCCGGTGCGGCCGCGGCCGAGGACGTCGCGGCCGGCCAGGGAGTTCGGCAGTGTGGCTCCCTGGATCGGGAACGGGACGGACACACCCTGGGCCGTGAGCGCGGCCAGAAGGCCCTTGGGCATGCCGAGGTCGGCGAACGCCTCCACCGCCGGGAGCGCCGGAGTGATCGTCTTCGGGAGCGCGAACTCTCCCTGCACCGCGGCAGACCGCCGGCCGTGACCGCCCGAGCGGCTCGGCGCGGACGAGGCGAAGCGGCTGCTCCGGGGCGAACCCACCGTGGCGCGGTACGCGTGACCGCTGTTTCTGCGCGTTTGGGAGGAACGACTGTTCGTGCGTGTGGGGTTCATTCAGAACCTTCCTTGATACGGCGCATATCAAGGAATTCCCACAGCGAATGAGCAGCGTAAGGAATCACAGACACGAGCCGAGCGAAAAAACGGAAGCCGGCGACTTGCTTCAGAAAGGCGAAATGCCTGCGCAAGCGGCGAGCGAAACAAGTTCGGATGATGCAGGCTCCGGTGAACACCTGCGAAAATGCATGCAGCTGGGGCCCGCACCCCGAGGGATGCGGGCCCCAGCTACGTGTTACGCGTCAGCCTCAGGCGGAGACGATGTTCTCGGCCGTCGGGCCCTTCTGGCCCTGCGCGATGTCGAAGGTGACGCGCTGGCCTTCCTGAAGCTCGCGGAAGCCCTGAGCGGCGATGTTCGAGAAGTGGGCGAACACGTCAGCGCCGCCGCCGTCCTGCTCGATGAAGCCGAAACCCTTTTCCGCGTTGAACCACTTCACGGTGCCAGCAGCCATTATTTTCTCCTTAAGGGCAGTACGACGGATCCGTACCGTACGGATACCGCGTCGCCGCGATGATGCCCTGCCCGGAAAAATGACCGGCAATACAAAGTACTTCCGTGCGGCACGCGGCCTGCAGGAGGTTCAAAGCTTCGGGTACCAAAACTGCAACTGAGATCGACAGTAGCACGCGCCGCGGCTTGCCTGCGTCGAATATTTCACCTGCCGCGCACCACCGACAAAAAAGCTCTTTCCGCGATGTTCATAAATTCTCAGACCGCGAGCACAGGTATTGCCAAGATCACGAAGTTTCGAGGCTAAAGGCTGTCCCGTAAGTGATCTTGCTCTGCGATGATCTCGAACGTGCCACGTGTGATCACAGCGTCCGAGCCGTCCTGGATAGCCCCGTTCACTGGCGTGGCTCCGCGCCAGTTCAACCGGGTGGTGCGTGCACTGCGGCGCGAAGGCGCCGACATCACCCGGCGGGGCCGGCCGTGGGGGATCCCGCTGGAGGACCGAGTGCTTCTGGTGGCTGCGTACTGGCGTACCAACCTGACGCTGCGCCAGCTCGCACCTCTCTTCGGCGTCTCGAAGTCCGCAGCAGGCCGCATCGTCAGGCAGGTCGGACCTCTTCTGGCGTTCAGGCCCCGGAAGTGGTTTCGCAAGGACGCCGTGCTCATCGTGGACGGCACTCTGGTTCCCACCCGCGATCACGCGGTGGCGGAGCGGTCCAAGAACTACCGCTACTCGACGAACCACCAGGTGGTCATCGATGCCGACACCCGACTGGTGGTCATTGTCGGCCGACCGATGCCGGGCAACCGCAACGACTGCAAGGCATGGGAGCTATCCGGGGCGAAGGCCGCCGTCGGGAACACCGTAGTGATCGCCGACGGCGGCTATCGAGGTACCGGGCTCGTCATCCCGCACCGCCGCGACCCCGGGCAGAGCGAACTGCCCGCTTGGAAGGAAGAGCACAACGCCTCGCACCGCAAGGTCCGCGCTCGGGTCGAGCACGCCTTCGCCCGGATGAAGACCTGGAAGATCCTTCGCGACTGTCGCCTCAAGGGCGATGGCGTGCACCACGCGATGCTCGGCATCGCTCATCTGCACAACCTTGCGCGCCGCGGCTGACCGCACCCGACCGAAACACGGCCCGTTCAGGATTCGGCGGGCAGGAGCTGGACCAAGCCGACCCAGTTCTCCTCATCCACCTGGGTCTGCGTGGCGCGGACCCTCCAGCTGCCGGCCGGCAGCGGGACCGGCGCCTCGGCGGGCGTCCCACCGTTGGGGTACTCGATGCCGAGGTCGGAGCCTGCTTCGGCGGAGTCCATGAGCACCGCCGGACCGTCCGAGGCCCAGGTGCCGCACTCCTCCCACACCGTGACCGGGTCTGCGAGGATGGTGTCTGCTGCGGCTTTCAGTCCGGCCTCGGAGTCGGCGGCGAGCCACCGCAGGAACGCTCGGTGCTGGGGCAGATAGCAGCTGGTCGCCGGCTCGTCCGCCAGCACCAGTGCCTGCGTACCGTTCTCGTCGATGGGGATCACACCGGCCAGATCGTCCACCGCGCAGGCCCGGTCGTAGTCGTCTGGGGCGGTGGCGTCTCCCGCCATAAGACCATCCTCCGTGCACCCACCCCAGGAAGCCAGGGCGGAGACGGGGACGACGATCAGAGGGCCGCCCATCGACTCCACCCAGACTGGAGAGGGGTGAGAGGCATCGTCTGCAGTGGACGAAGAGGTGATCATGCAGTCAGTATGCCCGCGCCCACTGACACTGCCCTCGCGCTCGTTGGAGCCCAGCACGGGGAAGGGCTCAGCGCCTGCGGCAAGCGTCAGTTACGGGACAGCCTTTAGCTAAGCGTCTTGATCGCCTGCGCGTCGTACGGCTTCAGCTCGCCGGTTCGCCCCGCCAGGACCTTGGACGCCCACAGCGGGTCCTGCAGCAGGGCGCGGCCGACGGCGACCATGTCGAACTCGTCGCGCTCCAGACGGTCGAGGAGGTTGTCGAGGCTGCCGAGCTCGGAGCCCTCGCCCATGAAGGCTCCGATGAAGTCGCCGTCGAGGCCGACCGAGCCGACGGTGATGGTGGGCCTGCCGGTGAGCTTCTTGGTCCAGCCCGCCAGGTTCAGGTCCGAGCCTTCGAACTCGGGGATCCAGTAGCGGCGGGTGGAGGCGTGGAAGGCGTCGACGCCGGCGGCGGCGAGCGGGGTCAGGATCTGCTCCAGCTCCTCCGGGGTCTCGGCGAGCCTCGCGTCGTAGGCGTCCTGCTTCCACTGCGAGAAGCGGAAGATCACCGGGAAGCCGGGCGAGACGGTCTCGCGGACCGCGGCGACAATCTCGGCTGCGAACTTCGTACGGGCCACAGGGTCGCCGCCGTAGGCGTCGGAACGGCGGTTCGTCCCCGCCCACAGGAACTGGTCGAGAAGGTAGCCGTGGGCGCCGTGCAGCTCGACGCCGTCGAAGCCGATGCGCTCGGCGGCCGCGGCGGCCTCGGCGAAGGCACCGATGACGTCGTCCAGGTCGCTCCGGGTCATGGCCTTGCCGGTGCCCTCCGTGCCGTCGGTGCGGATGCCGGAGGGACCCATGGCCGGGGCGTCGGGGTAGGGGGCCTGGCCCTGCTCGCGCACCATGCCGATGTGCCACAGCTGCGGCACGATCGTGCCGCCCGACGCGTGCACAGCCTCGGCGACCTTCGCCCACCCCGCCAGCTGCTCCTCACCATGGAACCGCGGCACACGATCGCTCTGCCCGGCCGACTCGTGGCCGACGTAGGTCCCCTCGGTGACGATGAGGCCCACACCGGCGGCGGCGCGGCGGGCGTAGTACGACCGCACGTCCTCGCCGGGTACACCGCCGGGGGAGAACATGCGCGTCATCGGCGCCATCGCAATGCGGTTCGGGACGGTCAGGCCGTTCAGCGCGACGGGCCGGGCCAGGATCTCGGCCGCACGGGAGGCGGGGGACGCGGTGACGTTCACGGGGAGGCTCCTCATGGCTACTGCTTGACAACCTTGATACTTGAGAACTTCACGTAATGAAAAGACGGTAGACGTAGATATTTGAAGTAGTCAAGTTTCTGCCGGTAGGATGCCCCTCATGACAGAGGCAGATGCGCCCCGCGCCGACACGGCCCAGCTCATGGAGCTGCTGTCCGTGTCGCTCGGCGTCTACTACGGCGACTTCACGGTCGCGGCGGCGAGTGAGAACCTCACGGCGAGCCAGGGCAAGGCCCTGACCGTGCTGCGCCGCCGACCGGCCGCGATGCGCGCCTTGGCCGAGACCATGGCCTGCGACGCCTCCAACATGACCGGAATCATCGACCGGCTGGAGAAGCGCGGCCTCGTACGCCGCGAAGCCAACGCCTCCGACCGGCGCGTCAAGAACGTCGTCCTCACAGCCGAGGGCGAGCGGGTCACCGACGCGATCCGCGCGAAGATGCGCACCACACACGACGGCCTGGACAGGCTCACCGACCAGGACCGGGACTCCCTGTATTCCCTGCTGGAACGAGTCTTCCTCTCCCAGCCCGACGCCTGACGCAAGCTCCCGACGCCTGACGGAAGCTACGGAATCGGGGCATGCCCGGTTCCGCAGGGCGCTTCAGGTGGCAAATGAGCGCGTGAACTGGTCAGTTGAGTGATTCAGATGACGGCGGAAGTCGCGACGCCGGTCAGCTCCATGCTCGCCTCCCACAACCGACGCGCCGTTTCGACGTCCTGCAGTGGGGCCCACAGCCGCTCGCGGTGCGGCCTCCCCCGCAGACCGAAGACACGCGGGCCCCACAACTCGCCCCCGGCGATCTGAGGGTCGAGCACCGCCCGGACCACGGGCCGCGCACCCGCGTGCTCGCCGTGGAGAACAAGTGCGGCGGCCGCGCCGCGCAGCGCCGCCCCGGCCTTCCGTACATGGACCGGCGGCCGCGACGGGGTGAGCGAGTCCAGCGCACCACCAGGATGGACCACCACGCTCGACACATTGCTGCCCGCGGCCCGCAGCCGGCGGTCGAGTTCCAGGCCGAAGTACATCTGGGCCAGCTTCGATCGGGCGTAGGCGCGCTTGGCCCGATAGCCGGCCCGGGACTGCAGATCGTCCAGGTCAAGCCGCTCGGACTTGGCAGCGAAGCTGCCGACGGTCACGACACGAGCGCTCGGTGCGGCCTCCAGCAGGGGCAGCAGCCAGTGGGTGAGCGCGAAGTGCCCGAGGTGGTTCGTTCCGAAGTGCATCTCGTTGCCGTCCGGCGTCTCCCTCCGCTCCGACCCTTCAAGGAGGACGCCAGCGTTGTGGACCACGGCGTCGAGGCGCTCCACCCCCAGGGAAGCCGCGATTCTCGGCAGCGTGCCGAGGTCGGCGAGGTCCAGGCCCACCGAACGCACCCGCGCACCGGGCACCCGCGCGCGGATCGCGTCCATGGCGGCCTCGGCCCGCTCGGCGCTCCGGCTGCCCAGCACCACCGTGGCGCCGGTACCGGCCAGCTGCTCGGCGGTGAAATACCCGATACCTGCGTTGCCGCCGGTGACCAGATACACGCGGTCAGCGGCGGACGGGATCTGAGCCATGACGGGAACTCCCCTGAGGTGCGACGGCGGCTCCCGGCGGAGCAACTCGCCGCCCACGCTGCCACTGGCCTCCGACATATCACCGATAACCATCCGACAGGGCGGAGCCGACCGCGCGTTCCGTCCCTTACGACGACCACACCACCACCGGCATGCCGGTCCGCACGTCTGGCTTCCCCCGCACTGCGGCCGGTGACGACCGGCAGATGGAGACCATCAAGGGCAAGCCGTTCCACCCGGACACCGTGCCGGCCGGCCCGGCCTCGCCTGGGCGGCGTGGAACGCTGCACTATCGGTTGTGCCATACGAGCGTGTAGCGCCAGAAGAGCCGTCGGCGGAGTTGCACTCCGGGCAGGAGAGCCTGGGCTGTGCAGGCGAGATCCGCGAAGGTCATGTCGGCCGCGCGTGTCGGTGCCGTCATCGACAGAGGCCGTGGAGAGCGCCTGCCCTTGTTCTTCAACCAGCCCATAGCCGGGTTGAGCGGGACCGACGTCAGGCCGAGGAGGTGGTCCCCTCGTGTCTGCGGTCGGAACAGTCCCACCACTACCAGTCTTCCTCCCGGGGCCAGGAGCCTTCGGAAGGTGTCCAGTGCCTGGGCGAACGGCAGGTGGTGGATCGCCGCCACGCAGGTGATGACCTCAAAGCGGCCGGCCGGGGTGTTCGTCATCGCGTCGGCGACGGTGAAGGCCACCGGGGTGCCCGTCGGCGTCAGGTGTCGGGCCTGGGCAACGATTACTGGATCGGAGTCGACCCCGAGCACCTTGTTTGCGCGGTGGCCCAGAAGCCTTGCCAGATCCCCCGTCCCTGAGCCGATGTCCAGGGCGCGGTCGAAGTGCTTGGGCACTTGCCGCAGGATCCAGCGGTGGAAGTGTGCGTTGTGGTCCCAGGGGTAGGCGGCGTTGAGCTGTTCAAGGGCTCGTAGGACGCGCGGGGACAAGATCTTCATGCCATCAGTGCACCAGGTGGAGCACGAGGACATGACCATGATGGGAATCTCCCAAGTCACCTGAGCCTGCCAACAAAGCCGCACCCGGACAGTCGGCGCGCTGCGGCACACCACCGGCATCGCACGGCTCCGCCACCTGGTGACGTTCGTCTACGTGGGTATCTACTGGGGCAGGGGGCGACAAACGCCGGCTCCGCCGGTGGCGGGGCCGCGCTGTTCCTGACGACACGGCTGGTCGCGAGCTCCAGGTGGGTCACCGCGGGCTCCCCGGCGCGCAGGCGCAGCCGCCGCCGCCGGCGACTCGGACACGATCCACGTCCTGCACCCTCACCGGCCCGGTGCGCCACGTCGACCACCACCGACACCTGCACGCCCGATTCCGGACCGCCCCGCTCACCTCCCCAGTGGCCCCAGGGCTCCGGCCACGAGGGGGTGCGCAGGTGCTCCGGGGGCCGGTCCGTCAGGTGCCGGCCCCCGGAGCGGTCTCGGGTGTCAGGACTGGTGCCTGGTCACCGTCAGTTCGGTCGTCAGCAGGTCCTCGGTCGCGTTCCGTGAGGCGTGCAGCAGGTATCGGCCCGGGGTGGCCGCCCAGTCGGCCGCCTCCTCGTCCCACACCTGGAACGCCCGTGCGGCGAGCGGGATGTCGGCCGTGGCCGTCTCGCCGGGCGCGGCGGTCACGGTGGCGAAGCCGACGAGGCGGCGCGCGGGGCGGTCTGTGGGTGCGTCGACCGGGGAGGCGTAGATCTGTACGGTCTCGCGCCCCGGGCGGTCCCCCGCGTTCCGCAGGCGGACCGTGACGCGCTCTTGGGCGACTGTCAGCTCTTCGTATGCCCAGGTGGTGTAGCCGAGGCCGTGGCCGAAGGGGTAGGCGGGGGCGACGGCGTGCCGCTCCCAGGCCGGGTAGCCGATGAAGAGGCCTTTTCGGCGTAGACGAGGATCCCGTCCACGGGTGTGACGTCCCTGACAGGTGCGTCCGCGAGGGCGGCCGGCCAGGTCGTGGGCAGCCGCCCGCCCGGCTCCTCCACTCCGAGGAGGACGTCGGCGAGCGCTGCGCCGCCCTCCTGGCCGGGGAACCAGGACAGCAGCACGGCGGCCACTTCCTCCCGCCAGGGCAGTTCGACCGGCGCGCCGGAGTTCACCACGACCACCGTGCGCGGGTTGACGGCCGCGACCCGGCGGACCAGCTCGTCCTGGCGGCCCGGCAGCCGCAGGCTTGTCCGGTCGAACCCCTCCGACCCCAGGGCGGAGGCCGTCCTGCGGGACCACTTCGCCGTTCTGCTCGACGGCCCCTTCGCCCGGATCGCCGCCGACCTGTCCCTCCTGCAGATCTCTGCTTTCGCCGTGGGCCTGTTGCCTGCGGAACGCCTGCGTACGCTGTCGAACGCACTCGCCGCTGTCGACCAGGGCTCCGGATCGGACGTTCTGTGAGATTCCGGGGTACATGGCACCTGGACCACTGGTTCACCGGGGCTCCGAGGCCGAAGGTGTCGAGCCGTGCCCCGGCCCCGGGGCGTCGCGTCCCGGACGGCAGCGGCCGCATCCTTCCGGGATCTCTCCGGGGCCGGGGGGCCATCACTGCAGCTGCACGAAGGGCGACAGGAAGGCGCGGGCTCCTGGAGCGTCCAGCCGGTAGGCGACGTTGGTGGCGTAGCACGGGCCGTCGCCGGTGATGGTGGTCGCCGCGAGAATGCGCTTGCCGCCCATGGTGGCGAAGTTGGGGCCGCCCGAATCTCCGTAGCACGCACCGCCGTTGCCCTGGGGTGCGGTCATGGCGAGGCGGACCCACGCGTTGTTGAGGGCGTCGAAGCTCACGGGCGCCTTCAGGCGGACCCCGCCGCCCGGGTGGGTCTGGCCGCCGGGCCCGTTCACCGCCTCCTGAGTGCCGTAGCCGGCGACGGTCCAGTCGGTGGCGTCGAGCTTCCGCGGGCCCAGCGCTCCGAGTTGACCGGCGGTCGGCAGGGTGGCGGGAGTGAAGGACCAGCGGGCCGACATCTTGGCAGCGGGCACTTCGACGACCGCGATGTCGTGCGGGTCGGAGGCGGGGCCCGGGTAGTCGGGGTGGCTGTGGACCGTGCCCGGGACGGCGACGGCAGCGGCCTGAGCGGCGGGATCACCGGGGTGTTTCTTCGCGGCCGCGTCCAGTCCGGCCTGAACGTCCTGGTCCAGAGAGACGTAGAACCGCACGTTGTCCGGCCAGTCCGTGGTGCAGTGGGATGCCGTCAGGAAGGTGTCGGCGTCGATCATCGTGCCGGAACACACCCAGTCCACTCGGTCGGGCGTGGCCGGATCGCCGTCGTTGTCCCAGGTGGCCACGAGAGCACCGACCTCGGTGCGTTCGGGGGCAGGGGTCGCGTTGTAGGAGTTGATGGCGGGCGAGGGCATCGCGGCGGCCAGCACGGTGGCGCAGGCGGCCGCGGTGACGGCGACGGCATGGACGGCGCGGTTGGCGCGGTGGGTGGTCAAGAGGAACCCTTCGTCTGGTAGTCGGGCGTTCCATCTGTGGGGGTGGGGGCATTGAAGCGCCTGTGATCGTTTGTGACAAGACCGGAGCGCTGCGGCTGGTGCTCTGTCAGGTTCGAGGCGCAGGCCCCTCTTCCCCACTGCCGTGGGCGTACCGAGAAGTGCCGTGCGCTTGCTTCAAGTGCACTTGAAGGTTCTAGCGTGGTCGGCATGACGGTGACCGACAGCACTCCCGTGAAGTCCCCGCCCATGGACGCCTGCGTGCCTGTGGGGCCGGCCCATCCGCGTCCCGACGGCCAGGACCGCTACACGATCAGCGAGGTCGCGGCATACACCGGGCTCAGCTCGCCCACGCTGCGCTGGTACGAGCAGATCGGTCTGATGCCGCAGGTGGAGCGGTCGCACAGCGGCCAGCGCCGCTTCGACAACAGGGACCTGGACTGGCTCGCCTTCGTGGGCAAGCTGCGGTTGACCGGGATGCCGATCGCCGACATGGTGCGCTTCGCGGAGCTGGTCCGCCGGGGCGAGGTCACCTTCGACGAACGGCGGGAAATTCTGGAACAGGCCCGGCGCGAGGTCGTGGCGCGCATCGCGGAGCTGCAGGACACCGTCGCCGTACTCGACTCCAAGATCGACTTTTATGCGGGCGCCCGCCGGGCGCCGGAAAGGGCCTGAGCGCCTTCATGAGCAATGCCATCGAACAGATCCGCAAGGTCGAACTGGGCACCGGCGGCCCCCTCGTCGGCGTCCAGGGCTTCGGCGCCATGGGCATCAGTGCCGCCTACGGACACACGGATGCCGCGTCGGCCCGCGACACCCTGGAGGCCACCGTCGAGGCGGGTGTCACCCTCATCGACACCGCCGACATGTACGGCGTCGGCGCCAACGAGGAGTTCCTCGCGCCGTTCGTCGCCGCGCACCGCGACGAGATCACTCTGGCCACCAAGTTCGGCATCGAGTCCCGCGCCGACGACCCGAGCTACCGGGCCATCCGCAACGACCCGGCGTACATCAAGAAGGCCGTCGAGGCGAGCCTGCGCCGCCTGAACGTCGAGGTCATCGACCTCTACTACATGCACCGCCGCGATCCCGCCGTCCCACTCGCCGAGTCCGTCGGCGCGATGGCCGAACTGGTACGGGAAGGCAAGGTCAAGCGCCTCGGCCTGAGCGAGGTCACCGGGGCCGAGCTGCGCGAGGCGCACGCGGTGCACCCGATCAGCGCGCTGCAGACGGAGTGGTCGGTCTTCAGCCGGGACGTCGAGCGCAGCGCGGTGGGCGCGGCAGCCGAGCTCGGGGTCGCCTTCGTGCCGTACTCGCCGCTCGGCAGGGGCTTTCTGACCGGTGCCTTCACCGACGCGAGCAAAGACCTCCCCAGCAGCGACTTCCGGCAGCAGATGCCGCGCTTCAGCGGCGACAACGCCAAGGCGAACGCCGCACTCCTGGAACCCCTGCACAAGATCGCGGCCGGCCGTGGCGCCACCACGGCGCAGATCGCTCTGGCCTGGTTGCAGCAGCGGGCGCAGGCGCACGGCCTGGCCGTCGTGCCGATCCCCGGAACGCGTAAGCGCAGCCGCCTCCTCGAGAACGCCGCAGCCACCCGGATCACGCTGACCACCGAGGAGCTGACGCTGCTGGAGCCGATCGCCGACCAGGTGGCGGGCGACCGCTACCCGGACATGTCCCTCACCTCGGCAGCCCGGGAAGCCTAGATCGACCACGGGGCCCACCCGCCTGGACCTACGGATCGCGATCGTGGCGTCGATCGAGAAGACCTACCACCGACGCCGCCCACAAGCCTCGACCCGACCGGCGTGGTCATGGGCTCTGCGGGCCCCCGCCGTCAGGGCGTGATCCCCAGGTCGGTGAGCAGCTCGTCGGCCGCGGCGAGGCCGGAGTCCGCACCGCCTTCCATATAGCCGCCCGCGCCCGCGGAGGTGTGTTCGCCCGCGAAGTGGACGTTGCCCTGCCGGACCGCCTCGTAGCCCCCGTACTCCGGGTAGTAGCCGGTCGGCAGGCCCGCGTACGAGCCGTAGGAGTTCGGGTTGAGGTGCCATGCGGCGAGCGTCGCGCGGCCGTTCCACCTCGTGTTCAGGCCCGGGAAGACGGTGTCGAACTGGGCGAGGACGTCTCTGGCGTATCCGCGGGTGCGTACGTCGGATGCCGTGGTGAACACGCACGTCGGCGAGAAGTCGGCCGCGTGGGCTCCGCCGGTGAAGTCGGTGAGGATGCCGGTGGCGCCCGGCTGGGCGCGGCTCGACTCCCATGAGGTCTGGTAGCCGCTCTCCGACATGGAGTTGCCCGTGGCCAGGCCCCATGGTCCCTGGGTGTTCCACAGTCGCTGCCCGAACTGGAGCGAGATCTTGGTGGAGCGGCCCATGGGCAGCGCGGCGATCCCGGCGAGTTTGCGGGCGTCGAACCGGGCCTGTGAGAGGTCGAGCCGCTGGAGCACGCCCTGCGGGACGGCGAGGACCGTGTGGTCGGCGGTGACGGTGCGGGTGCTGCCGTTGTCGTCGAAGACCAGGGTCTGGGTGCCCGTGCCGGCGACCGTGACGGCCTCGAGCCGCCAGCCGTGCCGGACCGTGCCGTCGGCCAGCGCCGCCGTGATCGCCTCGGGCAGTCGTTGGTTGCCGCCCCGGATGTGGAATCGGCCGTCGCTGGAACCGAACAGCGAGAAGCCGTCCGTTGGTTGGTCGGAGAGGACCGCCAGGATGCCCAACGCGCTGCTCTGGTGGGTCGGCATGCCGAACTCGGTGGTGAATGCGGTGTCGAGGAGGCAGCCGAGCCGCGACGACAGGCCTCCCGGCACTCGGGTGTCGATCCACTCGGCGACGGTCATGTCCGACAGGGCGCGCATCTTCGGCGAGGTGGGGGTGTTCCAGGTCGGCCACCGGAAGCCGTTGAGGTCCTGGCCGATGGCCTCGGCGACCGGTCGGAAGTCGGCGGACGCGGTGGCGTACGGGTAGTAGCCGCCCGTGATCCAGTACGTTTCGGTGGCGCCCGCCGGTTCCGCGGCGTGCAGGTCGTCCAGCGGCAGGCCGAACCGCTGGGCGAGGGACTGGATCACCTGGTGACGGGTGTCGATGAGTTCGCCGCCATACTCGGTGACCTGTCCTCCGGCCCAGTACGACGCTTCGGAGTGCATGCGCCCGCCGACGCGGGTGTCGGCCTCGTAGACGGTCGAGGCGATGCCGTGGTCGGCCAGGCGCAGCGCGGTCGTCAGGCCCGCGATGCCGGCGCCGACGATGGCGATGCGCGGCGCGCCCGCCGCGTGCGCGGTCCGGACGGGACCGGCGAGGACGGCCGCCGCTCCGGCCGCGGCGGCGGCGCCGAGCAAGGCCCGCCGCGACGGGCCCCGCGGGGTCGAGGTGACGGCGCCGGTGGCGGCGTAGGTGGCGCGCAGGTGGCGGGTCAGCGGAGTTCTTGCCATGAGTAACTCCTTGCAGTGGTGGGGTGGTTGGTTCAGATCGCGAAGGCGGTGGGACGGCGGGTGGGCCAGCCGTCGAGTTGCTCGAGGGCGGCGGCGAGGCGGATCAGCACGGCCTCGTTCCAGGGCCCGCCGACGAGCTGGCTGCCGACGGGCAGGCCCGTGGGCGTGGCGAAGGTCGGGACATTGATCGCGGGCAGTCCGGTGATGTTGCAGAGGGAGGTGAAGGAGATCATCTGGGTCTCGGTGACGCGCAGCCCGTCGGGATCGGCGTTCGCCTCGGCGAGGACCGAACCGACGGGCGGGGGCGGGCAGGCCATCGTCGGGGTGAGCAGCACGTCGAAATCGCGCCCCCACTGGGCACGGACCGCCACCGCCTCCTGCTGGAGGAGCAGGGCCGCGGCGACGTACTCGCCGGAGTGCCGGGCCTCGGCTCGCCGCATGCGGTGGCGCAGGTGCGGCTCGGCCCGGTCCGGCTCGTCGTAGGGCGATGCCCACAGGGCGGCGTCGAGGACGTGGTGGGTGTAGCCGTGGACGGCCCGTTCGGAGAAGAAGGCGGGCGCCACGGGGAACACTTCGTGGCCGAGCGAGGCGAGGAGGCGGCCGGTGTGCTCGGCGGCCGCCATGCACACCGGGTCGACCGGCATTCCGGTCGGCGCCTGGAGCAACAGCCCGATGCGGAGCGGTGGTTGCTCCGCCCCGACCTCGTCGGCGAAGGGCCGCTCCGGCGCCGGCGCCCGGTACATCACTAGGTCGTCCGGGGTGCTCATGACGTCGAGGAGGGCGGCGGCGTCCCGTACCGTCCGGGTGATCGCCCCCTGCACCGTGGCGTGCTCCCACGACGCCGCGTACTGCGGCACCCGGCCGCGGCTCGGTTTCAGCCCGACGAGACCGCACGCCGAGGACGGCATGCGGATCGAACCGCCCCCATCACTGGCGTGCGCGACGGGCGCGAGGCCGGCCGCGACGGCCGCCGCGGCGCCGCCGCTCGATCCGCCACAGGTGCGCGTCGGGTCCCACGGGTTGCGGGTGTCGCCGTAGCGGGAGCTGTCGGTCGAGGAGAGCAGCCCCATGTCCGGGCTGTTGGTGCGTCCCATCAGCAGGAACCCGGCGTCGAGGAGGCTGCGTACGACCGGTTCGGTGGCGGTTCGTGGCCGGTCGCCGACGCCCCAGGTGCCGTAGGTCGCGGGCTGTCCCGCGACCTCGGTGAGGTCCTTCACGGGGATCGGCACCCCGTGGAAGGCGGGCAGTTCGGCGCCGTCGGTGACGGCCTGCTCCGCCGACCTGGCCGCGGCGAGCACCTCCGCGTCGTTGCGCCAGACGAAGGCGCCGACCTCGAGGTCGTGCCGGTCGATCCGGTCCAGATAGGTCTCGACTATCTCTACGGGGCTCAGCTCACCGGACCGTACGGCGGCGGCGAGTTCGACAGCGGAGGCGAAGGGATTGACGGAGGAGGTGGCGGGGGTGGAGGAGACGGAGGCGCCGGAGGCGGCTGATGACACAGGGAACTCCGAATTCGGGTGAGAACTGGGGGCTGCGAAGGCCGGGATTTCAGGGACCGGCACGTCAGGTGAGGGCGAGCAACTGGTCCAGCTCATGTCGGGTGCCGGGGCCGCACGGCCCGGTGAACACGACGCGTCCCGCCTCCAGGACCACCGCCTGATGGCAGCGGTCGAGCAGCAGGCCCGCGTGCTGGTCGACCACGAGGATCCGCACTCCGGTGGCCGCGATCGCTGTGAACGCCGCGAGAACGTCCTTGACCAGGGACGGCTGGAGCCCCTGAGTGAGCTCGTCCACCGCGATCAGCGCACTGCCGCTCACCATGGCGCGGGCGATGCCGAGTTGCTGCTTCTGCCCGCCGGAGAGTGTGCCGGCGGCCTGCCGTGACCGGTCGGTGAGCATGGGGAACAGCTCGTAGGGGTCGACGGCGGGGGTGAAGCCGCGCACGCCGGCCAGGCGCAGGTTCTCCTCCACCGTCAGAGTGGGGAACACGCCGCGGTCCTCCGGCATGAGGGACGCGCCGCGCCGGGCGAGCAGTTCGGGACGGCCGCCGGGGGTCTCGCGTCCCGCCAGGGTGACGCGGCCGCCCTGGCGGTCGGCGAGGCCGAACACGGTGCGCAGCAGGGTGGTCTTGCCCGCGCCGTTGCGGCCGAGCAACGCGGTGATCTCGCCCTCGGCGACCGTCAGGTTCACATCGCGGACCACGGAGGCCTGCCCGTAGCCGCCGTGCAGGGCGTCCAGTCGGAGCATCAGTGGACCCCCAGATAGGCCTCGCGGACGACGGGGTCCGCGGTGATCTCTGCTAGTGCCCCGTGCGCGATGACCTTGCCGTCGTGCAGCACGACGACGTCGTCGGCCAGTTCGCGGACGATGTCCATGTCGTGCTCGACGACGACCATCGCGCAGCCGGAGCGCCGGGCGGCCTCCTTCAGCTCCCGGATCAGCGCCCGGGCGTCGTCGGGCCCGAGTCCGGCGGCGGGTTCGTCCAGGAGCATCAGCCGCGGCGCTCCGGCGAGCACCATGGCCAGCTCCAGACGCCGGCGGTCGGCCAGCGGAAGCTCTCCCGCCACGCATGCATCGTCGGCCGTCAAGTCGTCGTACTCCCCTGGTAGTTCGACCTGGTCCGGTGCGTCCAGGCGGGCCAGGCGCAGGTTGTCGGCGGGTGACAGTTCGGTGATCACGGCGGGGATCTGGAACATGCGGCCGAGGCCGAGCCGGGCCCGCTCGTGCACGGCCGTCCGGGTCGCATCGGAGCCGAAGATCGCCACGTTGCCCGCGGCGGCGCCGAGCTGCCCCGCGACGGCGGCGAGGAGCGTGCTCTTGCCCGCCCCGTTGGGGCCGATCAGGCAGACGCACCGCCCGGCGGGGACCGTCAGGTTCACCCCGCGCACCACCTCCACCGGGCCGAACGCCACCTTGACCCCGTTCAGTTCGAGCGCGGCTTCGGCGCCCGCGGGTGGAGCGGTCGTGCCCGCCGGCTGCCCCTTGGCCGGCTGCGGACGGGCGGCCGCCGGCTGGTGGGCGGCCGGCGGCAGGCGGAGCGCCGGTCCCTTGCGGATCAGGCCGGGCAGCCCGGCGAGTCCGGCCGGGGCGAACTGAACGACGAGGACGAACACGGCGGCCAGCGCGAAGACGTACCAGCCCTGCCAGGAGCTGCCGAGCATCTGATCGCCGAAGGTCACCACGACCGCGCCCGCGAACGGCCCGACCGTCGTGCCACGGCCGCCCAGGGCCAGCCAGACCAGGACGCTCGTGGACAGCCCGAGCCCGAAGATCTGCGGTGAGACCAGTCCGGCGGCGGGTGCGTACAGGGCTCCGGCGACGGCCGAGACGGCCGCGCTCGCCGCGAAGGCGATCGTGCGGGCGCGCACGGGGTCGATCCCGGTCTGCGCGGCCCGCTCGGGATTGCGGTGTGCGGCCGTGAGGCGGGCGCCGAACCGGCTGCGTACCACCGTGAGGGTGGTGACGAGCACCGTCACGGCCACCACGGCGAGGGTCAGGTAGAACCCGGACACCACTGAGGAGGTGTGCACGGACAGGCCGTTGGTGCCGCCGGTCAGGTCGGTGGAGCTGGTGGCGAGACGCTGGAAGAGCAGGCTGACACCGATGGTCAGGAGGATGAGCGGCGCGTCGGGGATCTTGGAGCCGAGGCCGATGCGCACCACCGGAACCGCGACCAGGACGGCCACTGCCGTCGCCGCCACGGCCGCCGGCCACGCGGGCCGGGCGTGCTCCTGGGCGATGGCGACCGCGTACGCGCCGAGGCCGAAGAACGCGGCGTGCCCCACGCTGAGCAGTCCGGCCCGGCCCCAGGCCAGATCGAGTCCGTAGGCGAACAGGCCGTTGCACAGGCCGAGCGTCAGCGTGGCGAGCGCGAACGTGGAGAGTCCGAACGGGGCCGCGGCCAGCAGCAGGAGGACGGCGACGCCGATCGCGTACGGCCTTGCGCGCGCCGCCGGGATCGCCTTCGTGCTCGCCCCGGCTCGGGGAACGGTGCCCACGCGCACCCCGGCTCGGGGGACGGTCCTCATGCGCACCCCGGCTTGGGGGTGGTGTCGGCGACCCGGCCCAGCTTGCGGGTCACTTCGTAGGCGCCGCCCGGCTTGATGGTGGTCTGCAGCATGTCGGCCTGGAGCAGATGGTTCTCCTTGGCGAAGGAGGTGTCCTTGCCGAGCGGCGAGTCGTAGCGCAGTTTCCCGATCTCGGCGTTGATCTTCTCTCCGTCCGTGGAGCCGGCCTTGTCGGCGGCCGCGAGGAGGAACTGGATGCCGAAGTAGGCGCTGCCCGCGACCTCCGGGATCGGGGCCTTGAACTTGTACGCGCTGCGGTAGGCGGCGACGAACGACTCGCTCTCGGGGTCCTTGAGGGCGTCGCTCCACCGGACGGTGTGGGTGCGGCCGTTCACCAGCTTGCTCAGCGCGGGGTAGTAGTCGGTGTCGAGCGGCGAGCCCTCGAATCCGAGTTCCGGCGTGAGCAGGCCGAACTCCTGGGCCTGCTTGCTGAAGGACACGGCGTCGCCGCCGACGGCCATCGACAGGAGCAGGTCGGGCTTGGCTGCCTTGAGGCGTTTCACGACCGGCTGCCAGTCGGCCTGGCCGAGCGGGCTGTACTCCTCCGCGACGGTGCGGGCACCGGCCTTCTCGATCTGCTGCTTGGCGATCTTGGCGTAGAAGTGCGGGTAGTTGTAGTCGGAGCCGACGATCGCGACGCGCTTGCCGTACTTCTCGACCAGCTCCGGCACGCTCGGCGTGAGCAGTTGGCGTGAGGTCTCGCCGAATCCCCACTGGTAGGGGAAGCACTTCTCGGTGTCGCCGAGGATCGCCGTGCCGAACGGGACCTTGGCGCCGTCGGTGACCTCGGCGACGGCCTCGGCGGTGTCGCCGGTGATCGTCCCGAAGACCATGGACACCTTGTCCTCCTGGACCATTCTGCGGGCCAGTTGGGTCGAGGTGGCCGGGTTGCCCGCGTCGTCGGCGACGACGTACTCCACCGGCCTGCCGTTGACGCCGCCCGCCGCGTTGACCTTCTTGAAGCCGAGCTTCAGGCCGTTGCGCAGCGCCTGGCCCGACGGGCCCACGGAGCCGGTCAGCGGGACGATCACCCCGATCTTCAGGGGCGCGCCGGAGTCCTTGTCCCCGGACGAGAGGGCCGAGCCGCTGCAGGCGGTCGCCGTGGTCAGGGTGAGGGCGGTCAGGACGCCCGCGAGGGTGCGAGCGCGCGGGTGAGCCATGAGGGGATCCTCCGAATCCAGGAGCGCGAACGCAGTGCGGCGATCGCGATGACGAGCAGGTAGAACAGGGCCTCGGCGAGCACGTCGGTGAACCACGTACGCAGCAGTACCTGCAGGGCCGCGATCCCGAGCGCCGCTGCGGCGGCCGTGCCGAGCGCTCCGGGCCGGCTGAAGAGCAGCCCGAAGAAGACGGGGACGAGCAGGGCGAACCCCATCGACGGCTGCACCGCGAGGAGCGGGCTGTACAGGCCGCCCGCGATGACGGCCAGGAGCCCGCCCAGGACGAACGCGGCCGCCCTGACCCGGCGCGGGTCGGTGCCCAGCAGTGCCGCCATCGCCGGGTTGTCGGCGACGGCCCGCAGCCGCAGGCCCCAGCTCGTCCGGTACGCGGCCACCAGCACCGCCGCGATGACGACCACGGCGATCGCGGCGGCGACCAGACGGTAGGCGGGACTGCTGTCGCCGAACACCGACAGGCTCCCGCTCACGGGGGCGTCCACCGACCGGGTGTTGGCGGTGAACGCCGACTCCGCCGCCTGCCGCAGCGCCATCCCGACGCCCCACGTGACGAGCATCGTCGCGAGCCCGTCGGCGAGCGGGCCGCGCAGGAGCAGCCGCTCGGTCAGCAGCAGCGGGACGGCGCACGCCACGAGGGCGAGGGCGATACGCCAGCCGAACGGCGCCGCCGTCACCATGGCCGTCGCATAGGCGCCGACCATGACCAGATCGCCCTGCGCCAGATTGACCACTCGGGTCGCCGCGAAGATCACCGCGAGCCCGACCGTGACCAGGCCGTAGAGCCCGGCCAGGCTGAAGATCGCTATAAGTACATCCACCTGTGACCTGCTTCTCACTTCCGCTTGCCGTCGGGTGAGTGCGAGCATCTGCCCATTCCGCGGCCGGAACTGGTGCGTGAGCGCACAGTTCTGGTCCGCGAGCGCGAAAGGAGCGCGGGATGCCGATGGAGTCCCAGGACAGCGGCACGTTCGTCTACGGCTACCTCGACACCGGCTCGACCGACCGCAGGGCGGCCTCCGACACCGTGCTCGTCACCGCGACCGCCCCCTACGCCGCCGACCTGCGGCCCGAACCACTGGGCCTCCTCAACTCCTGCGACATCCGCGGCGACACCCCGGTACGGGTCAGCCCCCACGCCCGGACCGTCGCACGCGACGCGGGCACCCTCGGCCTGCTGCTGTCCGGGGGCGCCGTCCTCGAGCAGGACGGCCGCAACTGCCCCGTCGCGCCCGGCGAGTTCGTCCTGTACTCGGGCGACCGCCCGTACCGGCTCGACCTCACGGGCCGCCACCGGTGGTTCGTGCTCTCCCTCGACCCCGCCACCGCCCGCATGGTCTGCGGCGGCCGCGACCTCACCGCCAACCCCCGATTGCCCGGCTCCCCGCTCGGCCGGGTACTGGGCGCCATGCTCGCCGAACTCGCCGAATGCACCAGCGCCTTGGGCCCGCTGACCCGCAGCGAGATGGGTGAGCATCTGGGCGGCCTCGTCCGCACGCTGGCCCGCAGCGTGCCGTACCGGGAGACACCCGCCCCGCCCCTGTTCGACCGAATCGTCGCGCACATCGACCGCAACCTGCAGACACCGCTCACGCCGGCGGCCGTCGCCGCGTGCCACCACATGTCGGTCCGCTCGCTGCACGCCCTCTTCAGCCGGCACGGCGAGACCCTCGGCGACCTGGTCCGCCGCCACCGCCTCGACCGCATCCGCCGGGACCTCCTCGACCCCGCCCAGGCACACGTCCCCGCGTACGCCGTCGCAGCCCGCTGGGGGCTCCCCGACGCGAGCCACTTCTCGAAGGCCTTCCGAGCCGAGTTCGGCCTGTCACCACGCGAGCTGCGCAGCCGGCACCGGTATACACAGGGTGCCGGCGTCCCCGCGCACGACCCGACGGCATTCAACTCCACCTCGGCGATCTGACGGCACACACTTGTGTGGCCTGCACATTCGGCCGAAAATCCCCTGATGACATCAGTGGGGCAGGACGAAGCGCAGTGGCAGGCTCTGGGGCTCGGCAAGGAAGAACTGCTGGTCTACGAAGCACTGCTCAACGCCGCTGACACCGGCTCGCGGGCGGCGCTCGCCCGCACGACGGGACTGCCTCCACACCGGGTCGCCGATGCCCTCGGCCATCTCGCCGAGCACGGCTGCACCCTGCCCGCGCCGCACGGGGACGCGCTCCCGCTCGCCGTTCCTCCCGCCACGGCGCTGCGCAATCTCATCCACCGACAGCAGGCCGAACTGCTGCGTCGTTCAGCGGAGTTGGAGGACCTGACCGGGGCTGTCGATCGACTGGCGGCCGGTCTCCTCGCGGCAACAACCGCGGACGTCCGGGCCATGGGCATCGAGACGGTGCGCGGCGGCCGCGCCATCGCGGAGCGTGTCGCAACGATGCTGGCCTCCGCCACCACGGAGGTGGCACTGCTCGACCGGCCGCCGTACGCATCCAGCCAGCCGGACGGCATGCCCACACCGCTCGATGTGGCGGCTCCCGTGCGGCGCGGGGCGCGGGTGCGAACGGTCGTGGACCGGGCGGGCCTCACCTTCTCGGGACGTGCTCGGGGCCTCAACGACCTTGCCTCGCAGGGCGTTCAGATCCGGGTGGGCAAGGATCTGCCGACGAAGCTGTTCATGGTCGACCGCCGGGTGACCCTGCTCCCGCCCACGGACGCCGCCGACCCCACGGCTTCGGCGCTCGTCGTCGGCGACTCCCTCCTCAGCCACGCCCTCGTCCCGCTCTTCGACGCGGTGTGGGAACGTGCGGTGCCGATCGGCGCGGACTCCCCCGACGAGATCACGGACGAGGACCGCGAACTGCTGACCCTCCTCGCCTCGGGCCTCAAGGACGAGGCGATGGCTCGACGTCTCGACCTCCACGTCCACACGGTCCGCCGACGTATCACCCGTCTCATGACGATGCTGGACGCACAGACGCGATTCCAGGCAGGGGTGAGGGCGACGCTCAGGGGTTGGCTGACGCTGTAGACGGAGGGGCCGGGCTCCCGATTCCGGGAGTCCGGCCGCCGCCGTGTTCAGATGGGACGGGTCAGCACTTGCCGGCCGGCCTGTCCCGCTTCACGAGGTCGGTGTAGCTGGTGGTGCCGTCCAGCCACAGCACCCGCTGCCCGGTGTCCGCGGACGGGTAGACCTGGTCGCCCCGGTTGCAGGAGACCCGCTGGGCACCCCCCTTGCCGTCGGGCGCGACCTGGTACAGCTTCGGCAGCGTCGCGTTGTCCCACGTGGTGGCCGGCGGCAGGTCGGTGACGGTCACCGCGTCGTCCGAGGCCGTCAGCGAGTACGCGTACAGCGAGCCGGCGCCCGCCTCCGGGACGACGGTGGTGCGCTGCGTGCCGTCGGAGTTCGCGCGCATGACGGCGGCCCGCCCGGAGTCGGTGCCGTCGTTGTCCTCGATCCAGAAGACACCGTCGTCGGTGAAGGCGGTCTGGCCGAGGGCGTAGACAGAGTTCTTGTCGATCGGCATCAGCTGCTTCTTGCCGGTCGCGGTGTCGAGTACCTCGACACCCAGCTTGTAGCCGTCGGACTCCGCCCACATTTTCGCGTAGGCGACCTTGCCGTCGTGGATCGAGGGCAGGACGGTGACCTCGACAGGGTTGCTGGAGAGCTGCGTGACCTCGCCCGTCCTGATGTTCAACGCACTGCTCTGGGGGGACCCGGACTGGGGGTTGGTGTAGCTGTAGGCGATGAGATCGCCCTTCAGCGTGAGCGAGTTCAGGTTGGCCCCGATCCCACCGACGATCTTGTCCACGCCTCCGTCCACCGGGCGGACATGGATCTTCACGGCGTCGGCGGCGTACTCGGCCCAGGCCACGTTCTTGCCGTCGGTGGAGGCGTAGACGTTGTAGTTGCCGTTGTTCGCGCTCACTTGGCGCGGCGCGCCCTTGCCGTCGCTGCTGCCGACCCACACCGAGTACGGCTCGCTGCCGTCCTCGTTGGAGCGGGAGACGGCGTACATGCCGCCGCCCGCGCCGACTCCGGTGCCCGCGACGTTGACCTTGGACAACAGCGTGTCCGCGTCCGTGCCGAGCTTCGACTCCCATCCAGGAGTGATGCCGTGCCGGGCGAAGGCGTCCTCGGCGGTCTTGATCTGCGCCTTGGTGGCGCCCAGCTCCTGGGCGGCGGCGATGACCGCGGCGCGGCCCTCGGTGAAGCCGTCGATCGGCGTCATGTACGCGGTCAGGGCGCGGTAGACGACCTGGTCGGCGAGGTTGCCGCCGAAGCTCTTCCGGATGTCCCACAGCGCGCCGGAGAAGATCGGCGAGTTGAGGTGCACGCCGCCGTTGTCACCACGGAACGAGGCGCCGACGAGGTCCTTCGACGTCGTCATGTCGTTGTTCAGGTCACGCAGGGCGCACTCGCGCGGCGAGAGGGTCGTGCACAGGTCCTCGCCGAGCAGGCCGGAGTCCGGGTCGTCCATCGACTGGCCGTTGGCCTCCAGGTCGATCGCGTTGCCGAAGTAGTCGGAGACCGCCTCGTTGATCGCGCCGGACTGGCCCGCGTAGACGAGTCCCGCGGAGTGCTCGGTGACGCCGTGCGTCATCTCGTGGCCGACGACGTCGGTGTCGGCGGAGAAGGTGCGGTAGTCGCCTCCGCCCTGGCCGTACACCATCTTGGCGCCGTCCCAGAAGGCATTGTTGTACGCCCGGCCGTTGGCGGTGACGCCGACGAGCGAGTACATGTACCCGTCCTTGCCGTCGAGTCCCTTACGGCCGAAGTGGTCCTTGTAGTAGCCGTACACCTTGCCGGCGGCCCAGTGGGCGTCCACGGCACCGGAGTTGGTGAAGTCCGCGCCGAGTTCAGGGGTGTCGGACTTGAAGGTCTTGATGCCGGAGGGCCAGACGCCGGAGGCCCTGGAGACGTCGACGCCCCGGGCGTCGTAGGTCTGCAGCATGGGGCCGCTGTACGGGCTCTCCGGGGTCCGGAAGCCGTAGTCGATCATCTGGTAGGCGCCGTCGGCGCCCTGGTACAGGTTGAGTTCGGCCTTCTCGCCGTTGTAGCGGGTGCCGGAGCCCTTGACCACGAGCTGGGAGTCCGTGGTGGCTTCGTCGGTCGTGGGGGCGGTGCCGGTGTCGCCCGTGGCGTCCGCCTCCGCGCCTGCCGTGCCGAACGTCTGTATGGAGCTGTACTGGAGCAGCGGGAAGCCTGAGCGCGCGTCGACGTACACCTCCTGCTGGACGGGTGTGCCGTCGGCCGGGTTCACGCCGGTGACCGTGATGTGCCGGGTGAGCACACCGGCGCCCTTGGGCAGGATCGTCAGGCCGGTGACCTTGCCGTCGAGCGGGGCGGTGTTCGTGGCCTTCTTGCCGTGCGCCGGGGTGTGCAGCGGGGCGCCGCCGAGCTGCGCGGAGACGGAACCGACGGCGCGCTGCACCGCGACCTTCTCGGAGACCTTCGGGGTGACCGAGTCGAGTTTCAGCTCGGTGAAGTACTTGCCGGAGGTGCCGGTGACGGTGCGCTTGCCGGACTTCTTCTCCATCCGGACCACGTACTGGCCGCCGAGTACCTCCACGCCCTGGTACTTCTGCTGGAGCCGGACCGTTTCCCGGCCAGCCTTGTCGGTCGTGGTGCCGACGGAGCGGAGACTTTCCGCCGAGGTGTCAGCGATGTGGTAGCGACCCTTGTTCGCCTTCAGGTGGCCGCGCGCCGCGTCGGCGGGGCTGTCCGCCGCGGAGGCCTGCTCGTGGAGCCCGGTCACCAGCGACGGGGTGTCGGTGTCATCGGTGGAGGCCACGGAGCCTGCCGTCTCGGCAGCGTGGGCAGCGGGCATGCCGACCATCATCAGGCCCGCGGCAGCCACCAGCGCCGCCACTCCCTGGCCAACAGCCATGCCTCGATCTTTGCCGGTACGTATGTGAGCGGTACGTCTGCGTCCTGAGGTCCGCACGGTTCCCCTCCGGTGTGGGTGCTGCATGCACGAATGTCGGATGCAGCCATGCAAATAGCGCAGCCCCGCCTGAACAATGCGTTCCAGGTGCTCACTTGTGGACGTGTACACATGTGTGGTCGGCAGGTGCGACCGCGGAACTCCCCCGCTACCGCGCTCGGTGGCTGCGCGTCGGCGACCGCTGTGACGGACGAGGAGCAGGCTCTTTTCGCCTCCGGAGAACAGCAGTTCACGCCCACCGGGGCCGGTCATGAAGCCGCCGCCCGGGAAGCTACGCGTGCCGGAATCGCAAAGAGGGCCCGCTACTGAGGAATTACTGGGGCGTGTGTCGGGCGGGTCCGCGTCGCGCCCGGCCTGCTCAGGCCGATTACGCAGAGCCCTGGTCCATGCTGGGCGAACGCCAGGCATCGGCGGTCATCGCGGAAGCGATCTCGTACAACGCCGCGAAGGAGGAGAGATCGGTGCCGAGGGTCTTCTCGATCTTGCGCAGGCGGTTGTTGACGGTGTTGGGGGGACGTTGAGGGACTGGGCGGTGCGGGCGCGGTCCAGGTCGTGGGCGAGCCAGGTGCGCAGCGTGGTGGTCAGCTCCGGGTACGCGCGCGGCGGGCGACTCGGTCTGCGAGGACTCTCTGTGCACGGCGCAGGGATGCGTCAGTTGGTAGGCCAGGGCGTGGTCGGGCAGCCGGTGGAGCCGGTTGTGCCCTGAGCGTTGCCGGGCGCATGCGCACCGGACAGGTCGAGATCAACGGCGCGGCGTTCAACCCAACGGCACCGTTCGGCGGTTACGGCCAGTCCGGCCACGGCCGCGAGTACGGAGTCCACGGCTTCACCGAGTTCACGGTGATGAAGTCCATCCAGCTCTGAGCACCGCTTCGCGCACGCCGGCGATGCGTCCACGTGGTCGGCCCATCTGGCCCCACAACCGGCCGTTCGTCAACAGCCTGGGCCGGGGCGTCCTGGGCCGGACTGCCCTCGGGGCCTCTCTGGTGATGACGCTAATGTCCCTGCAGCCACCACGGGCGCTCACAACTGGCAGCCGGGCAGCGCGAAAGGAACCCTGTCCTCCGCTGTTCCGTCCTGCCATGATCGGCCCATGGCTTCTCGGGTGGGCGGGGCTGAGGTCGAGCACAAGGACCGTCTCCTGGTGCGGCGTTGGATGGAGACGGAGCGGCCGCCGCTGCCTCCCGACCGGCTGATCGACGGACTTCAGGTCACCCGCTTCTACGGCGGCCTGCTGATCGGGACAGTGATCAAAGCGCCGTTGCTGTCATCGGGACAGGTGACGCTGGGAGTGTGGGCGGTGGACAGCGGCCTGCGGCTGCTCATCGCACCCGCGGCCCTCGCCGCCACCTCTCTCGTGGTCGTGGTGGTGTACGCCCTCGCGGCCCGCCGCGGGCTCGGGAACCAGCTCGGGCGCCGCCTGCGGGGGCCCGCGGTCGCCCTGGGGGCGTTCTTCGGGCATGTGCTGCTGACGGTCGCGAGCGTCGCGGCGATCCTGTGGGCGTCGAACGCGCGCTCCGATCACAGCCTGAACGGTGCGGTGATCGTCCCGATTCTCGTGGTGGCCACCTATGCCGCCGCACGCGGCTTCGGCTTCGTGCTGTTCGCGATCCCCGCGCTGTCGCGTCACATGTTCCGCACGGTGGAACTGCATCCGGCCCTCCCGGCGGTGATCACCGTCGTGTTCGTCTGGACGCTCGTCCTGCAGGACCTGTTCTTCCCCGTCGCCGACTGGCCCGTGCAGGCCACCCTGCTGTCGGCCGGCGGAGCCCTCGCGGCGACAGGCATCGCACTCATCGAGCTCCACCGCCTGCGCTCCCGACACAACGTCCGACTGCGCACCGTCTTCACCGCCCCCGGCGACGACACCGGCCCCACCGGCGGAAGCTAGCCGCGCGAGTACCGAGGGCGCAAGGGCGAGCCGAAGGGCTTCGACCGGCGGGACCTCCGCGACCTCTTGGTGCGTGCCCGCATCCAGCTCGGCGGACCGATCGTGCAGGTCTGGGACAACATCCGCCTCCACCTGACCGCCGGGATGCGGGAGTTCATCGCCGCGAATGCCGCCTGGCTCACCGTGTTCCAACTCCCCACCTACGCGCCGTACCTGAACCCGCAGCAGGAGTGCATCTGGTCGCTGGTCAAACGCGCCAACCTCGCCGCAGCCGACCTGGGCCGGATCACCAGGGCCGTGAAGCGCAGGCTCAAGCAGATCCAGTACCGCCCGGATCTCGTCGACAGCTGCCTTGCGGGCACCGGCCTCATCACAGACGCCTGACCGGCGCTGCAGATTCGTCAGTCGCCGTAGTACCGGTCGTAGGAGGCGGAGCGCTCCTCCACTGAGAAGCCCTCGAATTCACCGTCTGCCTCGTCCTCGCGCAGTCGATCCAGTGCCGCCGTCGCAGCAGGAGCACGGTTGGCCGAGAGGTGGGCCTTCGTCGCGTCGAGCCCGTGCCCCAGTAGGAATTCGATGTCGATCGAACACGCTGCGTCGAAGCTGGCTTGCTTCGCACTCCAGATCAGGAGCACGTCGTCGAGGTCGCCGCTGTTGAACAACTGGAAGCAGCAGAGCCTCATCAGCTCGGTGTCGCCCTCGCCCTGGGCGCGTCGCTCACGCGCCGTGTGCTCTCTGAGGAGTGCACGGATCTCGTCGAGGTCCGCGCCGACGGGGCGAGGCCCGTAGCGGCGCCAGCTCTCCTCGGCATCCATCGCTGGTCTCCTTGATCGTCCGGCCCGGCCCGTGGCCTATCGGCCCTACCCATCGCCGTTCGGTCGGACGACGGCCCCTCTGCCGGTCACAGTATGCACACCGAGGGTCGGTCCATGTGGGTCGGCGGTCACCGGCGCCGGTGACCAATGGCCCACGCCACCCGACATCACCCGATCAAGTTGAGTAGCTGCAGAAGGTGACGCCGAGGTCGTCGAGTATGCCGGGCCGTCGGCGCCCCGCGCGGGAGTGCCATGATGCTGCCAGAGCAGCGGGCGCAAGGCGACGGAGCGAAGTAGACGACTGCCACGCCCAGCTCGGGGTGGGACAGGAGCTCGGCGGCTGTGGCCTCGGCGTGCCTGCGGCTTCGGTCCGTGCCCACGCCGAGTGCACCGACGGACCTGCGACCGACCACGGCGACAACTACCAGTACCGCGTGGCGAGCCTGGTCGCAGCCCGGCTGAGAGCTCCGGATTCTGCGACAGGCTGGCGGTCGACCTGGTCAAACCCCCTGTAGGGCCTGCCCTGTGTTCCTAGGCTGCTGCACATGAATTGGATTACGCTGGTAGCGACCGCGCTTGGTGCTGTGATCGGCGTTGCGAGCACCCTCGCCACGGACCATGTCCGATGGCGGCGGGAGCTCTCCGAGCGGGACCGCGAGGCCATACGAAATGCCTACGGCCAATATGTCGAGGCACTGACACTGGCTCATGATGCAATCACCCAGGCCAGCCGCGATCCCAATCTCACAGCGGCCGAGCGTGCTGACACAGTACGCACCGTGATCGGCGATCAAGGTGTCTACGCTCGCCAGCACCAGCTCGAACTCGTAGCGCCTCTCGCTGTCGTAAGGCTCGCGCTCAAGGCAGCACACGAGTTGGCGGGATACCGCGATTGCGTGATTCAGGTCTTTACCCGTGAGGACGCAGAGTGCACCGCGGCCCGGAGGCAGTACCGGGAGGTCAGGTACAGCCTGGTGGATGGCATGCGGTCCAACCTGGAGCGCTCCCCCCAGGCCCCGTTGAGGGCTGCCCCGCAAAGATCTTGGCGTCGAGCGCGGAGCGACCTGGTGAGCCGGCGAGGTCGTCAGCCGGTGGTTACTGAGATGTTCAGGGACCGGGCGAATTGGGCGAGCGTGTGGAAGTCGTTCTCGCGTAGGCCCATCCGCGGGTTGACATGGTGTAGGAGCCCGGGCCCTTCGTGGTGGGCGGTCACGTACGCCTGATCCAGTTTGCTCTGCTCATCGTCCACCCAGGCGAACGGGCGGCCGTCGGCGTAGTTCACCAGCGGTCCGGTCTTCCAGTGGACTCCATCAGGGCGTTCTTGGAGGAGAGCGTCGCCGAAGTCGACGAACGGAAGCTCTGGGAGGCTCAGGACCGGTGCGATCCACTGGTTGGCGTCGTCCATCCATGTGGTGGCCCAGCACAGCTCGAAGCCGAGCTGAAGCAGGAATCGCCCATGCTCTGGATTGAGCCAGACCCGAAGGGGACGCCGTCGGGACGAGAGACCCCTGTCGTCCTCATGGCCATCGTTTCGGGGAACTCTGAGTGTGGTGTATCCGTCAGGACGCCTCTCCGACTGGGCGGCATAAGGGTTGAGCGGCCCCTCCACGTCGAGGAACAGCAGCGGTCGGTTCACGGCTTCCCCCTGTCTTGCGCACTGCGGCCTGCCCCGATCAGCGTAGTTGTGGAACGGTCTCGGCCCCGGGCCGACCTGAGCGATGATCACGATGTGGAGAGTGTGATCACGGCATCGGAGCTGTACTGGATAGCCCCCGTTCACGCGGCTGAGCCCAGGCCGGCGCCCAGCAAGAGCAGGAACACAAGCGGAGCAGGGCTTACCAATCTCCCAAACGTCTCAATCTGCCCCGATCGCACCTTGGGAGCCATCCCTCACGTCTGCTAGCTTCTCCGTTCGATTCCGAACTGCCGTTACACAAAGGCAAGTTCGAGACGACAGGCATGTCTTCCGACATGGCTTCAGACATGGGAGGCCCCATGCACAGAAGCGCCACCGTGCCCCTCGGCGCGGCCTTACTCCTTCTCCTCGGCGTGGCCGTGCCCGCCGCCGCGGGACCGCCCGGCGACGGCGCGGCCGCCGACGGGGCGACGCTCTACCGCGACGACACGGTCGACGTCGCTTACCGCCAGGTCGCCCCCGGCGACGCGGCGTGGAGCCAGGTCCCGGCCGCCCTCCGCGGCAGAGCGACGGAGGGCTCGTACGTCGCCCGGCTCCAGCTCGAGAACGTCTCCGATCACCCCGTCTCCAAGTGGTCGTTGACCTTCGAGCTCTCCGACCGGGTCACGGACACCTCCGCCGCGAAGCTCGCCGCCCCACAGGATGCGCGCACGACGCTCCAGGGCGTCGGCCCCACGAACACCCTCCAGCCGGGCAGGATCGAAACCGTCTGGTACCGCGCCGAGCCCGGGGCCAAGGCTGACACCCCGACCTGGGCGTCCTTCGCCAAGCACGGCATCTCGCCGACGGAGGACACCGACGGCGACCGCCTCCCCGATGACCTGGAGGTGCGCGCCAAGCTCGATCCCAAGAACGAGGACACCGACGGCGACGGCCTCTCCGACTTCGCCGAGCTCGGCTACCGCTTCAGCAGCCCACTCAAGGCCGACACAGACGGTGACGGCATCAAGGACGGCGCCGAGGACCCCGACAAGGACGGCCTCACGACCGCCCGCGAGCTCCAGCTCCGCACCACGCCCACCCGCGCCGACACCGACCAGGACGGCCTCTCGGACGCGCGCGAGCTGAAGCTCCGCACGGAGCCCACCAAGGCCGACACCGACGGCGACGGCGTCCAGGACGGCGAGGAGACGAGGCTCAACGCCTCCCCCCGCGCCAAGAACGCCGCCTTCGACGTGACCCGCCGCACGGACGGCGGCGCCACCACCGCCGAGGCCACGCTCAAGGGCCTGCGTGCCAAGCAGGTCGGCGGATTCCAGGTCACCAGGCTCCCTGCCAGGCAGCGGGAGTTCCCGAAATCCACGCCGGGCTACCTCGGCAACGGCTTCCAGGTCTCCGCCCCCACGAACGGCGCGGCAAAGCTCACGTTCCGCCTCGACCGCGACCGTACGGAGGGCACCGCACCGGCTCTCTACCGCTACGACGAGAAGGCCCGCCACCTCGTCAAGCAGTCGGGCCAGCGGCGCAGCGGCCGTACGATCACGGCCGGCGCCACGGCCGACGGCTCCGCCAAGTACGTCGTCCTCGACAGCCGCGCCTTCGACAAGGCAGGCCCCAAGGCCCCTGGCAAGCGTGTCCTCTCCGACGGCCCCGCCGACGGCGGAGACCCGAGTGACCCGCCCCCGACCGACATGCTGATCCACCAGTCGTCCTTCCTCGAGGGCCACCGCAAGGCCCCCGACCCCCTGCACCCGCCCGTCCCGGCCGACCCGCGCGTCGCCGACGACCTCACCTTCAACGACTACAATTTCGACGAACTCACCGACATCGACTGGGAGTTCTGGGTCGCCCGCATCACGCCCGAGTCCTGGATGTGGGCCGAGTTCAACGACATCATGAACTTCGGCAAGCTCGGCGCCGACGCCGACAACGCCCAGTCCGTCGACGACCTCCGCAACGCCTTCCGCTACGGCCGCGGCGGCCAGGGCGCGGGCACCGTCACCGTCGACGACAACTTCGACCCCGGCCGTTACCTCTACAGCGGCTCCGGCACGGCCCTCTCCCGCGCCGTCGGCGCCTCACCGCAGGAGAAGGCGTACACGGACAAGGCCGGCCAGATCATCAAGCAGTCCCTCATCGACAACCAGGGCCGCACCGATCAGCTCAAGGTCCAGGAGGACCTCTCCAAGAACCTCCTCTTCCAGGAGTTCCTCCGCCAGGACGTGAAGTACCCGGTGTACGACTTCTCGCTCTGGGACGGCAACCAGCGCGCCCTCTCCATCGCGATCCACCAGTTCCACGGCCAGACGATCTCGCTGAAGGACTACAAGGTCGAGGGCAACTCCTTCTCCGGCAAGCTCGTCTTCCACTCCTACGACCACTTCGGTCTCGACCCGGACGACGAGATCACGGCGTACGGCTTCATCGACTGGTTTACGCTCCAGCACTATGACCGGTTCGATGGGAAGTACCCCCCGGCGATCGCGCAGGCGGACATCGAGATCCCCATCAGCGGCCAGTTCTGACCTCGCCGGCCTGATGCCCCGCAGGCGCTCCCCGGGCCGGGTCCTGGCCGTCACGCTGCTCGTCGTGACGGCCGGTTACCTGGCCTGGCGGATCGCCGTCCTCGCGGGCCTGGAGGCCCACTTCGGCAGCGGTCTCGACGAGCAGCGCTTCGACCGGCTGCAGCAGGAGTACGACCGCCGCGAGGACGCCTTCGCCCGGGCCGACGCCCGCATGCGGAAGCTGATCGCGGAACACCCTCGCGCCGAGCGCATCGACTGGAGCCAGTACCGGACCTGCGTCCGCGAGCCCGGCCGCCCTTCCGACACGTGCACGACGACGCCCCCGAGCGACCAGAAGGTGTACGACGACCTCTGGGGCGTCAGCGTGATCCTCTACCAGCCCAAGGACGAGGGCCGCACGTTCTACCGCTTCTACCACGAGGACCCCCCGCGCTACACGATCATGCACGCCCCCGAGGGCACCGCGGAGGAGGCCGAGGAGTACGCGGACGCCCACGGCTTCCGCTCCACCCGCCCCCTCGGGCCCGGCTGGACGATCCTCGGCCCGATCGACGACATCGGCCGCGAGGAGAAGCAGTTCCCGTAGGAGGGCTCGCGGAACGCTTCGCCGGGGAGCCGTGGACCTCACAGAGGTGGTGAGCGAACTGCACGGGGTCAGGCCCCGATGCGATCCGTCCGTGTGTGGCGGTACGCGTGCCGGTAGTCGGACGTCTCGGGGTCGACGGTGTACGCGTCCGTGACGACGCGGTGGGCGTTGATCGAGAGCATCATGAAGCCGAGGGTGTCGTAGGCCGCCCAGAACTCCTTGTTCTCGGGGCGGTCGGCCCGTCCCTTGGTCTTCGCGGCGGCGCCACAGACGATCTGCTGGGTGCCGTGGTGATCGGCGCCGGTGTCGAGGATCTGGAGCGTGTGGTCGTGGCCGGAGAGGATGAACTCGGCCTGGCCGCAGACCACTTCCTCGTACAGCTTCTTGACGTGCTTGCCGCTCATGTAGTCGCCGCACGTGATGCCCTCGTACGCACCGGCGTTGCCGTGCGTGCCGTTGTTGCGCAGCGGGTGGTGGGCGAAGACGAACTTCCAGCGGGCGCGGGATGCGGCGAGGGAGTCGGCCAGCCAGGCGCGCTGCTTCTGTGCGAAGGGGCCGTTCCAGTAGTACTCGGGGTCGGTCTGCAGGACGTACGAGGACAAGGGGGTGGTGTCGAGGGCGAAGAACTCGGCTACCGGGGCCCGTTGGGGGACGGCGACGGAGTAGTAGCGGTCGGGCATGTACCAGCGCGCGGAGTGCTGGTGATAGGCGACCTCGTGATCGCCGCGGGACGGCCGGCCGCCGCTGCCGGGGATGATGCCGCTGGTGTCGTGGTTGCCGAGCACCATCAGCCAGGGGACGTCGATGCCCTGGTTCGGCTCCTCGAACTTCGTGGCGAACTCGTCGTCGAGGACGTCCTCGGGGCCGTTCTCGTAGATGTTGTCGCCGAGCCCGATCGCGAGGTCGACGCCGCGCTTCTCGCACAGTTTGCGCGCGGCGTCCGCGACGGCGAACTGCGCGGGTGTGCCGGTGCCGGCGTCCCCCGTGATCAGCACGTTCAACTCGGCCTTGTCCGGCAGCGGAAACTTGGCCGTGCCGTCCCCGGCCGCCACCGCCTGCCGGCCGAACGTGCCGAGGGCGACAGCCGCGCCGACTCCGCCGGCCCCCGCGAGCATCGCCCGCCTGCTGATTCCCTGCGACTGCATCCTGTGTCTCCTCGTCGTCGGATGCCACGCGATCCCGGGAAGGCGAACGGGGCTCGGACGGGCTGGGGAGGTGCAGTGAATCCCGGTGGCACGACGAGGGCCAGGTTACCGACCGGTTACTTCGGTCACACTACTCGTCGTCTTCTTAGAGGACGTCTCGATTGGTGCGTGTGACCTGAGGCGATGCCCCTGTGGTCCTGGTCCGCCGACCTGTCATGATCATCTCGACGTTTTCCTGGTGGGAGGCAAGAGATGGCGATACTGCTGCCCGATGGGCTGGCTACGCCGGCGCTCGTGGTCGATGCGGATGTGCTGGAAGGCAACATCTCGCGGATGGCCGAGGCTTCGCGGGCTCAAGGGTTTGCCCTGCGTCCGCACGCCAAGGCTCACAAGTGCGCGCAGATCGGGGACTTCCAGCTTCAGGCTGGCGCGCGTGGGCTGTCGGTGGCCACGATCGGAGAAGCCGAGGCGTTCGCCCGGGCCGGTGTGGACGACCTGTTCATCGCGTACCCCGTGTGGCTCGATGCCGACAAGGCTCAGCGGCTGCGTCGGTTGGCTGACGGCGCTGCTCTGAGAGTCGGCGTGGAGTCGGTCGAAGGCGCGCAGCGGCTGGGGGACGCCGTGCGCGGCAGCGCCCGGCCCATCGAGGTACTTGTTGAGGTCGACAGCGGGAGCCGTCGCACAGGAGTGCAGCCTCACATGGCTGGTGAGGTCGGGAAGGCGGCCGCCGACGCGGGGCTCATTGTGGTCGGCGTGTTCACCTTCCCGGGACACGGCTACGGTCACGATGCGCGGGCACGTGAGCGCGCCGCACGAGACGAGGAGCGTGCGCTGGGCGAGGCCACACAGGTGCTGCGGGATCTCGGGCTCGACGTCCATGTGGTCAGTGGCGGGTCGACTCCGACGGTGGGGCAGTGGCAGCCGAGCGCGGTGAACGAGTTGCGGCCGGGTGTCTACGTGTTCAACGACGCCACCCAGTTGGCCATCGGCACCTGTGGGGTGGAGGACCTGGCGCTGGCCGCTGCGGCGACGGTGATCAGCGTTCCCGCCCCGGACCGGTTCGTGCTGGACGTCGGTAGCAAGGTCCTTGGCTCTGACCGGTCGCCGTGGGTGACGGGCCACGGCTACCTGCCCCAGTTCCCACAGGGGTCTATCACCGGGTTGTGGGAGCACCACGCCGTGGTCCGACTTCCGGAAGGCGTGAGGGGGCCACGCCTTGGTTCGATGGTCGCCGTCGTCCCCAACCACATCTGCACGCCGGTGAATCTCGCCGATGAGCTGTTGGTCGTCCGAGACCGCAAGGTGATCGACCGCTGGCAGGTCACGGCACGAGGGGCCAATACCTGAGCATCACTTCAGGCGGGAGAGACGGCGGTAGCAGATCAGAGTTGCGGCTATCCCGGCGAGGGCCAGGACGTGTCCGGCCCTGCGCTGGTAGCGACGGTGAAGTCGGCGGCACCCGGCCGGCCAGGCCACCGTCCGCCTTTCGCCGCCCGCATGTTCACCGAGTCGATGGCGCACCGCGACCAGTCCAACTCGCCGTGGGCGCCGCGCTCATCCAGCACCAGGCGGTGAAGCCTGCCCCACACCCGGGCCCGGGTCCACTCCGTGAACCGCCGGTGGTCGGTCGGCCCAGACGGGCCGAAGTCGGGCGGCAGCTGGCGCCACGTACATCATGTCGTAGCCACGAACACGATGGCTGCCAGTACCTGCCGGTCCCCGTACCTGGGTCGGCCCCCGCCCTGGGGTCGCACTGGAGCGGCGGGCACCACCCGCTCAAACAACACCCAGAACCCGTCCGGTACCAGACGCTCCACCATCGATATCACGGCCACCAGCCTAGTGATCAAGCCAATTGAGACGATCTCTCAGTCGTTCTCGTCGCTCTCGTCGCTCTCGTCGTCTTCATCGTCATCGTCGTCATCCGTGTCGCCCTCGCCGTAGGGGTCGGCATAGAGGGACGGGAGGGTGTTGACGACCGGGTCGCCGAAGTCGTCCTCGGTGAGGAAGATGCCGCGGATCATGTTCAGCATGTACAGGTGCCTTTCCGTGTCGCCGGGATCGCCGACGCACGGATGATCGAGGGCGGTGGTCTCCACGTCCGCGCCGAAGAACGGGTGGAGTTCGCCGTCGAGGTTGTCGGGGACGTACTTCCACACCATGTCCCTGTGACGGCGGAACACCTCGCCCGTGTACCAGATCGCACCCTGCACGAAGGGTGTCATCCGCTGCTCCGTGATCTCCTGCGAGGAGGTCGCGGCCTGCCGGACCAGGGCGTCCAGCAGCTCCAGGGACTCCGGACCAAAGTCCAACTCGCTTTCGGGAGACGCCTGTCGGGCCCAGTCCTCATGAGCGCACTCCCGCCCATCGAGCCACCTGAGCAGGTCGGGGTGCCGAGTCGGGTCGTACGTCTCGTCAGGCCGTCCGGTCATGGCGCCGACCGTATCCGACACGGGCTCGGACACTCCGATCGGCCTGATCAGCGCGCTGGCCGCGGGGGCGGTGGCGGCGGGCGGGGCCCTGACGTGGTGGCCGCGGCGCCGTAGGGCCACGACGAGCGCGGGCTGACGACCCGCCGCTCCCGGCAAAGACCTCGAGCCGCCGAAGGAGCGGGGAGCCCCGAGCCCACCGCCCCCTTCACCTCATACGCCGGAGCCCTGGATCAGGCATCAGGCATCAGAGGGACTCGAAAGTCATCCAGATCTTCCCCGGCCTGCCCGGAGCTACGGCGAACCAGAAGAGGGCGAGCGCGAGTTCGTCCGCCTGGTCGAGGGGCTGGGAACGTTCGAGTACGGACCTGCCGAACCAGCCCTTGCGCCCGACGGCGACGGTGCGGCCCTCCAGCGACAGCGTCGAGCGCCAGCGCCGCGTGTGCCGCACGTCGTACGTGCGGCCGTGCAGTCCGATCGACCCGTTGTGGTCCCGCCGTCGTGCCGCACGCGGCAGGCCGTTGTCGACGACGGCCTCGCCGGCGGGATTCTCACCGACGAGGAGCTGCACCGTGTGCCGATGCGGCCGGAGGCGGACGACCCGCAGGCGGGCCTCGCGCTCCTGCTGCCTCCAGGTCGCTCGACACTGCCCTTGCGGATCGCGCAGAGACACCGTCGTGCCCTCGGCATCGCTGGTCGCCGTCCAGCCGAACGGGGACGTCAGCGTCTGGGGTTCGCGCCGCATCGCATCTCTTTCGTGTTCATGCCCCGACTCGTGCCGATCCGGGCGGTCCTGTGTTCCATCATCCGCCAGACAAAATGACCGTTGATGTCCGGTCAATTCCCTTGCCGTGTCACCGACTTGTTTCAAACGCGCACAGAGGGTCCGTAGATGTAGGTAGTACGTCCGTGCGAAGTGTTAGCTGGATGATGCTCTCGATTATGGGGCGCACCGACACACGGGGGATCGTGGGACATGGGCATCGTGCTGCCGGACATCGTCGACCAGGCGCTCGACCTGATCGGCGTGGACTGGCCGAATGTGGATGAGGACGACTACACGGACATGGCCGACTCGCTCCGTGAGTTCGCGGAGAAGTTCGAGGGCCATGGCGGCGACGCGCACAAGGCGTTCACGCGCATTCTCAGCTCTTCGGAGGGCTGGGCGGTCGACTCCATGGAGAAGCACTGGTCGTACGTGAAGGCCAGTCACCTGGAGAAGATCCCGGACGTGGCCAGGACGTTCGCGTTCGTGTGCGACCGGATCGCCGAGATCATCGTCGTGATGAAGACGAAGGCCGCGGTCGAACTGAGCGTCCTCGCCGGGACGATCGTCGCCGAACTCGCCGCCTCCGGCGTCACCTTAGGACTGTCGGCAGCCGCCGCCGCGGCGGAGATCGTCCTGATGCGGCAGATCGCGAAGCGGCTGATCAAGGAGGCGATCGAGGAGATCCTCGCGGAGATCGCCGCCAAGCTGGCGGAGCCGGTGACGGCGAAGCTGGAGGAGATGGCCGTCGACGCGGCGCTCGACCTCGTCGAGGGCGCCTTCAATCCCGACGGCGGTGGTGGCTCTCCGGGTGGGCCGAAGCTCGCTTCCGCGGGTGGCGGGATGGCGCTGGCCTCGGCCGGAGGCCGTGCGGGCAAGCGGACCCACATCGATCATGTGGAGTTCGAGGACGGGGCGGGGAAGGTCTCGCTGCACGGCGTCGATCTGGGCAGCAAGACCCACGTTCATCTCGGCAAGGCCAAAGGTGCGTTCGGGCGGACCAAGGGCAAGGACGGCTTCACCAAGGCGTTCGACGGCGCCCTGGAGAAGGCCCTGGACGCGGCCACGAAAACGGTCACCCGCACCGCCAAGCATGTCAGCGACGAGATCCCCAAGCGGGTGAAGGCGGCCTCGCGGCACCAGAAGGGGACCGACCGCCACACCGGCGACAAGGCGGACCGGGTCGAGGTCAACAGCGTCGCCGGCGGCAAGGGCGGCGACGGGGGCGGCAAGGTCCCCGGGCGCACCGGCGGGACGCCCGACGACGGCCGCAAGGGTGGTAACCAGGACCCGCGCAAGGATCCGCTGAAGCTGGACTCCGGGAAGCAGGACCCCGAGCAGAAGGGCCGCCCGGTCGATCTGCGCAAGTGCGACAGCGACCCGGTCGATGTCGCCAGCGGCCAGATGCTGATGACTCAGCGGGACGTCGAGCTGCCCGGCACCCTTCCGCTCGTCCTGCGCCGTACCCACCTGTCCGACTACAGGTGGGGGCACTGGTTCGGTGCGAACTGGGCGTCCACGCTGGACGAGCGCTTGGAGCGGGACGGGCACGGTGAGGGTGCGGTCTGGGCTCGTGAGGACGGCTCGCTGCTGATCTACCCCCGGCTGCCCGAGCCTTCGGACACCGATGGTGTGCTGCCGGGCAACGGTCCGGCGATGGCGATGTTCCACGCGGGCCAGGTCGACGGCGCGACGACGTACCGTATCGAGGACCGTGCGACGGGTGTCTCCCGGTTCTTCACGGGGAGCTGGCTGAACGAGTCGCCGGCGTACTGGCTGTGCGAGATCGAGGACCGCAACCACAACGGCGTCACGATCACCCGTACCGGCACCGGCATGCCGCAGGAGGTCGTCCACGACGGCGGCTACCGCATCACCGTCGACACGACCGACGACCGCGTCACCGGGCTCGCCCTGCAGACCCCCGACGGCCCCGTCACCCTGCGCACCTTCGGCTACGACCGGCTCGGCTTCGTCAACTCCGTCACCACCTCCACCGACGCCACCACCCGCTTCACCTACGACGCGCGCGGCCAGATGACGGCCTGGACCGACAGCAACGACTCCACCTACCGCTACGAGTACAACGGCGCCGGGCGCATCACCCGCACCCTCGGCCCCGACGGCTACCTCTCCTCCACGTTCGCCTACGAGGAGCTGGAGGAAGGCGGCCGCCTCACCCACTACACCGACTCCCTCGGCGGGCGGAAGACCTACCGCGTCAACGCCGACTACCAGGTCACCGCCGTGACCGACCAGCTGGGGAACACCACCACCCACGTCTTCCAGGAACCGCAGGCCGTCACGGCTGCCGCCGGAGGCGCGGACGCCGCGGCGCCGCCGGCCACCGCCCGGGTCGAACGCGACCGCGTCCTGTCCACCACCGACCCGCTCGGCCGCACCGTCCGCTTCGGTTACGACACCGGCGGGAACCTCGCTCTCGTCGTCCGTCCCGACGGCCGGGAGTCGACCGCCGTCCACAACGCCCTCGGCCTGCCGGTCTCCGTCACGGGCTTCGACGGCCGCACCTGGCTCCAGGAGTACGACGATCGCGGCAACCGCGTCGGCGTCACCGACCCCGAGGGCCGCACCACCCGCTTCACCTTCGACGACAAGGGGCGCCTGACCTCGGTCACGGACCCGACCGGGGCCGTCACGCGAGTCCGTTCCAGCGAGGCCGGTCTGACGGTCGAGATGACCGATCCGCTGGGCGCGGTCTCCACGTGCACGCACGATGCCTTCGGTCGCGTCGTCGCGCTGACGGACCCGGTCGGTGCGGTGACGCGAGCGGAGTGGGACACGGAGGGGCAGATCCTCAAGTCCGTTCACCCCGACGGCAGTTCGGAGCGCTGGACGTACGACGGCGAGGGCAACTGCCTCAGTCACACGGACCGTTCGGGCGGCAACACCAGGTTCGAGTACACCCATTTCGACCTGCTCGCCGCCCGCATCGATCCCGAGGGCCTCCGCCACGAGTTCACCCACGACACCGATCTCCGCCTCACCCAGGTCACCAACCCTGTGGGGCTGACCTGGACGTACGTCTACGATGCCGCGGGGCGCCCGGCCGCGGAGACCGACTTCGACGACCGTACGCGGACCTACACGTACGACGCCGCCGGACAGGTGACCTCCCGTACCACCGCGCTCGGCCGGCGCATCACCTTCGACCGCGACCTGCTCGGTCGCACGGTCCGCAAGGACGCCGACGGCCAGGTCACCACCTACGCCTACGATCCGTCAGGTCAGCTCGGCGAAGCCGCTTCGCCTGACGCGGTGCTCACGCTCGAGCGTGACGAGCAGGGCCGCGTGGTCTCCGAATCCGTCAACGGACGTACTCTGCACCGGCATTACGACCGGTTCGGCCGCCTGTCCGGCCGCACCACCCCGTCCGGCGCCCACAACGCCTGGACCTACGACGCCGCCGGGCGCCGCGACGAACTCACCACCGCCGGGCGCACGCTGCGCTTCGCCCACGACGCGGCAGGCAAGGAGACCGCCCGCCGGATCGGTGAGCACCTCACCCTCGAGCACGCCTACGACGAGATGGGCCGCCGTACGTCCCAGACGGTGACCGGCACCGAGGGCCTGGTCCGGCAGCGGGACTACCACTACCGGGCCGACGGCAACCTGATCCGCATCGAGGACAGCCGCAGCGGCACCCGCACCTTCGACCTGGACACCAACGGCCGCGTCACCGGCCTCTCGGCCCAGGACTGGACCGAGTCCTACGCCTACGACGCCATGGGCAACCAGACCTACGCCACCTGGCCCGAACGTCACCCCGGCTCCGAAGCCCGGGGCGAACGGGTCCACGAAGGCACCCGCGTCCTCAAGGCCGGCCGGGTCCGCTACGAGTACGACGCCGCCGGCCGCACCACCCTGCGCCAGAAGACCCGCCTGTCCGCCAAGCCCGACACCTGGCGCTACACCTGGGACGCCGAGGACCACCTCACCTCCGTCACCACCCCCGACGGCGCCCTCTGGCGCTACCAGTACGACGCCCTCGGCCGCCGCATCAGCAAGCAGCGGATCTCCGAGGACGGCTCCACCGTCGCCGAACGCGTCGACTTCACCTGGGACGGCACCACCCTCTGCGAACAGACCACCGTCTCCGCGCAGGCACCCCGCCCGGTCACCCTCACCTGGGACCACGACGGCCACCGCCCCCTCACCCAGACCGAACGCCTCACCGGCCCCGACGACGACGCCGACCCGGCATCAGCGCTGACCGCGGCCCAGGACGAGATCGACTCCCGCTTCTACGCCATCGTCACCGACCTCGTCGGCACCCCCACCGAACTCCTCGACGAACACGGCGACACCGCCTGGCACACCCGCACCACTCTCTGGGGCACCACCACCTGGTCCACCACCAGCACCACCTACACCCCACTGCGCTTCCCGGGCCAGTACTACGACCCCGAGACCGGCCTCCACTACAACTACTTCCGCCACTACGACCCCGAAACCACCCACTACCTCACCCCCGACCCCCTCGGACTCGCACCGGCCGACAACCCCAGCGCGTACGTCACCAACCCCGCCGAGTGGAGCGACCCCCTGGGTCTGACTCCGTGCCGTACAGGGGAGATCGACTACGGCAGGATCGACGCGAACGGGCGGCGATCCGGAACCGCGGCCATCGTCACCAGGGACATGCTGGGAACGGGAACCAGGGTTCCGCGACGGCTGAAGCCCCCGGGCTTCCGTAACGGCGACACGGCCGGAGACGCGCGAGGGCATCTGCATCCGGCCGCGCTCGGCGGCCGTGGTGACCTTCCCGAGAACGTGATCCGCACCGACAGCCAGACCGACAACGGTCCCATGAACGAGTTCGAGAAGATCGTCGCTCGTCACGTGGCCATGGTGGGCCCTGTGCTCTACTCGTCAACCCCGCATTACCGCCCGGGAGAAGACCACCCGCACGCTGTTACGCTCGAGGCATTCGACGACAATGGCTGGAGCATGCGCAACACATTCCAGCAGCCCTATTAGAGCCGACCGGCGGCCGTCGGCATTTCCGTAACGGCTAAGAGAAGAAATTGCGAAAGGTATCGATATCCGTGGCGAATCTGGTCGACATGCGCGATGCGGAGAACTCCTTCCGGATCGAGGTCAGCGGCAGGTTCCGGCCAGGCGTGCTCCAGGACCACGACACCCTCGCCGCGGAGATCGTCGTCGAGAGCAGCTTCGTCTCCGGCCGGCTGCGGGTGTGGATCCGCCCCGCCGAACTCCAGGCCTGGCAAGGGGTGCTCTCCGTCCTGCGGGAAGGGAAGCCGGCGACCTGGCTGGACCAGGGCAACGGTCCGGTCGTGACGTTCGACTTCCCGGACGGCCTCGACGGTGACACGGTGATCACCGTCGAGGACGCGACCGGCTCGGGAGCGGTCGCCACCCTGCCTCTCGGGCTGGAGGGGGCGTGGGTCGACGAGCAGGTCGCATTGCTCGACAAGGTGCACAAGCAGTGGCCCAATGAGGTACTGGAGAGCTCCTACGGGGTTTTCGAATGGAAGAAGTCCTGAGGTCTGACACTTCCAGTCAGTACGGCCCGAGGAAATGCTCGTCGGGGGCCCCCCGGGGGGGGGCGCCCGGCGCGATAGCCGCGCGGGGCCCCCCCCCCCCCGCGCGCGGGCCCCCCCGGGAGGGGCCAGGGCGACGGGGGGCGCGGCCGAGCCCGCCAC
>NZ_JBITJS010000003.1:25123-350157 GCF_044460245.1 Streptomyces sp. NPDC050145 | reverse complement strand
TACCCCCCCCCCCCCCCCCCCCCCCCCCCCCCCCCCCCCCCCCCCCCCCCCCCCCGGCCCCCCCCCCCCCCCCCCCCCCCCCCCCCCAGGACTATGCCTCCGGGGTCCCGTCCGCCGCGATCCGGCGGAAGCCGAGGTACGGGACGAGGGACTCGGGCAGGACGAGCGAGCCGTCCTCCTGCTGGCACTGCTCCAGGAGCGCGGCCAGGGTGCGGCCGACGGGCAGGCCCGAGCCGTTGAGCGTGGCGACCAGCTTGGGCTTGCCGTCCGCGCCGCGGGTGCGGATGTTGGCACGGCGGGCCTGGAAGGTACCGAAGTTCGAGACCGAGGAGATCTCCCGGTACGTGTTCTGGCTGGGGATCCAGACCTCGATGTCGTACGTGAGCTGGGCGGAGAAGCCCGTGTCGCCGGCGGGCAGCTTGATGACCCGGTAGGCGAGGCCGAGCTCCTTCAGACACGCCTCGGCGTGGCCGACCATCGTCTCCAGCTCCGCGTCGGCGGTCTCCGGGTCGACGATCTTGACCATCTCGACCTTGGAGAACTGGTGCTGGCGGATCAGGCCGCGGGTGTCGCGGCCGTACGATCCGGCCTCCGAGCGGAAGCACGGCGTGTGGGCCGTGAGCGCCAGGGGCAGCTCGGCCGGCGGGATGATCTCGTCGGCGTAGAGGTTGGTCAGCGGGACCTCGGCCGTGGGGATGAGGAACAGATCGCGGTCGGCGGCACCCGTCTTGAACAGGTCCTCCTCGAACTTCGGCAGCTGGCCCGTGCCGGTCATCGTCTTGCGGGTCACCAGGTACGGGACACCGTGCTCGACGTAGCCGTGGCGGCGCGTGTGGATGTCGAGGAAGAGCGTGGCCAGGGCGCGCTCCAGGGCGGCGCCGGCACCGCGGGAGACGGCGAAGCGCGAACCGGACAGCTTCGTCGCGCGGGCGAAGTCGAGGATGCCGGTGGCCTCGCCCAGGTCGACGTGGTCCTTCGGCTCGAACGTGAACGCCGGCGGAGTCCCCACGCGGCGGATCTCGATCGCGAACTCCTCGGAGTCGCCGTCGGGGGCCGAGTCGTCGGGGAGATTCGGGATGGTCAGGAGCAGCTCGCGGAGCTCTTCCTGCACCGCCTCCTGATCCGCCTCGATGGCTCGGATCTGGTCCTTGATCTCGCGGGCGCGCTCCTTCAGCTTGGAGATGTCCCCGCCCTGCTTGGCCGTCTGCTGGACCTCGCTCGCCACCCGCTTGGACTCCGCCCGCAGCTCGTCGGCCGAGCGGATGCTCTGGTTGCGCCGGGACTGGAGGTCTTCCAGCCGGGACAGGTCCAGGGAGTAACCGCGACGAGCGAGCCGACGTACCGCTTCGGCACCCATGTCGATCAGGGCGCGGGCATCATGCATGAGGAAGATCCTTCTTGTCCGGCGAGTGGGCTGGGGATACCAGACCGACGGTAGCAACCACCGACACCTCACTCATCCCCAATATCGACGCGCCATGAGTTCCGTGACCAGGAGAGACAGCCGAGCAACAGTCGGCGATCGGAGCGCCGGCCAACCCGTTCACCCGCGATCGTCAGTGTCTCCGTCAGCACGCAGACCGGCAAGCATCGTCTGATGCCCGATCGTGATCCACGGGTGCACAACCCCGTGGAGTCCCCGGCTATCTGAAAGGCGCTGGAGGAAAGCCTCCGGCGCTTCCGGTACAGAGATCGGGGATCAGGTGGAGAAGAAGCTCTGGAGAGCTGTCGTGGCCGTTGGCGCGGCCTCGGTGTTCACGGGCGTGGCCGCGGCGCCGGCCGGTGCGGCCGAGGGCGGGGTCTCGTTCACCCGTGTCCAGGTGAACGGCGGCAAGCCGATCGTGATCGGGGTGTCGAACGAGGTCTCGGCACCCACCTCCTTCCGGATGGCGACCACCAAGAGCTGGAAGTGGCCCGCGGTGTTCCTGTACCGCGGCAACACGGGTGATCAGCTGTGGCACGCCATCGAAACGAGCGACTGCATCACCGTCAGCTCAGGCGTGTGCGACTTCAAAGAGACCATGTACTTCGATCCGAGCGAATGGGACATGCGCAACAGCGAGGCCGGAGCCTGGAAGGTCGCGGCCGAGGTGTACTTCCAGGGCGGCGGCGGTGACACCGACGACGAGGGCCTCACCGTGTACGTCAAGCGCAACTCCCGCCTCACCGTGAACGCCTCGCCCGAGCCGGTGTCCGAGGGCGGGACCATCACCGCGACCGGGAACGTCACGCGCGCCAACTGGGAGACCAGGAAGTACGCCTCCTACGAAGGCCGTCTGGTGAGCCTGCAGTTCAAGCCCGCCGGAACCACCTCCTACACCACGGTGAAGAAGGTGTACGCGAACAGCTCGGGCAATCTCAAGACGACCGTGAAGGCAACCAAGACGGGCACGTGGCGCTGGGTGTACTACGGCAACTCCACCACCGGCCCGTCGACTTCGGCCGGGGACAACGTAACCGTGAACTGAACACCCTGGGCCTCAGCTCGCGCTGACTGACATCCGGCTCTCCTCTGCACCGTCTTCGCGGCCCGGCACCGTGGCTTCCGACCATCCGGTCCGCCGGGAACCGCCCCTACAGGCACGGGGCCGGCTTCAGCGAGCAGGGCGCGCCTTCCTCCGGCGCTCCCTCCACCACTCGACCACCAACCCACCGACCACCGCAACGACCGCCTTCGATGCCCAGGACATCGGTTCATCAGCCCCAGCCAGTGTCGCGCCGCCCCACACGATCCCGCCACACACCGCAGCCAGCGCCGCCGTCCCCAGCGTCCACCGCACCCACACCATGGCCTTCGATCCCCTTCGACTGAGCAAACGATGAAGCCCAGTCTCCACGCCGCGCGGACCTGTACCGCACTCGCCCTCCCGGTCTCCGACCGCGCCCCCTGACTCGGCGCCGCGTGCACGCCATGTGCCGCCGGGCCAGCGTTATGCCTGTCCGGAGGCACCCATCTGACGGGGAAACTCGACGGGGCCGCTGTCGAATCCCTGGATGCGTCCGTGCAGTTCCCACTCCCCCGTACTGTCACGCGTGAACTCGCCCAGTGTCAGCGCGGTAGCGGTCGGCACCGTGGAGAAGTCGTCGGCCATCAGCTCGGAGTACTTCTCCACGATCACGGCGCCCGCGTGGGTGATGTCCCCGAAGGTGCGCCGACCGCCGTCCTGGTGGATCACCACACCGACCACAACCCGTCCGTAGGACGGTGCCAGCCGGTCCAGTTCCAGGACCATCACCTCGACGAAGCCGAACCCCTGCCCGGTCTCGCTGTGCCGGGTCATGTTGATGGTGCCGTCCGGGGACCTGCTCTCCGTATGCACCACGTACACCGGCGCCCCGTGCGGGTCCTCCACCGAATAGGTGGCAGCAACGATGTCGAGGTGGCGCGGCGGCTCGCCGAACGGGCTGGGGTCCCAGCGCAGACGAACCTCCGGCTTGTGCACTCCTGTCCGGATCACTGTCACGAACGGGCACCTCCCCCACTCCGACGCAACGGCGGACACCTCTCCGCCACGGTCAAGTATCGCCCGTGACCTGCGTCTTGATGCTTCCCTAGCAGCCTTTTGTCAGCTCTTGCCCAAAGCGAAGAGTTCATGTCGAAGCCGAAGGTGCGACCAGGCGCCGGGAGACGTACTCACCGGTGAGGTGGCGACTGATTCCCGGTCGCGTCACCGGCGGGCGGCGCGACCGGGACGACGCGGATCAGCTGATCGGGCCGAAGATCTCGGTGCGGTCGAAATCGGCGTCCATGCCGTCGAGCACCGCGCCCAGCTGCTTCTCTTCGTACTTGAAGTGCGTCTCCATGACCGCCTCGATGCCGTCCAGGTGGCTGTGTGCCACCTCCGGGTCGGTCGAGTCGGCCACTGCCTTCTGCAGCCCACCGATGAGGTGCTCGATCATGTTGTGGTCCTGGCTCAGCTTCTCGACCACCGGCGCCAGGTCCGGGCGCGCCCGGAGCAGTTCAGGGAAGAGCGAGCCGTCCTCGGCGCGGTGGTGGCCGGACAGGGCGGCGCAGAAGCCGTGGCAGAAGAGCAGCAGGTCGGTGGTGGCGTCGGCGGCGTCGCCGTTGTCCAGCCCCGCTCGCGCCAGCGCCAGCGCTTTGCGCAGTTTGGCGTGCACCTGCTGCAGTTCCTTACCCCAGGCGGTGACGCGGTCAGTCGACAAGATTGGCCTCTCTGTACGACGCCTCCATGCCTGATGATCCGTCCGCCACCGGCACGCGACGCTGCCCAGAATCATAATCGCGAAGATCATCGGCAGCACTGCGGTTTTGCGGATCCGTCCTGGCCCTGGGTGTGAGGCTGGACACCAAGTCGGCGTCTGCTTGGTCCAGTTGGGCGGGCGATCACCGGCGGAGGGTTGCGTCCCGATACTGCGGTCGCGATGTCACCGAGGAGCTCGATGCCGTGCCCGTATGCCCGATTCGGACTCGCCGACCCCGCACCTCACACCTCAGCGTAGATTTCCTGAACTTGAGATAATTTCACGAGATTGCTCTAGGTTGACGGAGTCGACGAGAGGGGAAGTCATGGCGGAGAGCACTGATACCGGCACGCCGCGCGTCCTGCGGATCAGCTTCGAGTTCCACGTCCCACGCACCCTGCGGAAGAACATCCACGGCTCCAGGATCAACACCGCTCTGGACACCCTGGCCGGCCGCGTCGTCGGACTCGCCGAGAGCCTCTTCCCCTGGGCCGACAGGGTCTCGGTCCGCAAGGAATGGCTCTACAACTGGACCGACGAGTGGGAGGACATCAAGCTTCCCGCCACCGAGGACAACACCCCGGCGTAGCTGAGGCGTGCAGCGCCGCTCAGGAGGATCTTTATGGATGAACAGCCCGTCACCAGCCATCTGACACCTCTGCAGGGAGCCCGGGACGGTCAGGTCTACTTCCAGGCGCACGAGGTGAGCGCCATGCTGCGCAACATCGCCGGCTCCTGGTCCTCCTCGTCCGCCGATGGCGACCCGGTGTGGGACTCGCCCGGGCAGGACCCGGTCACGCTCGACGGACCGACCGTGCAGACGCTGGCCCAGGTGCTCGCCCGGCAGGCCGATCAGATCGACATGCAGTGCATCTCGATGACCTCCGCCGACCCCGCGAACCCGTCCCAGCACCGCGCAGACGAGGCCGGGTCCGCCCCGCAGGACGAGTCGACTGATGCGACGGCGCTCGAGCACGGTGCCTTGCTCCTTGGAACGGCTGAACGCGTCTTCGCCACGTTCACCGGTCACCGTCACGACACGGACCTGTCCCGCCAGGTCATCGAGGTACTCGCTCAGGCCATCGACGACCCCGCCACGTACGGCGAGCAGTTGGAGGCGTTCGCGGAGAAGTTCCGTGAGCGTCTGGAGGCCGCCTACGCCGACTACGGTCCCGGCCGTGCGCACGCCGCCCAGGACGGCCGGTACGTGCTCGCCGGTCAGCCGGAGGGCCTGATCGTCTGGGAGCGGCTGTCCGCGATCCGTTCCCGGATCCGCCTGAAGATCGCCTGGAGCCACAGCGATCTGCCGGTGAGCATGCTCGACGACATGGCACAGGCCTGGGGTATGACCCTGTGACAGCAACAGGAGGAACCGTCCTGCGGCCGCATCAGGTCGAGGCAGTCGACGCGATGGTCCGGACGCCGCAGTCGGTCTTGTTCTGAATCCGTCATGCACGGGTAGTGGCGGACGGGAACTTCTTGGTGTCGAGGGTGGATCCCGGATAGAAACCGTGCGCGTGGACGTGCTACTTGTCCGCCAGATCGCGCCGCAGGCGAGTGACCAGGGCCTGCAGTCGCCGGCTCATGTCGCCCGGTTCGAGCGTCGGGCTCATCGTGCCGTGGGTGGGAATGACCCGTGTGAACTCGAAGGTGCCGAGCCGCTGGAGCGAGTCGATCTGGGTGGGCCAGGAGTACCAGCACACGGATGGTTCCGCACCGAGGTCCTGACGGTGAGGGTCCCAGCCGAGCGAGTCGCCGGTGAACATGGTGCCGTCGTCACTCAGGTACATGACGTGCCCCTCCGTGTGTCCCGGAGTGGGGATCGCCAGCATGCCGGCGGCGACCTCACAGGTGTCGGCACTCGTCAGAATCCGGTCCGCGAAGGGGGCGGCATCAGCGTCGGCAGCATGGATGACCACTTCAGCCCCAAACGCATCGGCATAGCGCTCGGCGTCGCCCACGTCGTCGCGGTGCGTCAGCAGGATCGCTGCGATCCCGCCGAGCGACTCCATCCAGGCGCGTAGCGACGGGGTGAAGCGCGGCGCGTCGACGAGGAGGTTGCCCGCGGCGTGCTGCACGAGGAAGGCGTTGCCGCCTGCGGTCTTGGGCGAGTTGGAACCCGTCCGCCAGATGGCGGATGCGATCTCCAGGGGGTGGTGTCGGCGCCACGTCACGCCGGATTCGGTGCCGATCGACCGGGACGGGCACACCTCGGCGGCGAGCTGGGCCTGCACGATCTCGTCCTCGGTGGCCGGCTGGCGGGTCATGACGAATTGCCTGCCGTCGGCGGCCGGCCCGAACAGTGCCGGCGCCAGCGAGAAGGAGCCTCCGCAACCGATACAGCGGTCGTCGACGAACCAGTCTCCAGCCACGCTCTCAGGGTGGCGCCGGTCTCCGCGAGCCATGGTCGTACCTCCTCCGAGCAAAGGGTCACCAGGGGAATCAACCTAACACCGAGTGGAACACCAGTGTTCCACTAACGAGCATCAATGTTCCTGATCGGGACTCGGCACTACGATGTCCGGCATGAAGGAGCCCGGACCCGAGGCCGCGGGAACACGGACACGCACTCGTACACGCCGCGCCATTCTCAGCGCGGCCGCCTCCGCGCTCGGCCGCGACTATCACGCCACGCTGGCCGATATCGCAGACGCCGCCGGTGTCGGCCGCACGACACTGCACCGCTACTTCGCCGACCGCACCACGCTCATCAACGCAGCCATCGAGGATTCCATCGCGGCGATCGACGAGTCGGTCGCCGGCGCGGCCATCGATCAGGGCTCCCCTATCGAGGCGATGCGCAGACTGGTCACCGCGATGGTGGCGGTCGGCGACCGACTGGTCTTCCTGTTCGGCGATCCGCGCGTACTGGAAGGCCGCGGCGCGGCAGCCACACCAGAGCCTCTCGATGACCCGGTGATCACTCTCATCAAGCGCGGGCAGGCCGAAGGCGTCTTCGACCCCGACGTCACTCCCACCTGGATCCAACGTGTGCTCTGGTCGTTGGTGTACACCGGATACCAGGGGGCCGACGCCTGCGGCCTGGCGAGGCACGGCATTGTCTCCGCCGTCATCCGTACGCTCGAGAACGGCATCCACACTCCCACCCCGGAGCACCACCACACATGAGCCGCATGGTGCGGTGGTTGCTCGACAACTCCCCCGTGAACGCAGCAGCGGACGCCTCCTCCCAGACGGCCAGCAGCCCCTGTCCACCGCCCTGAGGGACCAGGCCCGGACGCCCGGGACCACGGCAAGGACCCGGCTTCGCGCTCGAAGCAGCTCAGCAGGTCTGCGTTATCCAGGAGTTCGGCATTGATGGTCTTCAGCGCCACCTGGCTCGCGGAGCCGACACGCTCCGCCGGACGCACGGCGCATGCCGGTGGAGCACCCGCAAGACCACGGCCCAGCTCCGTGGCAGGGCGTGAAGAGGCGGGAAACCAGGGAATCCACAATCCTCTCCCTTCCGGGAGAGGATGGCCGTCACTGCTTGCCGTAGCCGACGGGGTCGACCGTGACGCCCGGACCCGTCTCCGAGCCGTCCGTCACCGGGATGCTGAGGCTGATCCGGACCGTCTTGGAGTGCGTCTCGTTCGGCGGGGTCACGACCAGGGAGACGATCCGGACGCCGGTGCCGCCGGTGTTGTTGGGCGGGGTGTGCAGCGTGAAGCGGGTGGTCTCGCCGCCGCCGAGGACGACCTCCTGCGCGGTGTTCGCCGTGCGGTCCGCGCTGATCGTGTCGCCGTCCGAGGTCTTCAGGTCGACGCCGGGGAAGCCCTTGAGCGAGCAGGCGTCGCTGTCGTTCTTCAGGCTGACCAGGACGTCGCCCTCGCCCATGCCGTGATTGGCGGTGATGGTGAGATTGGCCGTCTTGCACGGGCCGGTGTTGATCTGGCCGCCGCCGCTCCCCTTGTCACTGCCGTCGTCGCTGCCGTTACCGGAGTCGCCGCCCTTGCTGCCGTCGTCCGTGGCCGTACCGCCGGTGCCGCCGGTGCTCTCCGAGGGGGCCGCGGAGTTCTCGGCGGAGGGCGAGGACGCGGTGTCCTGCGACGGGGCGGCGTCGGTGTTGCCGTCCTGGCAGGCCGTCAGGGTCAGGCCCGCGAGGACGGCCACGGTGGCGAGGGTCAGCTTCTTCGTCAGCTTCGGCTGGACGCGCATCGGGACTTCCTTGCTGTGGTGTGGGAGGTGGTGCGGAGCGGTGGTCCGCTGATGATCATTAGGACACAGCCTGCGCCTGTCCCGTTCCGATCCCGCACTGCTGAGACGTGTCCCTGACAGACCTGTTACACGCGGACCCGGCAGCTCCCGTGATACGCGTACCCCTCGAGTTCTACGTGGGATTGATGGTGTCGAAATACAGCCGGTCGCCGGCTGCGTCGAGGTAGAACCGCCCGCTGGTGAGCTCGCCCGGCTCGGGCCCCAGCAGGTGGGTGTCGTACGCCTTGCTGCTCATCCACCGGGCCTGCCCGGGCACGAACTCCCTCAGAGGCTGCGGCACAGAGGCAGGCGTTGCCGGGGTGAAGGCGTACGCGGGATCGCCCATCACCTTCGCGGCGCTCCCGGCCGGCAGGCGGACGATGCCCACGGCCCGGTACCGCGGGTCGGGGCTGGGCGGACCCAGCCGCCCCTCCCCCACGGCATCCCGGTCGTAGAGGAGCCAGTGCGGCTCGGACAGACGGCCCGCTTCACTGAATGCCTTCCGCAACGGTGCGACATCGGTGCGCACTCTCTTGTGGTCCGGCAGCGGTTCCGCCTTCAGTCCCTCACTGATCGCGTACGCGCCCCCGCCGACGGCCGCGACGGCACCTGCCGCGAGCCCTCGCGAGAGCCAGGCGCGCCGACTCGGCTCGAACGACCGCTTCATCAACCCCAACTCCCCGCATGCCGGGCCCCCTTGGCCGGGGGTCACCGGCGAGCGTATCCGCAAGGCCGCTTTCACCGGTCCCGGTGACCGGTCGCGCGCTCACTCCACCTGGGTCGGCGTCCCCGCCCCGCTTCGTTGCGCGGCACGGGCCGGCAGGGCGGTCGAGACGAGGGCCAGGAGCACGGCCGTCGCGATGACGACAAGGCTTGGCACGAGCGGCGCGTACGGTGTCGCGGCTCCGGTCATGCCCAGGCTGTACGCGGTCAGGGTCGCGCAGGCCACGGCCGCTCCCAGCGCGGTCGCGAGCACGGTGACCGTGAGCGTCTCCCAGCGGAGCATCGCGCGCAGTTGGCGGCCGGTCGTGCCGATCAGGCGCAGGAGTGCGAACTCGCGGCGCCGGGCGGACGTCGACATCACGAGGGTGTTGACCACGGCGATCGCGGTGAAGGCGATCACAAGCCCCATCGCGATGTAGTTGACCTGGGCCTGCGCGCCTTCCTGGGTGCGGCGTGCCGCTGCCACGGCGGTGCGGTCCAGGACGTGGACGGCGGGGAAGGGGCGTAGTGCGGTGGTGAGCGCCGAGCGGCTCGGCGCCCCGGCCACCAGGACCGAGGTGGAGAGCGGCTGGTCGACGTGCGCTGTCACCAGGCGGTGTGGGAGCAGCAGGTCGCCGAAGCCGAGGCCGCGTGCGTAGACGGCCGACACCTTGAGGTTTTTCTTGACGCCGTCGCCGAGTGTGACGGTGATGCGGTCGCCGACCCGCGCGTGCCGGGTACGGGCGGCCAGTTCGCTGAGTGCCACCGTTCTGTCGTCCATCGCGGTGAGTGTGCCCGCGGTGACCTGCGGGTCGAGGGTCCGGGCCAGACCCGGTGAACTCACTCCCTGGGCGGGGAACTTGTCCTGCCCGATCCGCACCGTGGTCGGGACGACCTCTGTCACTGTCGTCCCCGGCACCCGCTCGCGCACGGCCTGTGCGGCCACGGCCGGGACGCCGGGGCCCGTGGCGGCCAGGACGTAGGAGGCGCGCGTGCCGGACGCGGCCTGCTCGCCCGCCGCGTGACTCGATGTCGTCTGCGTGAACAGGATCGTCGAGGCCATCGCCACGGCCAGGCTCAAGGGGGTGACGACGGCCGCGACGCGGCGGGCGCCGGCCCGGGTGTTCCGTGCGGCGAGGAATCCGGAGGCCGGGGAGATCCGTTGGGCGATCCCGCCCGTCAGCCAGTTCGCGGACCGGGCGAGCGACGGGCCGAGCAGCGCGATCGCCGCGGCCGCGACGATCACCGACAGGAACGTCACCGGGGTGGCCGCCGCGTCGGTCTTCAGCCCGGACAGGACCACGACCAGGACGATGTACGCGACGGCGGTCAGGATGCCCGCGACGGTCCGGCCGGCGTGCGGCCGCTCCGCGCCGAGGGCCGCCGCAGTGAGCCCCTCCGTGGGGCGCATCCGGGCCGGCCCGCGGGCGGACACCCGCGCCGCACCCCACGCGGCGAGCAGCGTCGCGAGGACGGCGGCGACGGGCGGGAACGCGCTCACGGTGAGTTCCAGGGTGTCCGGAAGTGCTCCCACGGCCACGAACCGTCCGTGCATCCAGCGGGCCAGGAACAGCCCCGCGACCGCCCCGGGCGGCCCGGCCAGCAGCCCGACGCCCAGTGCCTCGCGTCCCACCATGCGCCGCAGCTGGCGCGGTGTGGCGCCGACGGCCCGCAGCAGGGCCAGTTCCCGGGCCCGCTGCTGGATCGACAGCGCGAAGGTCCCGGCCACCACCAGCAGGGCGACGAGCAGCGACGTACCGCCCATGGCGCCGCCCAGACTGATCAGGCTGACCCGCGCCTTGCCGGCGTCGATGAACTCGACGGGGCCTCGCTCGTCCCCCGACCGCACCTGAAGCGACGGTGTGCCGGACACCGCTTCGAGGGCCCGGGCGCGTACGTCGCTCACCGCGGCGCCGGGGACCGTGAGGAGGCCGAGCGCGGAGACCTGCCCCGGGTGTCCGGCCAGGCGCCGCGCCTGCTCCGTGCTGAAGAACAGCGTCGACTGGCGGGCCAGGGCGTCGCGCCCTGCCGGTGCGGCGATACCGACGACCTCGTACACGGAGGGGGCGCCGGTCGACTGGACGGTCACCTTCGCGCCGGTGCGCAGCCCGCTGCCGGCGTCGGCCACGATCTCGTCCGGCCCGGTCGGCGCCCGGCCGTCGCGCAGCGCGAACGGTGTGAGTCGCGCCGACTCCCAGGCGTGCCCCCACGACGCCCCTTCGGCGAGCGGGCCGCTGTCCGTCAACACATGGGCGGGGAAGGTGAGTTCGGGGACGACCGCGCGCACGCCGGGCACGGCGGCGAGCCGCTTGACCAGGGTGGGGTCGACGTCCGCCCAGGCCCGCTCGGTCAGCGGCTTGGACTTCTCCTTGGTCTTGCCCTTCTTGACCTTCGTCCAGTGCAGTTCCTGATCGGCCGTGACCAGTACGGGAGTTCCCGCGTACCGCTCGGTGGGAATCGTTCCGCGCAGGCCCGTGTCGAGCAGGGCTCCGCACGCCGTGACGAGGGCGGCGGCGAGCAGGAGCGCCACGAAGGCGCCGACGAAAGCGCCCTTGCGGGCCCGAAGCGTGCTCAGCGCGAGAGTCAGCATCACGCCCACGCTCCCAAACGGCTCATCCGGTCGGCGACCCGCTCCACGGTCGGCGCGGCCATCCGGTCGACGATCCGCCCGTCCGCGAGGAACAGCACCTGGTCCGCGTACGAGGCGGCCATCGGGTCGTGCGTGACCATCACGACGGTCTGGCCGAGGTCGTCCACGGTCCGGCGCAGCAGTCCGAGCACCTCCTTGGCGGTCATGGTGTCCAGCGCGCCGGTCGGCTCGTCGCCGAAGACGACGTCGGGCCGGGTGACCAGCGCGCGGGCGAGGGCCACCCGCTGCTGCTGGCCGCCGGAGAGTTCGGCGGGCCTGCGCCCGCCGCGTCCGGTGAGCCCCACCTGGTCGGTGATCCGTGCCAGCCAGTCCGGGTCGGCCCGGCGCCCGGCGAGGCGCAGCGGGAGGGTGATGTTCTGCTCGACCGTGAGCGACGGCATCAGGTTGTAGGCCTGGAAGACGAACCCGACACGGTCCCGGCGCATCCGGGTCAGCGCGGTCTCGTCGAGGGCCGTCAGGTCCTGGCCGCCGAGGGAGACGGTGCCGCCGCTGGGCCGGTCGAGCCCTGCTGCGCAGTGCAGGAACGTCGACTTGCCGGAGCCGGAGGGGCCCATCACGGCGGTGAAACTCCCCCGGGGGATGGCGAGATCGAGGCCGCGCAGCGCGTGCACCGCGCTCTCGCCGCGTCCGTACACCTTGCTCACGGCGTCGAGCCGGACCGCGGGGGCGGGCTCGCCGGAGCGGGAGCCGGAGCCGTCCGATGAAGCTGAGGATGCGGGCGCCGCCTTGCGGCCCGCCGAAGAGAAGATCCAGGGCATGTGTTCAGCCTGTTGTGCCGCTGATCACTGCGCTACGGTCAGAAAGGGCGGCCGCTGTCACCATGCTGCCAACGGGCAGGCCAGGGGGACCGGCTCCGGGGGGATTACCGAACATGAGCCTGACATCGGTCGGGGTGTCCGACGAACACCTGCGGCTCTACCGCTACTTCCTGCGCCATCCAGAGCGCGGGGCCGAGTCCGCCGGAGGGGCCCTCGGCTGGGACCGCGACACCGTCGACGAGGGGCTCGACGCGTTGCAGGAGCGGAATCTGATCCGGCTCTCCGAGCGGCACACGGTGCTGGTCTCCGATCCGGCGGTCGCGGTGGAGTGGCTGGTGGAACAGCGGTTGGGGGAACTCAAGTCCGCCACGGGCGAGGTGCTCGCCACCCGGGACGTGATCGCCACACTCATCGACGACCACAAGCAGGGCGCGGCCCGCTCCCCGAGCGACGACATCGAACGGGTCGACGGACCCGAGGCGATCCGCGAACGCCTCACCGACCTGGCCTTCTTCACCTTCCGCGAGCACATGTCGCTGCTCCCGACACCCTGGCGCCCCCACAGTATCGACGAGGCCCGCGCCTCGGACCTGAGGATGCTCCGCCGCGGCATCCGCTGGCGCACGGTCGCCACACCTCAGGCGCTCGCCGACCCCGCGACCCTCGCCTATCTCCGCGAACTGGAGTCGCTCGGCGGCGAGGTGCGCCGCACCGAGCAGGCGATCCGGCGCCTCGCGATCTGGGACCGCGGCGTCACGATGGTCCCTGTCGACCCCGACGACCACTACGAGTCGACGCTCATCGTGCGCCAGCCGGGCGTGGTGGCCAACACGGTGGCCTGGTTCGAGCAGGTCTGGGACTCCGGCCACGAGCTTCCTGCCGAGGACGACCTCGCGGTACGGGCACCGGTCCTGTCCGCTCTGGAGCACCGGGTCCTGCACGCGCTGACCCATGCGGACAAGGACGAGGTGGCGGCCCGCGAACTGGGCGTCTCTCTGCGGACGTTCCGCCGCTACGTGGCCGACATCATGCTGCGGCTCGGCGCGGCCAACCGCTTCCAGGCGGGGCTCCTCGCCAAGGAGCGGGGCTGGATCTGAGAAGTGAACTGCCTGACCGCGATCGTCGTGGTGTACCGGCCGGTGGCGGCGCGGGCGCGGGCGGTGACCGCCTCGATGCCTGCGCGGGACCGGTCAGGAGCGGGCCGGGTCTTCGGTGTGGGTCTGCCCGTGGTCGGTGGCGGCCCAGGAGGCGAGCAGGCGCAGGGCGTCGTGCTCGGGTGTGCCGGGTTCCGCGCTGTAGGCGGTGAGGGTGAGGCCCGGGTGAGCGGGTAGTTCCATGGCGTCGAAGTCGAGGGTGAGCACGCCGACGGCCGGGTGGCGGAAGGCTTTGCGGCCGGTGTGGTGCAGGCGCACGTTGTGCTTGGCCCATGCGGTGCGGAACTCGTCGCTGCGGGTGACGAGTTCACCGATCAGCCCGGTCAGTTCGGTGTCGCCGGGGGCTCGGCCGGCTTCGGTGCGCAGCAGGGAGACGGTGGTGTTGACGGAGGCGTTCCAGTCGGGGAAGAAGTCGCGGCTGCCGGGGTCGAGGAACTGGAAGCGGGCGATGTTCACGGGGCGGGCCGAGCCGGTGAACAGGGGTGCGTAGAGGGCGCGTCCGAGGGGGTTGACGGCGAGGATGTCGAGCCGGCCGTTGCGGATGAAGGCCGGGGCGTCGGTCATGGACTCCAGGACGCGGGTGAGGCTGGCCGGGACCGCGGTCTTGGACTTGTGGGCGCTGCGGCGGGGCGGACGCCGGCGCTGGGCGGCGGCCAGGTCGTGGAGGTGGGCGCGTTCGGCGTCGTCGAGCTGGAGTGCCTGACTGAGGGCGTCGAGGACTTCTTCGGAGGCACCGGCGAGCCGGCCGCGCTCCAGGCGGACGTAGTAGTCGACGCTGACACCGGCGAGCAGGGCGACTTCCTCGCGTCGCAGTCCGGGGACCCTGCGCTTGCCGCCGCCGAAGGAGGGCAGGCCGGCCTGCTCTGGAGTGATCTTGGCGCGGCGGGTGGCGAGGAACTCTCGGATCTCGTGGGCGGTGTCCATGCACTCCAGGCTAGGAGGAGTGGAGCACAGCTGGGAGGTTCTGCCGGTACCTGGAACGACAGTGCCTTCCGCACGCCCGTGAGCTGCGGTTTCCTCGGTGGTGTCAGCGGATGCGGCCCCGGTTCCGGACGGCGGACACCCCGCCCTGGGGTGCTCGCCCGCGCCGGGTGGCGACAGCGAAAGGCACCGCACCCCGTGTTCAATGCATTACAAGGAGTCACCTCATGGCGAAGCAGTCCGCGCCTCAGGCACTGGCCGGAATCGCGCCGAAGCTCGTCGAGCTCACCGACGAGGTCCTGTTCCAGGACGTGTGGGAGCGCCCCGGGCTCACCCCGCGTGACCGCAGCCTGGTCACCGTCAGTGTGCTGGCGGCCCTCTACCGCGGTGAGCAGCTGCCGTACCACCTGGGTGTGGCCCTGGAGAACGGGCTCACGGTGGAGGAGCTTTCCGAGGCGATCACACACCTGGCGTTCTACGCCGGATGGCCCAACGCGATGACCGCGATCACCCTGCTGAAGAAGATCGCGGACGAGCGCTCCGCCTGATCCCGGACGCGAACAGCAATCCGGCCCCGCACGATCGGCGCGGGGCAGTGAACCACAGCAAGGAATCAAGATGGCAGACAACGGATTCGACCAGATCTTCCCGCGCGGCGAGAAGAACGACGCGTTCGCGCAGTACTTCATCGGCCAGAGCTACCTGGCGCCGCTCGCCTCGGGCAGCGTTCCCGTCATGAACGTCTCCTTCGAGCCGAGTTGCCGCAACAACTGGCACATCCACCACGGTCAGGACGGCGGGGGGGACCAGATCCTGCTCTGCACGGCGGGCAGCGGCTGGTACCAGGCCGAAGGCGAGGACCCCGTCAGCATGGAGCCGGGAACGGTGATCCGCGTCCCGGCGGGCACGAAGCACTGGCACGGCGCGAAGGCCGACTCGTGGTTCTCCCATCTCGCCTACATCACCCCCGGCGAGAACGTCAGCAACGAATGGCTCGAGCCGGTCACCGACGAGGTGTACGGCACGCTGCCGAAGAACGGAGCGAACGCATGACCATCCTGGACGAGACCTACACCCTGGCAGGCGGCGTCGAGATCCCCAGGCTCGGGCTCGGCACCTGGTTCATCGACGACGACAAGGCGGCCGCCGCGGTCCGCGCGGCCGTGGAGATCGGCTACCGCAACATCGACACCGCCCAGGCGTACGGCAACGAGCGCGGCGTCGGCGAGGGCGTGCGCAGCGCCGCGGTCCCCCGCGAGCAGCTCTTCGTATCGACGAAACTCGCCGCCGAGATCAAGAACTACGACGAGGCGGTCGCCTCGATCGACGAGTCGCTGCACAAGCTCGGCGTCGAGTACATCGACCTGATGCTCATCCACAGCCCGCAGCCCTGGGACGACTTCCGCGGCGGCGACTACTCCGAGGGCAACCGCGCGGCATGGCGCGCTCTCGAAGAGGCACACCAGGCCGGCAGGATCCGCTCCATCGGTGTCTCCAACTTCCGGCGGCAGGACCTCGAGAACCTCCTCCAGGGCGCGACCGTCGTGCCGCACGTGAACCAGCTGCTCGTGCACGCCGGCAACACCCCGTCGCAGCTCCTGGACTACTGCGAGGCCCAGCAGATCCTCGTCGAGGCGTACTCGCCGATCGCACACGGCGCGATCCTGGACAACGCCGAGGTGAAGGAGATGGCCGAGCGATACGGCGTGTCCGTCCCGCAGCTGTGCATCCGCTACACCCTGCAACTGGACACGGTGTCACTGCCCAAGACGGCCAACCCCGACCACATGCGCTCCAACGCCCAGGTCGACTTCGAGATCTCGGACGCCGACATGGACACCCTGCGGGACCTGCGGGACGTGGACTACGGCGAGCACAGTGTGTTCCCCGTCTACAGCGGAAAGTGACACCGGACGAGCGCACCTCCACCGACGCTGGAGGGGCTCAGCGCAGCCGTCGCGCACGCAGCACCAGGTCGTCGGTGTGGTGTGCGCCGGCGCCGCCGTCGGGTGCCACGCGTGGGCGCTGCTCGTTCACCTCCACCTTCCAGTCGTCGGTGAACAGGGCGGCGACCATCGAGGGCCACACGTAGTCAGCCGGGTCGAAGCCGCTCTCGTGCGCCTCCTGGGTGTCCATCCCCGCGTGGTGGACGAGCAGCAGTACGCCGCCGGGCGCGACGGCCGCGAGCAGTGCTCGCTCGGCCGCGGCGTCGGGGGTGCGCAGCAGGGCTGGATACTGCGCGGAGACCAGGTCGAAGGAGGCCGGCGGGAGCGCCGCTTCCGTCAGCGCGGCGTGGACCCAGCGAACGGTGACGTCCGCGTCCCGCGCGTGCCCGGCCGCGCGCTCCAGCGCCACGCCCGAGACCTCGAGCGCCGTCACGTCCCAGCCGCCGCGCGCGAGCCAGACGGCGTCCGCGCCCTCGCCGCAGCCGACGTCGAGCACCCGCCCGGGCGTGAGCCCGGCAATCTCGGCCACCAGCGCACCGTTGGGTCGGCCGCTCCACAGCTGTTGCCGGTCGGCGTATCGGTTGTCCCACTCCGCCCGCACCGCGGGGTCTCCGACGTATCCGTCGCCGGGCAGGGAAGTGTCGGACGCGGGCGATCCCGCTGTGATGTCGTCGGTCATGCTCCCAAGGTCAGTCATCGTGGCCCGCTGACGCCACTCCTGTTGCCGCTCCGGCAAATCTGCGTCCGAGGGGCGAGGGGCAGCCGCCGGTACATCCTGGTGACAGCCGCGCACTGCAGGGCCATGGATGCCGCCATGGCCGCACAGATGCCGGGCAGCCCGGCCCCCGACAGGATGTGGGCGAGCGCCAGTTGAAGCAACACACCGCACGTGGTGATACGTGCGAGGGCGGGACTGTCACCGCTGCCTTCGAAGACACCGCCCAGCGCGATGAAGCAGGCGAGCAGGACCAGGTACGGCCCCAGAGACCGCAGGTAGAGGGTGCCGGCTTCGGCCACCGCACCTTCGCTGCCGAACGCCCGCATGACCCATGGTCCGGCGGAGAGCAGCGTCAGCGCGGCCGTGAGTCCCAGCGCCCCACCGAGCAGCAGCGCCTGCCGCCCGACGGCCCGTCGCTCGTCGCGCCCCGCACCGAGGAGGTGGGAGGTGCGGATGGCGGCGGCTTGGCGTACGGAGTAGAAGGCCATGGTCGCGACGTACATGGCCTTGGTCGCGATGCCGTAGGCGGCGACCTCGGTGACACCGATCCGCGCGACGATGGCGACGAGGGCGAGCGCACCCGTCATCCGCACGACGAAATCGGCGGACATGGGAAGCCCTGTCGCCGCTGCCCTTCGGGCGTCTGCGATGAGTGACCTGGTCCGCTCCGACGGCGCGGCGGCCGCCTGCCGCAGGACGGCATTGCGGCGGAGCGCGAGGAATCCGCAGGCCAGTGCGGCCGTCCGGCCCAGCACCGTGGCGATCGCGGCGCCACGGACCCCGAGGTCGAACCCGAGGATGAGCAACGGATCCAGCGCGAGAATCAGCCCGTTCGCGAGCAGGGCGAGTCTCATGGGGGTGCGGGTGTCGCCCGCGCCTTTGAGGATGCCGTCGATCACGTTGGTCGCGTAGAACACCGTGATCCCCGGCAGGGCGATCGAGAAGTAGGCGATGGCGAGAGGCAGCGAGCCGTCGTCGCTGCCGCCGAGTACGAGTCGGGCGAGCGGCTCGCGGCACAGGAACCCGCCTAGGGCGACGACAGGCGTGACGATCGCCCACAGGGTCCAGCCGCCGCGCACGGCGGAGCGCAACGCGGCCGGGTCCTCCGCGCCTCTGGCGCGCGCGACCAGCACGGTCATACCTGACCCGGCGACGAGGATGACACCGAGCAGCAGGTTCTCCAGGTTGGTGGCGACGGCCACCGCGGCGACAGCCTCCGCGCCGAGCCTCGCCACCCAGACCATGTTGATGATCCCGGCTGTGACGCCGGCGAGCAGTTCGAAGTAGACCGGATACGCCAAGGCCAGCAGCTTGCGCCGGTGCTCAGTCGCCCCCATGATCACGCCCCCTCTTTTCGCTGTACCTCGAATCGAGGCATAGCGAAAAGAGGTAGCATGCTCGCACCGAACGGGCAAGGGTCCGACTACGAACAGGAAGGGGTGCGGCCGCGTGCTGGAGCTGTCGATTCTGGGTTTCCTCTACGAGGAGCCCTTGCACGGTTACGAGTTGAAGGCCCGCATCCAGGGCCTCAGCGGGCACATTCGCCCGGTCAGCGACGGCGCCCTCTACCCGGCCATCACCCGGCTGACGAAGGCAGGCCTGATCGAGCAGCGCACCGAGCCCGGAACCGGTGCGGCACCCCGGCGGATCCTCTCCCTCACCGAGGCGGGCCGCGCCGACCTCCAGGCCAGGCTCCGGAACCCCAAGGAAGTCGAAATCACCGACGGGCAGCGCTTCTTCACGCTGCTCTCGTTCCTGCGCCATCTCCCCGACCGCGCAGACCAGGCCGCGGTCCTGCGCCGCCGGCAGGACTTCCTCACCACTCCGGCGAGCTTCTTCTACCGCGACGGCGAGCCGGTGCGCGCCGAGGAGGCGCCGGATCTCTTCCGCCAGGGCATGCTGCGCATCGCCCGCGCCACGGGGACCGAGGAGAAGCAGTGGCTGACCGAGGCGATCGCGACGCTGGAGGACTGAGACCGGGGTCCGACCGACTCATCTACGAGTGATCCGATCAGGTTCGAGGATGGGGAATGGTCCAGCTCTGTAAGTTGCCGTAAATACGGGCAAACCGACCGCAGGACTTCCCACACCCTCCGATGTCTGCGGCATTTGTGACACCGAAAGTCACGCGCGAGGCCTTCCGGTGCGCGCGGGGTGCGGGCACTATGCGGGGTGCACGAATTCATGGACCGGAACAACTGTCACGTATCTGACCGGAGTTCGTATGCCCCGCCTCACCCGCAGACACTTCATCGCCGCCACCACGGTCACAGCCACGATCGCGACCTGGAACGTGGCGTCCCCCACCGCGTGGGCGGCCGCCTCGGAACAACCGGGCTCTGATCCGTACGAGCGGACCGCGCGCGCCGCGGCCATGAACTGGCGGCGTCTGCCGACCGGTTGGCAGGACGCCCCGTTTCTCGCCAACGGCCGCCTCGGCGCCCAGCTCTACCAGGGCAGCACGGCCAACACCCTCAAACTCATGCTCAGCCACACCGAGGTGCAGGACCAGCGCGGCCAATGGCGGGGCGGGATCGGCTTCTCCCGCCTCCCCATCGGCTACTTCACGCTCACCCTCGCCGGCGACGTCACGGCCGTCGACTGGACCCTCGACCCGTACGACGCCGAACTGCGCGGCACCGTCACCACCACCCGCGGCAGCCTCACGCTCACGGCCCTCGTGCACAACGACACCTCGACGCTGCTCGTCTCGACCCGGCCCAGCCCGGGCGAGGAGGCCGCGGCCTGGACGTTCCAGTGGCTCCGCGCGGCGACCACCCGCACCTCCGGCAAGCCCGCGGACTACACGCCGAACCCGGACCCCGCGGTCACCGACTCCCACGTCCAGCAACCGCTGATCGCGGGCGGCGGCTGGACCACGGCCTGGCGCGAGCGCCGCGCCGGGACGGGCCGGCTGCTCGCCGCCCATGTGGCGTACCGGCCGTCGGGCGACGTGTCGGACACCACCCGGGCCGCACACGACCAGGTCGACCGCGCCCTGACCACCGACCAGGACGAGCAGGTCGGGCGCCACCGCCGCTGGTGGCACCGCTACTACCGGCGCAGCCTCCTGTCGGTCCCCGACAAGCGCCTCCAGGCCTTCTACGTCCTGCAGCTCTACAAACTCGCCGCCTCCACCCGCGCGGGCGGCCCGACGATCTCCGAGTGGGGCCCGTGGTTCCCCGAGGTCGGCAACAACTGGACGGCCGTGTGGTGGAACCTGAACGTCCAGATCGGCATGGCGCCGATCCACGGCTCCAACCACCTCGAACTCGACTCGGTCACCAGCACGTTCGCCGCGTACGAGAAGAACCTGCCCACGTCGGTCCCGGCCGCGTACCGGGACGGCGAGAGCTACGCGCTCGGCCATCCCTCGGACTGGCAGCTGAGGGCGGGCGACACCTACGACGTCGGCGCCCCGGGCAGCGACCATGTCTCCGACAACTTCGGCAATCTCACCTGGGCGATGCACAACGTCTGGCAGACCTACGCCCACACCCAGGACACGTCGATCCTGCGGGACACGCTCTTCCCCGTCCTCACGAACGCCATCAACTTCTACGCCCACTTCCTCCACGACGGGCCCGACGGCAAGCTCCACCTCCTTCAGACCCGCTCCCCCGAGTACGCCAATGCCGAGGACTGCACCTACGACCTGTCCCTGATCCGCTGGGGCGCCCGCACCCTGCTGGAGACGGCCCGCATCCTGCGCACGGACCACCCCAAGGCGCCCCTCTGGCGGAACATCTCCGACCGCCTGACCCCGTACACGGAGGACCCGGCGGCCGGCGTGATGATCGGCAAGGACGTCCCGCTGGCCGACTCCCACCGCCACCACTCGCACCTGCTGTGGCTCTACCCGCTCCGCGAACGGAGCTGGGACAGCCCGGCCGACCGCGACGTGATGGCCCGCAGCATGGCCCACTGGGTCTCGATGCAGCAGCTCTGGCACGGCTACAGCTATGCGACGGCGTCCTCGATGTACTCCGTCATGGGCGAGCCCGAGAAGGCCCTCGACTACCTGACCTTCTTCACCGACCTCGGCGTCGTCGCGGACTGCGCGATGACCCCGAACACCATGTACCGCGAAGGCAGGAACTTCGCCCTGGAGAGCCCCCTCTCGGCCGCCCAGTCGATGCTCGACATGGCCGTGCAGAGCCACCGGGGCGTCCTGAAGGTGTTCCCGTCGGTCTCGGACCGATGGCCGGACGCGTCGTTCGCGTCCCTGCGCACCCAGGGCGCGTTCCTGGTGGACGCGGACCGCGAGGCGGGCCGCACCCGCTCCGTCCGGGTCCGTAGCGAGGCGGGCGCCCCGCTGACGCTGGAGCACGGCATACGGGGAGACATCTCCGTACGGGACGACAAGGGCAGGCAGCTGTACTGGCGGGAGACGGCCCCCGGTCGCATCTCGATCAGGCTCCCGCGCGGGGCCACGGCGCTGATCACACCGGAGGGTGCGACCGCGGTCGCACCCCGCGATGTCCCGTCACTGGGAGACTGGAAAGGGTGGGGACTCCCCTAGAGCGTGACCGGGTGTCCGAGTGTTCGGGGTGTGCGAGTGTTCGGGGTGTGCGCTCTGACGCCGGTCAGAGCGCACACGATGCGTCCCTCACCCCGCGATGGAGTCCAGCTGTTCGGCTGCCGGGCGCAGCGTCCACAGGTCACCGCCGGGCGGCGCCTGAAGCTGCGGGACGGCCGCCTTCGCCGCCTCGTCGCCCGCGTCGGCGGCAGCCTGCACGACGTCGCTCGCCGCGAACCGCAGGAATTCCAGTTCCGGGTGCGGCCAGGGCGCCGCGCCGGTCGCGGCGGGCAACAGGTAGTTCACGGCCTTGAACAGGCTCTGCCCGTCGGGTCCCTGATAGCCCCACAGGTCGACGCCGACATGGCGCCCGATGTCGGCGAGGCGCGTGTAGGCGACCAGGTCGAACGTCGAGTAGTGCCAGCTCCGCGTCCGGCCCAGCTCCTGCGGCTGGCTGCCGTCGGCGGCGATCTGCGCGTCGATACGCCTGGCGCGCGCGTCGAGGACGGTCCGGCGGGCGAGCCGCAGATCGCCGGTGGCATACGCGAGGGCGGCTACCTGCATGTCGTAGAAGGTGCCGTGGTTGTTCTCCGCCGCGCCCTCCTGCTTGCCGAAGTCACTGTTCACGAGCCAGTGGAGGAAGTCCTTGTTCCACTGGTTCATGCCCGCGCGGTCCGCCGGCGACCAGCCGGGCGCGTCTCCCGCGAGCAGGGCCACGGCGTCGACGACGCTGGTGTACGACTGCGAGAAGTCGATGATGCCGATGGCGCGGCCGTCGTACTTGCAGGGGATGAACTGGGCGTGGTCCAGGTTCGGGTTCATCTTCGTGTCCGGGGCGAGGAACCAGGTGCGCAGGACCTGCCCGGCCTTGACGGCGTACTCCTTCTTGCCCGTGTAGTACCAGGCGAGCGCCAGGTCGTAGGTCGAGTCGAAGACCTTCTCCACGTCCTGCCGGTCGGTGCCGGTGTCGACCTCGGGGTTGCGCTGCCCGTCCTTCTGCACGTACGGGCAGCCCCACGGATTCCCGGCGGTGGGCTGCGTCGAGGGCCACCAGTACGGGGCCTGGCTCAGGTAGTCGTGGACATCGCCTCCGGGTGCCGGCTTCGGCTTGTCGACGACCGTCCACGGGCCCTGATCCAGCCAGCGGTCGGCGCGGTCCTCCAGCGCTTGAACAGTGCGGCGCAGTTCCGGGTCGCCTCGGTCGAGACGCAGCTTCGTCCGCAGCAGCCGGGTCCCGTCCAGGACGGCGGTGCGCGGGGCCCCGGAGGCCGTGTCCTGCGCGGACACGGACACTGTCGTCCCAGCGGTGCAGGCGACGAGTGCGGCGATGAAGGCGACGATCCGCATGCGGGCGCTCATCGCTCCTCCTCGGTCTCGGACCGTGTGTGTCCCGGGCTGTGGCCCACGGGCTGGTTCCAGCCGACGGAGATCTCGTCGATCTTCAGCTGGTTGTGGAACTTGGTGACGGTCGGGGCCGCCCAGATGCTGTCCACCTCGATCCGGATGTACCGCGTGGTGGTGTCCAGGTCGATGTAGCGGGTGCCGCGGGCGCTCTCCATGACGCCCGTGCGCACCGGCTCGCCCCAGTGTTCGCCGTCGTCGCTGACGTAGACCTTGTAGTCCTTGATCCGGGCCGAGTCCTCCTTGCGGCCGAACGATTCGCGGTTGTAGGTGGGTGACCATTCGGTCTGGTCGATGCCCACGTAACTCGCCTTCTTGACGGCGCCGAGGTCGAGGGTGACGGACACCGGCACCTGGGCGCCGGAGTCCCAGATCGTCGTCCGGTCGCCGTCGGTCAGCTGCGCCGCCGGGTAGCCGTCCCGCGAGGACGTGGCGGTGGCCTGCACCGAACCGGGCGCGTACAGGCCCTGCTTGTGGCTCAGTGTCTCCACCGTGAAGACGGTGTCGTACGCATCCCAGTCCTGGATGCCGTGCAGGGTGACGCTGCCGTCGCGCTGGTCGAAGGCGATGCGCCGGCCGGTGCGCAGGTCGGTGATCCGCTCGACCTTGTGGCCGTTGTCGCGGAGCCGGACGTCGTCCGTGCCGGTGGGCCGGGTCGTGACGTGGATGTACTGGCGCGTCGGGTCGGTCCTGCTCACGGTGGTGTAGCCGTACGCTCCGTCGTTCCATGCGCCCGGTCGCAGCCCGCCGTAGAGGTAGCCACCGCCCTCGACGCCCTGCACCGACTCCTTGATCGGGTCGAGATACCGGTCGAACGTGTCGACGAAGGCTTCCTGCTTCGGCGGGAATCTGCCGTTCACCTGTGCCTGGAAGTCCATCAGGGACTTGTAGGAGGTGCCGGCGTTGGCGACGTAGCGGCGGATGTTGAGCGCGGTGTCGACCGGGCGGTCCTGGCCGTCGTACCACCAGGCGCCGCTGGAGGGCACCTTGTAGCAGGACTCCGTCAGGCGCGGCATCGGCGTCCAGTACGCGGCCGGCATGTCGTAGTCGGGGGTCATGCCGGTCTTCTGCTCGTTGGACACGGTGTCCATGATCGGCGTGTCCTCGTTGTTGTTGCTCAGCAGCATGTCGGGGCGCTGCTCACGGATCTGCTCGTAGAGGTGGTGGCTCTCCCAGTACTCGTTGTCGTTGTCGATCCAGAAGCCGGCGAGGTCCTTGTAGCGGTGCATGACCTCGAAGAAGTTGTCGTAGCTGAACTCGCCGAACCCGGGGCGGGTCGTCAGGTCCACGTCCTTGCCCTTGTACGCGGAGTACGCGGCGGAGTCGAGGGACTCCGGGCCCAGGACGTCGTGCCACTGCGGGTCGTCCGTCATGTAGAGGATGACCTTGATGCCCTGCGCCTTCGCCGCGTCGACGAGCTCTCCGAGGATGTCGCGGCGCGTGGAGCAGCTGCCGGGGATCGTCGAGGGCCAGGGGCGGGCGTAGCCGAGGCGGCTGTGGAAGGTGGCGAGGACGATGTAGGAGCCGTGCAGCTTCTTGGTCTGGTCGACCCAGTAGTCGGGGTTCCAGCCGCTGTCGTCGACGGCCTGCTGCCAGGACTCGCAGTCATAGTGCTCGGGCTTGGTGTACATGCCCCAGTGCAGGAAAAGGCCGCCGGACGCGGCGCGCAGCCAGTCCTGGCGCGGGTGGTACATCCCGGGAACGGACGTGTCGCCGATCGTGGTGGGCGCGGTGGCGGCCGGGGCCGATGACGGGGTGAACAGGAGCGGACCGAGCAGGGCAAGCAGGGCTGCCCACAGGACGGCGGCCAGTCGTGGGCGGTGGAGGGTTCTGCGTCTCATGGCGAGCGGTTCCTTCCGTGACGGTGGACGGATGGACGGTCGGTTCGCTGAGCTGGTGCTCGTGTTGGTGCCCGGCCTCAGCGCACAGCGGAGGGGGTCTCAGTGGTGCGCGGCGAGCAGGGACAGCAGGCCTGAGCGGGGCACCTTCAGCGCCACCGGCCCGTCGAGGCTGCGGACCCATGATCCGGTCACCCTGCCGCGTGCGTCGTAGGCGGTGATCCCGGCCTCCACCGGGCCGCCCTGCACGACACAGACGAGCCCGTCGGTGCCGGTGGCGTTGACGAGGTCGGCTTGAGGGTGGCGGCGCAGGTCCAGGGTGACGGGGCGGTCCGCATGGACGACGGCCACCTGGTGGCGGCCCGCGTGTGCGCGCACGACGGGGTACAGCTCGTCCGGGCGCCCCGGCTCCCACTCCCCGTCGACGAGCACGGGTGCGAGCCGCTTCCACTGGCGTAGCCAGAAGGCGACCGTTTCGCGCTGATCACTCGTCAGTCTCTCGAGCAGACACGACAGTTGGGGCACGGCGTGCAGGACCGAGAGGATCTGCCGGGCGGCCCACTCCGGTTCCCCTTCGGGGTCCCACATCAGCATGTCGGAGTGGACCGCTCCGCCGGTCGCGGTGAGCGCCGCGTCGATGGTGCGGACCCGGTTCGCCGTCGCGTCGGCGGGGCAGTCTGTGGCGCGCAGCAGGTTCCCGTACGCGCTCATCCCGGGGCCGAGGTACGGCTGGCGCAGCTCGATGAGGGGGCCGGCGGGGCACAGTTCGACGAGGGCGTCGCGGATGCAGCCGAGCAGGGTGGCCATGGCCGTCGTCACGCCGGCTCCGCCGTCGCCCGCGTACACGGTGGCGTCGTCGAGAAAGTCCAGCTTGAGTCCGTCCAGCCCGTGATCGGCCACGAGACGGGTACACACATCGACCACGTGCGCCCGCACCTCGGGGTGCCGCGGGTCGAGGACATGCGCTCCGGGCGCGGTGGGACTCGGGACGGGGGCGTACTTGGACAGCCGGTCCCACTGGGGCGACGCGGGTCCGAGCAGCAGAGGGCCGAGCCAGGCGATGTACGCCAAGCCGAGGTCGCGCACGGTCCGCACGTGTCCCGCCAGGTCGGGGAACTTCTCCGTGTCGACCGTCCAGTCCCCCGCCCAGGCGTATCCGCGCTCCTTGCCGCCGCGCTGCCAGCCGTCGTCGAGGATGACCAGGCCGCAGCCCAGGTCCTTGGCGAGCCGGGCTTCGCGTTCGACTCCCTGCGCCGTGACCTGCTGGCCGAACGAGTACCAGGTGGAATAGGCCGGGGTGCGTCCCGCCGCGGGCAGCGGGAGCGGGGCCGTCGGCGCGGTCGCCACCAGGTGGCGCCGCACCCCGCGCAGCGCGGCCGCGGGCGAGCCACTGCGCGGGGCGAGGATCAAGGTGAACGGCTCGCCGCTCGAGGCCAGTTCGAGGTGTGCGACGAACCGCTTGTGCTGCTCGGAGACGCCGAACACGGTGCGGATCTCGGCGCTCTGGTCCTCGGCGGCGAAGGTCAGCAGGGTCGCGCCCGATGTCTCGTAGAGACAGCCGATGGCCGCGCCCCGCACCAAGGACGTGTCCAGCGCGCCCGCCCAGTCGGGTGGCAGGGCGCGCTGCCACCCGCAGTCCGGGTACCAGTAGCCGACGGCGTCGCGCAGCGGTGTGGAGAGCCGGATCTCCACGGCGGCCCCCTCGGGCGCGGTCACGTCCAGGGCGTGCAGGCCGCCGGGCAGCGCGCGCACGGCGGGCGCGCGGGACACGCCGTCGATCAGGACGGCGGCCCGGACCTGGTCGAGGAGCCGGTAGGAGCGGGCCGGCGGTCGCTCCGCCGTGGTGACCGCGTTGGACGTCACGTCACAACCTTTCGAGTACAGCGCGAGCGGGGACAGGAGCGAGGGTCAGCCCTTGGTGGCGCCACCGGTGAGGCCCTTCACGAACTGCTTCTGCAGCGCGAGGTACAGGACGAGGACCGGGAGTGTGGCCAGCAGCATCAGCCCGAAGACCGTGCCGAAGTCGGCCTGGTACTGGCCGATGGCGCGGTAGATGCCGGTCGTCACGGTGGTGCCGGAGCTGGGGCCGAGGATGATCAGGGGGTTGAGGAAGTCGTTCCAGATCCATACGCCGAAGAAGATGACGGAGCTGGCGGTGGCCGGCCGCAGCAGCGGGAAGACGATCTGCCAGAACGTGCGGAACCAGCCGGCCCCGTCGATCGCCGCGGCCTGTTCCAGTTCCACGGGGACGCCCTTGACGAATCCGGCGAAGACGAAGACCCCGAAGGGTACGTAGTAGCCGACGTTGAACAGGACGAGTCCCTGCACGGTCGCCATCAGGTCGAAGGTGCGCAGCACCTGGGTGAGGGGCAGCAGGATGACCTGCGGCGGGATCATCAGGCCGCACAGCAGGACCAGCGTGGCGACCGTTCCCCAGCGTGAGGAGGTGCGGGCCAGGTAGTGGCCGAGCATGGCGGACAGGACCGTCAGCACGATCACCGAGAGGGTGGTGACGACCAGGCTGTTGGTGAGGCTGACCCAGAAGAGATGGTCGGGCCGCGAGGTGACCTTGACGATGTTGTCGAGGGTCGGTGGCAGCGGCAGGTTCGCGGGGTGCGGGGCGATGTCGGGGCCGCTCTTGAAGGCGTTGGCGAGGACCACGTACAGCGGCACGGCGAAGAAGCAGCCGAGCACGGTGACGGCCAGGGGGCGCAGCCAGGGTGTCCTGGTCACAGTTCCACCTCCCGGCGTCGCAGGACCCGCAGGACGAGCGTGGACGCCGTCGCGACGATCACGAGCATGACGACGGCCATCGCGCAGGCGTAGCCCTGCCGGTTCGCGGTGAACCCGGTCTGCAGGATCACCAGGGAGAGCGTCGCGGTGGTGCCCGATCCCGGACCGCCTCCGGTGATCACCTGGATGTGGTCGTACGCCTTGAAGGCAGTGATGAGCAGGACGACGGTGTTCACCGTCAGGGCCGGTGCGAGCAGCGGCCAGGTGACGTGCCGGAACCGGGTGACGGGCCCCGCCCCGTCGATGGACGCCGCCTCCAGGAGTTCACCCGGTACGGACTGCAGGCCGGCGAGGTACACCACGACGCAGAAGCCGAGCATCTGCCAGGCCATGATCACGCCGAGCGAGTAGAGCGCGAGGGACGGGTCGGAGAGCCAGCCGACGGGGTCGACGCCCACCCAGCCGAGGGCCTGGTTGACGACGCCGTCGTCGGCGAGGAGCCGGGTCCACACGACGGAGACGACGACCGAGCTGAGGACGACGGGGACGAAGAACACGGCGCGCCAGGCGTTGTAGAACCAGCCTTTGCGGTCGAGCAGCACGGCGATGCCGAGGCCCGCGACGTTCGGCAGGACGACGAGCATCACCGTCAGCTGCACGGTGACTTTGAGTGCCTGGAGGAACTCCTCGTCCTGGAACAGGAGGCGGTAGTTGCGCAGGCCGGTGAACTCGGTCGGCGGGCTGAACGGGTTGTAGTTCGTGAGGCTGTAGCCGACGCTCAGCAGGACGGGCGCCAGGACGAAGCACGCGTAGACCAGCATCCCGGGGGCGCCGAAGACGGCGAACCGGCCGAGCGCGGAGCGGAGCCTTCGGCGGCGCCCCGGGCGAGCGGTGTCCGCAGGGGCCGACACCTTCGCCCGTGGGCGCAGTTGCGTGTGGGTCGCCATGGATCAGGAGGCCTTTTCCCATTCGGCGTCCAGGAACCGGGCCGCTTCCTGTGGGCTCTTTCGGCCGAGGATCACGTCCTGCACGGCCGCGTGCACCTTGGCGTCGAGGCCGGGCAACAGCGCGTCGCCGCCGGTCTCCCAGGCGAACGCCTTCACCGTCGCCTTCTGCCGCACGGACTCCTGCCACAGGTCGTAGGACTCCTTGAAGACCGGACCGGTGTCGGTGGGCGGCGTGTAGCCCTTGACGGCGGGGAACAGGGAGTCGGACTTGACCGAGTTGTCGAGGTTCGACTTGTCCAGCTGGAAGGCGAGCGCGAACTTCTTCGCCGCGTCGAGGTGCTTGGAGTGCGCGTTCACCGACAGGCCGCCGCCGGTGTAGCCGGAGGAGAGTACGGAGCCGTCGTCCGTGGGCCAGTTGAAAACGCCGATGTCGTCCTTGAGGTCGCTCTTGTCGGCGGCCGCGGCGAACCAGCAGCCCATCGGGTACATCGCGCCCTTGCCCTTGAGGAAGGCCTGCTCGGTCGCGGCGTAGTCGAGCGACACCATCTTCTTGTCGATGTAGCCGCTGCGGGCGAGCTTCTGGATCTTCGTCAGCGCGCCGACGAAAGCCGGATCGGTGAACTTCACCTTGCCCTCGCGGCGGTGGACCATCCAGTCGGGGTCCTTCTTGTAGACGTCGGTGGCGACGGCGCCGGTCAGCGGCAGGACGGAGGGGAAGGCGTCCTTGCCGCCGCCGACGACGAACGGCTGCTGCCCCTTCGCCTTCAACTTGCGTGAGTCCGCGAGGAGTTCGTCGTACGTCTTCGGCGGGGCGGAGATGCCGGCCTTCGCGAACATGGACTTGCGGTAGTAGACGACCGGTATCGACTGGGTGTTGGCGGGCAGTTGGTACACCTTGCCGCCGATGGCGCCGCCGTCGGGGACCGCGAAGTCCTTGAGCTCCGTGTCCTGCCAGGCGTACAGGTTGCCCGCGTCGCCGAGCCCGGTCGGCGCGACGGCGATCATGACGTCGGGGAACTGCCCGGAGGCGAGCAGCTGTTTGGCGTAGGCGGTGCGGTCGGCGGTCGGCGCGACCAGCTTCTTCACCGTGATGTCCGGGTACTTGCGGGTGACCCGCCTGATCGCCGCGTCCCAGTAGGCGGGCGTCAGGTTCGGGGTCTCGAAGGTCAGGAACGTGATCTGCTGTTTGCCCTTGCCGTCCTGGTCCGACGCACCGGCACCCTCGTCGACGGAGCAGCCGGCCAGCGCAGCGGTCAGGAGGGCCACGGCCAGTGCGGCCGGGGCGGTTCGGGTGGATGACGTGATACGCAACGCGGTCCTCCGTCGGATCGGGACACCAGGGGCGCCGGACGCACGGGAACCCGGGCCGTGAACGGTCCCGTGAGCGTTCCCGGGAGCGCTCACGGAGTACCTTGGAGGCAGCCGGTCCTGACGTCAATACAGGCGCGGGCAAAAGCTCGGACCTGTCGGCCGTCGGCGCAACACCACTGATCCACAAGGGCGTTGACACTCCGAAAACGCCTGCCCATGATGGCCGTGAGCGCTCACGTGAACCATCCGGCCCCAAGGCGGCGGGCCACACTTGGGCAGCCAGAAAGGAGGGCTCTGGATGCCCACCCCCCGCACCGACCGTGACGGCGCCCGCCGCAGCATCACCATCGACGACGTGGCACGCTCCGCCGGAGTCAGCAGGCAGACCGTCTCGCGTGCCATCAACGACAAGCCGGAGATCGACCCGGCCACCCGCGAGCGCGTCCTGCAGGTCGCCCAGGCACTCGGCTACCGGCCCAATCGGCACGCCCGCGGCATGGCGGGCCCCGGCCTGACGACCCTGGGCCTGGTCGTCGCCGACGTGCTCAACCCGTTCTTCCCCGAGGTCGCCGCCGGCGTGCTGGACGCCGCCGACGAGCGCGGATGGCAGATCGCGGTCTACAGCACGGGGTCCGCCCTGGAGCGCGAGCAGACCGTGGCGGCCACCATCGCCGACCATGTTGACGCCTGCATCGCGTACTTCGACGACGACACGGCCGTCCAGCGCGTCCGGGACAGCGGCATCCCCCTGGTGCTGCTCGATCACAACACCCGCCTGCCGGGCGTCGGCGGAGTCCGCATCGACTTCGAGGCGGGCATGCGCCAGGCGCTGGAGCATCTCACCGGCGCCGGGCACCGCCGTGTCGTCATGCTCGACGACCAGGGGCGCGACGACGCGGCGGCACCGCGTACCCGCCACCACCTGTTCCGCTCCCTGGTCACCGAGTACGGCCTGGACCCGGCCGAGACCTGGGTCGTGCCGGTCGCCAACTCGGCGGAGGGCGGCGCCCTCGGCATGGACCGGATCCTGACCGAACACCCCGACGCCACGGCCGTGCTCGGCTACAACGACCTCATCACCGTCGGAGCGCAGCGCCGCGCGCTGCGGCGCGGACTCGCGGTGCCGGACGACTGCGCGTTCGTCGGGTGCGACGGTCTGATGCTCGGCGAGCTGGTGGACCCTCCGCTCACCACGCTGCATGTGGACAAGCGGCAGGTCGGCCGTGCCGCGGTGGAGCAGGTCGCGGCGCTGCTCCAGGGCGGCGACCCGCCTCCGGAGACCGTCATCACGCCGAGCCTCGTGGTCCGCCGGTCGACCTGACCGCACGGGCGCCCTTTCGCACACACGCCACATCACACATCCGATCTCTATCTCACTGGCCACGCCGACACGCCCCCGCACATTCGAGATCCCGAACGCCTGTTGACCAGAAGATCCCCCAACTTGCCCAAATTCCCGGGAAACAGGGGTATCGGCGGTCGACTTCACCCGGGTACAGTTCCGGCGTTCGCTCGCGAGACATCGGATGTTTCTGGCTGAGAACTGCTCAGCCACGCGAGCCACGAACCGTCGACGGCCGGGCGCAGCGCGCAGAGCCGACCAGTGAGACCGCGCCCGTCCGGTGCTCCCCTCCTCGCCTGTTTCCGTCCACGCGAGGCATTCACGAGAGGGCGACCCAGACCCATGACACCCGAGTCCCACCGAAGACCACATCACTGGCGCACGCTGTGCGCCGCTCTGATCCTGGCCCTTGCCGCCACCTTCCTGGGCGGCGCCCCCGCCGCCCGGGCCGAGGTGCAGCATCCACGCCAGGAGTGGCTGCGCGACTCCACCGCCGGCCTGTTCCTGCACTGGGGCATGTACACCACCCCCATGCACACCGACTGCCGGGAGTGGGAGCGCGCCGTCACCGACGGCGGCTGGAACGCCGACTACTGGGTCGACCAGGCCCGTGACCTCGGCGCCTCGTACATCGTCCTGGCCACCTTCCACAGCGCGCTCGGCTACGCCCGCCCCTGGCCCTCGAAGATTCCCGGCAGCTGCGCCACCGAACGCGACCTGCTCGGCGAACTGATCGCGGCGGGCAAGGCCAAGGGCGTCCACGTCATCCTCTACATGACCGACGACCCGCAGTGGCACAACCGCTTCGACCGCGAGGCCCTCGACTCCGCCGCGTACTCCGCCTACAAGGGCAAGGACGTCGACCTGACCACCCGCCAGGGCTTCGGCGAGTACAGCTACGACCTCTTCCACGAGGTCATGGACCGCTACGACGACCTGTCGGGATTCTGGATCGACAACGACAACGAGTACTGGGAGGAGCACCACCTCTACGAGCAGGTCCACCAGCAGCACCCGTCCTGGCTGTTGAGCAACAACAACGAGGACACGCCGGAGATGGACACCGTCAGCAACGAGCAGAAGACCGGCATGGTCCCGTCCTACGACTATCCGGCGGCCGTCACCGTCCCGATGCCGCGTCTGACGGAGGCCGACTACAAGCTGCCCTCCACGGGCGACTGGTGGTTCTCCGGCCAGGACTCCCCCGTCGACGTACGACTGAGCACCGGCCGGTACATCACCAACGCGGGCTCCTCCATCAAGTCCCTGATGGGCGAGACCCCGATGGTGAACGGCAGGTTCCCCGCGCAGCAGGAGGCGTACAACGCCTTCATGGGCAAGTGGGTCGACCCGATCCGCGAGTCCGTGCACGGAGTCGACGGCGGCGGCTACATGTACGGCGGCATGCAGCCCGGCCTGTGGAACGACGGCGCGCACGGCGTCGTCACCGTCTCCCGCGCCGACGGACCGAAGACCCAGTACGTGCACGTGGTCACGCGCCCGCGCGGCGACATGGTCCGGCTGCGCGACAACGGTTACACGGCGCAGAAGGTGACCGACCTGCGCACCGGGAAGCCGCTGGCGTTCAGCCAGTCCGGCGGCTACCTGTCGCTCCTCGGCGTCACGGACTGGGACCAGTACGACACCGTGTTCAAGGTGACCACCGACGGCACCCAGGACTACTACCCGGCCGACACCGTCAAGGCCACCGCCTCGTCCTCCGCCGACGGGCACGGCGCGAACGCGCTGACCGACGGCGACTTCACGACGTACTGGGACAACGACGGCAAGGGAGCGGCCACCGTCACCCTCGACCTGGGCAAGCGGCGCAAGGCCGTGTCGCTGGCGGTGCATCAGCGGGAGTGGTCGCCCACCGGGGCCCGCGCCACGTTCGGGCACCAGGAGGACTCGGCGCGCATCAAGGACTACCGCGTCCTCGCGAGCAACGACGGCGACGACTGGAAGGTCGTGCGCTCCGGGGCGCTGCGCAGCGCGCGCGGCGTCCAGTTCATCGACATCGGGGACCAGCAGGCGCGCTACCTCAAGCTCGACGTACGCAGCCTGTGGGGCGGAGCGCAGGCCCAGGCGTTCGTCGACCAGCTGAAGATCGACGAGATCAAGGTGGCGTACGACCGCCCGGCGGCCACCACGACTCCTGTACCCCTGGAGGCGGAAGACGCCGGTCTGGGCCGTGGCGCCCTCACCTCCGCGTGTTCGGCCTGCTCCGGGGGTGCGCGCGTGACCGGTCTCGGGCACGGAACCGGCGTGACCTTCACCGGTGTGCGGGCCGACGCTGCGGGCGACTACCGGCTGCAGCTCGACCACACCTCGGGCCGGAGCGGCAGCCTGAAGGTCAGCGTCAACGGCGCGGACCCGGTGCGGGTGCCGACCTTCGCCGGAGCCCCGGACGTCCCCGGGTCCTCGGCGATCCCCGTGACGCTGCGGGCGGGAGACAACACCGTCCGGGTCTTCGGCAGCCGCAGCGGCGCCACTCCGGGGCTCGACCGCATCGCGGTGGCACCGATGCCGCCCTCCTCGTACACCCCCTCGACCAAACTCACGGTGCGACCTCACGGTCTGCAGTGGGTCGGCCAGGGCCGGCAGAGCGTCGAAGTCGACGCCACGCTGCGCATGGAGGACGACGAGCAGTTGGACGGGGTCACCCTCGCCCCTCAGGTCCCCGAGGGCTGGACCGTCGAAGGCGGTGCGGTGACGACCGAGGCGCTGCGCCTGGGCCGGCAGCTGCACGCCACCTGGACGGTGACCTCTCCCCCGGGCCAGGACGTCGGCGCGACGGACGTGCCGGTCGGCGCGAGCTTCCGCTACCTGGGCCAGGACAAGCAGGTGTCCAGCCCCGTACGGATCCGGCCGCTGCCCGCGGACCGGGTGTGGGCCAGGGAGGCCGAGGACTCCGCGAACGTGCTGGGCCCGAACGTCGGCCCCGCCGGCTGCGCCCCCTGTTCGGGCGCGGAGAAGGTGCGCAACATCGGCGGCACGCCGGAGGACTCGCTCACCTTCCCCGACGTCGAGGTGGCTCAGGGCGGCGCCTACTCCCTGCACCTCGACTACACGGTGAACGGAACGCGCTCGTACGACATCAGCATCAATGGTGGTGCTCCCGTCCGTGTCACGGTCACCGACACCGGCAACACGACACCGCGGACCACGTCGGTCCCGGTGACGCTCGACGCCGGAGCCAACTCCATCAAGGTCTTCAATCCCGTGAGCGGAGGTCCCGACCTGGATCGGCTGTCCCTGTCGCCCGTCCCGTCCCCGTAACCCGAGATATCGACGGCGCGGCAGCCACTGAACGAGGTGGCCGCCGCGCCGTCCGCATGCGGAGCCGGGTCAGGGGACCCAGTAGTTCCCGGACGCGACGATCATCGACTGGAGCTGCACGCTGCCGCCGTAGTAGAGCGCCGGGTCGATCGCGGTGCCGGCGAGCTTGCTCCACAGGGCGTCGAGCCAGGCCTGCGAGCCCGGGTCGGTGAGCGCGGTGACGGCGAACGGCGCGGTGAACGCCATGTCGTGACCGCTGTCGTACGCCGATCCGTTGAGGTGATAGCCGGAGACGACAGCCGCCGGGCTGCCGCCCGTCTTCGCCTTGACCCACGCGTTCAGCTTCCTCGCCGAGGCGAGGGAGGCCGGGTCGCCGCTGGTGACGGCGTCGGTGCCGATGCGCCAGGGGTCACGGCAGGCGTTCCAGCTGTAGTCGCCGTCGTTCGGGCTCTCCAGGACCTGGCCGGCCGCCGGCTTGGGCGTCCCGTTCGTGCCGACGACGAAGTCCGCGAGGAGTCCGGTGCCGGGCGCGTACGTGGCCTGCTGGGAGGTGATCAGGTTCTGGTGGGCGGCGCGGATCGTGTCCCAGGCGGCGTCGCCCGTGGCCCGCCGGAACGCCCTGAAGTGGTCGATCATCCAGTCCGAGGAACGTGTGACGTAGTAGTACTGATCGCCGGAGGACGACCAGTCTCCGAGCTTCGTCAGGTGCGTGCTCGGGTTCACCTCGTCGGCCTTGATCGCGTTGATGTGCTTCACCGCGAGACTCTTGTAGTCGTACGTGCCCGCGCTGCCCCACTGTCGGTCGGCGAGCAGCAGCCCGTAGGCCACGTCCAGGTCCCCGTCGGTCGCCGAGTCCGAGCCGTCGACACTCCTGCAGGAGGAGTCCTGCTCGGCGGCGAGCAGCGAGGAGTTGTTCACGGAGGGGTGCGCCAGCATGTACTTCACGAGGCCGTCGAAGATCTTCTTCGCGTCGGGGTCGGCGCCCGCCATCAGGGCCGTGACGACCATGCCGTAGCCCTGTGCCTCGGCCACGTACGGATGGTCGGCGTCCGGCGAGATGACCTCGTACCAGCCGTTGCCGCAGTTCTGGCGTACGAACGCGGACTTCCACGCGGTGTACTTGGAGAGGACGGCCTGGTCGAGATCGGCCTGACTCCCTGTCGGCTTCAGGGTCCCGGCCACGTACGGGAATTGATGGCTGCCAAAGGGGACCGCGGGCCCGGTCGATGCCGGCGCCCCGATGGTGACCTTGTCGAGGTTGGGTCCCCCGTTCGCGGTGGTCGCGGTCGCGCGGATCGTGCCGGCGCCTGCCTCGAGGGGCAGGTTCACGGTCTTGGTGGCCCAGGTGTCCCAGTCGGCGGTGACCGGGAAGGACACGTTCGTGGCGACGACGGTCCCGTTCACGGAGATGTTCATCGGGCGGTCGGCACTCGTGCCGTTGGCGTACCGGAAGGCGACCGGGACGGTCGCCGCCGACGCCTCGCTCACACCGAACTCCACGTACGAGCCGGTGATGTTGGTGTAGTCGACGAACCCGGTGCCGGTGTACCCGGCGTGGTTCGTGGCGACCGTTCCCTGCGAGATCGTGGCGTCCTCGGCCTGGTGGTCGGTGGCCGCCGCGGCGTTCCCCGCGCCGAGTGTGAGCAGAGGGAGCGCGAGTGCGAACGGCACGGCTGCCGCGAGGGCACGTCTGCGTCTGTTCAGCTTCATGGCGGTGGTTCTCCCTTCTCAACCGGTGTACTGGACGAGGACCTTGAGGTAGTCGTACGGCTGCTGCGCCACCCCGCTGCACGAGTCGCCGTCGGAGCCGGAGCCGCACGACCGGTCGCGGTTGACGGACCAGTAGGTGAGGCGGCCGATGTGGTGCTGCTGCGCGTAGGCGAGCATGGTCTGGAAGTCGCTGATCCGGACGAGCTCACCGGCGTCGTCGGTCGTGCCGTTCATCGACGAGAGGCCGATGTGCGCGTAGGTGACCGAGTCGCTGTACCCGTACGCGGACTTGACCTGCGCCTTGAGACCTTCCATGGCCTGGACGGTCAGGGTGCCCATGTTGCCGGCGCCGCCGCCGAAGTCGAAGGGCATGACGCACCAGACGTCGTTCGCCAGGCCGGAGGCCGCGCCCCGCTTGATCATGTCGATGCCGGTCGAGTCCGGTCCGCTGCTCGTCGTGCCGAACGTGATGACGGTCTTGAGGCCCGCGTTGTTCGCCTTGACGATCTTCAGGGCGTCGATGACGCGCTGGCGCACGGTCGCGCTCGCCCACTCCGTGTTCTCGATGTCGATGTCGAGGGCCTTGAGGCCGTAGGCGTTGATGACCTTCTGGTAGGCGCCGGCGAGCGCCGACGCGCTGGTGCACTTCTCGCCGAGCTTGGCGCCGCTCCAGCCTCCGACGGAGACCATCACGTCGCCTCCGGCCGCGCGGATCGCGTTGATCTTCGACTGGTCGCTGCCGCCGGTCAGCGGGCGTGAGCCGTCCCAGGCCGGGTTGCAGGTGCCGTCGGAGAGGATGAAGGCGAGGGTGAACCACTTGACGCCGGTCGCGGCCATCACCTGGGTCGGGTCCTGCGGACTGCCCCAGCCGAGGTACTCGTACGGGGCGACGGCCATACCCGGCGTGGCGGCCGGTGCCGAACCCGCGGTCAGCCTGTCGAGGTTGGGGCCGCCGTTCGCGGTGACGGCGGTGGCGCGGACGGTGTTGGTGCCCGCGTTCAGGGAGACGTTCACGCTTTTGGTGGCCCAGGTGTCCCAGTCGGCCGTGGCGGGGAACGAGACGTTCGAGGCGACGACGGTGCCGTTGACGGAGATGTTCATCGGGCGGTCGGTCGTCGTGCCGTTGGCGTAGCGGAAGCCGAGCGAGGTGCTGCCCGCGCTTGCCGCGTCCACTGTGAACTGCACGTACGAGCCGGTGGTGTTGGTGTAGTCGACGAACCCGGTGCCGGTGTACCCGGTGTGGTTCGTGGCGACCGTTCCCTGCGAGATCGTCGCGTCCTCGGCCTGGTAGTCGGTCGCGGTCGCCGCGGCGCGGGACGCCGGCGAGGCGACGAACTGCAGGGAGAAGAGACACAGGAGCAGGGCGCACAGAGCGGCGAGCGCGGTGCCGCTGCGGGACCGGCCCTGAAGGAAGGAGACGTGCACGGTATCGACCTCCGGAGAAGGGGAGTTGGGGGGTTCGAGGTGCGTGCGTGGACGAGCGGGGCGACGGCGCCCATGACTGACAGGAAAGGTTCCTGACAGTCGCAGGACACACGTCGCCCCGGGTTCGCCCGACCCGGGAGGGGTCCGGGTTCAGACGAGCTGGTAGCCGAGGAAGTCCTTGAAGCGGATGTACGTGTCCTGGAGCGAGCCCGAGGTGTCGCCGAGCGATCGGTAGATGCCCCACTTGGGCCGGACCCGGTCGTCGAGGAAGGTGTCGACGCCGCTCAGTGACTTGTCGATGATCGTGTTCGTGCCGTCGCTGAGGATCCAGCGGACCGTGCCGGAGGTGCCGTCACCGACCTTGATCCGGAAGTCCACCTTGGTCCAGGTGTCGTGGAGCGGGTCGAGCGACGTACGGCCCACGAGGGTCCCGGAGATGGGCAGCACCAGCTCGACCGTCTGGGCTCCGCTCACCCGGCGCAGCGACTGCACCACGATCGGGGAGGTTCCGGTGCCCGGCTGCTTCATCTGCATGATGTGCGTGAAGGACGTCGTGGCCTTGAGCGAGCTCGGGATGTACATCCAGTACGTGACCCGCCAGGTCTGTCCGGGCAGCCACTGGAGATAGCTGCTGGAGGACGTGCGGTTGCCGGTGACCTCCTGGCGCTGACGGTCGGTGGACGTGTCCCGGTCCACCATGTGCATGTTGAAGCGGTAGGTGTTGTCCTCGACGTAGATGTGCGGCTGCCCCTCGGGGTGCGAGTCGGCGCGGTCGTCCTCGACCGTCTCGAACGCGCCCAGCCCGTCGTCGTACGGAGACGGGTTCCACTTCAGCACCCAGGAGGAGGCCGAGGCGGGAGCGGCCGGCAGGCCGACGGCGGCGGCCGCGGCCCCGCCGAGTGCGGCGCCTAGCAGTGTTCTGCGGGACGTACCCATCGGTCGGTCCTTTCATGGTGACGGTGGTGACGGTGGTGGTGATGCGGTGCCGGTGATGACGACGCGTGTTCATATACATGACCCACGTTCATCAACATGCAACAGAGTCCCGGCGTGACGAGCCGCGGTCAATGGTCTGGACCGAAAAAGGACGGCGCACCCCGGCGCCCAAGTGGGGTGTCCTCTCGGACTCATAGACTGTCCGCGTGCCCAACAACCAGCGACGTATCACCTTGCGCGACATCGCGAAGGACACCGGACTCTCCCCCGCCGCGGTGTCCTACGCCCTGCGCGGCCTGCAGGTGCCGCCGGAGACCCAGCGGCGGGTGCGCGAGGCGGCGGACCGGCTCGGCTACCAGGTCGACCCGATCGCCAGGGCACTGGCCTCCGGCCGGACCGACACCGTCGGCGTGCTGTGCGAATCGCTGACCGACGTGTGGCAGCAGGGTCTCTCGGTCACCCTCGGCCGCAGGCTGCTGGCGACCGGCCGGCACGCCCTGATCGTCGACGCCTGCAACGACCCTGAGCTGGAGGCCCAGTTGGCCTCGCATCTGGCGGCCCAGCGGGTGGACGCGCTGATCGTGCTGCCCGTCGATCCCGCCGCCGCCCACTGGCAGCAGGTCGCCCGGCAGACAGCTCTGATCTCCATCGGCGACGGCCTCCCCGGAGCCACCACGGCGGCCGAGGTCGTCTTCGACAACGAACTCGGGGTCACCGACGCGCTCAGCCGGCTCGCCTCGGCGGGCCACCGCAGGATCGGGGTCGTGACGCCGGGCCTGGCGAGCACCCCCGACCGGCCGGCCGAGAGCATGGTCCACCGGGTCGCGGGCGAGCTGGGGCTGACGCTGACCGTGCGCACCTCGCCGTACGACCTCGAGGGCGCAACCGCCGTGGCCCGCACGGCACTTACGGAGCCGGACCGCCCGACGGCGTTCCTCTGTTTCGGCGATTCCATGGCCTACGGCGTCTACGCCGCCGCGCGGGACCTCGGCCTGACGGTGCCGGACGACGTGTCCGTGCTGGGCTACGACGACCAGCCCCTGTCCCGGCTGCTGACCCCACCGCTGTCCAGCTACCGCTGGCCCGTGGACGAGTTGCTGGACCTCATCGTCGAACGCACCGTGAAGGCCGTCGAAGAGGGCAAGCGCAGCCGGCGCAAGGTACTGCCGCCGACCGTGCAGTGGCGCGGCTCGGTCGCGGGTCCGCGCGACGGGGCCGGGGCCGTCTGAATCCGGGGCAGTTTCACCGTGACGCGACGGGCACCGCGGGCCCGGCCGCGATCGGCAGGCCCAGATCGGCCGAGCGCAGGAGCGCCGCCGCGGCGTGGACGTCCGCGGTCAGTTTGTGGTCGGCGAGGTCCGGGTCGAGGACGGCCGCGGCCGCCTCGTGGAAGCGGGACAGCTCACCGTCTCCGGGCGGAGTGCGGTCCAGCATCCGGAGGGCTCGCACCGCCCCGACGAGTTCGCAGGCCAGGACGAGGCCGAACTGGTCCACCGCTTCGGTCAGACGCCGCGCCGCGGTGGCCGCGAAACTGGCGTGCTCCTCGACCCCCCGGGAGACGACGGCGTGACCGAGTGTCACCGGCTGGGCGGCGCCGCGCAGTTCGGCGAGAGCGCTGTGCGCGGCGATCTCGGTGATCATCAGGCCGCTGCTCCCGTTCTCCGCCTGGGCGAGGAAGGGGGGCAGTCCGGTGAAGGCCGGTTCGTTGAGCGCGCCCTGCCGGGCGGTGGTGAGCTGGGCGGTGCCCAGGAGGGCCAGCCGCATGTGGTCCAGGGCCAGGGCCAGGGGCGCCTGGTGGAATCCTCCGTGGTGGTAGTAGTCCTCGCCGTCGAGAAGCGGGTTCTCTGCGCTGGCGTTGAGCTCCACCGTGAGGACGCCGTCGAGCGCGGTCCAGGCGTCCGTGGCGGCGCCGTGGACCTGGGGCAGGCAGCGGAATCCGAACGGGTCCTGGACCAGCGCCGGGCTCCAGTCGGCGCGGTCGAGCAGCTCGGTCATGCGGGCGGCGACCTGCTGGGCGCCGGGGTGCGGCCGACGGGCGTGGACGGCCGGGGCGTACGGCTCCAGGGACCCGTGCACGGCGGTGAGCGACAGGGCCGCGACCAGCGGCAGGCGGTCCAGCAGGGTGCGCAGGTCGGTGGCGGCGAGCGCCGCCTGGCCGATGGTCAGCGCGCTGCTGGACAGCAGCGGCAGCGCGTCCCAGGAACTCAGAGTGAGGGGGCGGGGCGGGGCGCCGAGGCCGGTGCCCGGCTGCCAGGGCTGCTCGCCGACGAGGGTGAGGCCGAGTTCGGCCAGCGCGGTCAGGTCGGCGGTGCCGAGCGAGCCGAGCGCGTGGATCTCGGGGACGTGGCCATGAGTGAGTGCCTGTGCGAGTGCGTCGACGACGGCTACGTCGATGGCGGATCCGGCGCCCAGGAGCTGATTGAGGCGCACCGCGAGCATGGCCCGGGCCTGCTCGACGGGGACGAGGGGGCCGATGCCGCCGGCGTGGCTGCGCAGCAGGCGCAGGCCGAACTCCCGGGTGGCGTCCTCGTCGAGCGCGGTGGTGCGGTTGGCGCCGACGCCGGTGGAATGGCCGTAGACCGAGCGCCTCGTGGTGGCCTTCATGGCCGCTGGGCGTGCCGCGCTCACGCGGGCCCTGGCCTGCGGGTCCAGGTGGACGGGGCGCTGGGTGCGGGCCAGGGCGGTCACCTGGCTCGCGGTGAGGGAGGCGCCGTCGAAGCACACGGCGTCGGGGTGTGCGGTGGTCATCAGTGGTGCAGGCCTTCCGTGGTCACCAGGTTCCGGGTCTCGGGTGCCCAGGCGATGCTGGCCAGGGTGCCGACGAGCAGGACTCCCGCCAGCCAGGCCATCGACCAGCCGATTCCGAGCCGGTCGAGGCTGATCGGCAGGATGAAGGTGCCGACCGCGGAGGCGACCCGGCTCGCGCCGTTGAGGAAGCCGACACCGGCGCCGCGCAGCGCGGTCGGGAACAGCTCGGGCGGGTACACCTGCGTGACGTTGGACGCGGCCGCCATCACGAACGTGTAGATGACGAAGGGCACCATGAGCACGAGGCCGGAGTGGTCGTTCAGCGCGGCCATCGCCGCGAGACAGACGGTCAGGACGACGAAGGTCCAGATGGTGAAGGGCCGGCGGCCCATGCGCTGCACCGGCCACAGTCCCACCACGCCACCGAGCAGGAGGAACAGGTTGAGGACGGTGTTCTGTGTGTCCGCGTCCCCGACGTGGAGCGAGGCGAGGATCGTCGACATGAAGGTGTAGATCGCGAAGTACGGCAGGACCTGGGCGCTGTAGAAGATCGCGCCGAACCAGGTGTTGCGACGCTGTCCGCGGGCGAACAGTTCGCTGTAGCTCGGGGTGACCTCGGGCGCGGGCGCCTGGTCCTGGGCGGTGCGGGGTTCGGGTTCCTCCCCGAGGTAGCGGCGGCGGATCTCGTCGGCTTCGGCGAACCGGCCGCGGCTCGCGAGCCAGCTCGGCGACTCGGGGGTGCCGATCCGCAGGAGCAGGACGAGCACGGCCGGGAGGGCGCCGGCGGCCAGCAGCAGGTGGGCGGAGGTGTCGCTGAGGGAGATGTAGGTGCCGAGGATGTTGGCGAGCACGTAGCCGACGGTCCACAGGACCGTGAGCGACCCGAGCAGCAGGCCGCGCAGACGCCGGGGAGAGAACTCGGAGAGGAGGGTCGGGCCCACGGCGTAGTCGGCGCCGAGCCCGAAGCCGATCAGCAGGCGCAGGGCGAACAGGCTCCACGGATCGTGCGCCCACAACTGTGCGGCGGAGGCGACCGTGATCAGGACGAAGTTGTACAGGTAGAGCTTCTGGCGTCCGATGGCGTCGGCCACCCGGCCGAGGATCACACTGCCGAAGAAGAGCCCGATCAGCGCGGAGGAACCGAGCAGACCCTGCCAGACGCCGCTCAGGTGGATCGAGGTCGACAGGGTCGGCAGGACGGCCCCGATGACCCCGAGCGCGAAGCCGTCGGAGAAGTTCGCACCGAACGTCGTGGCGGTCACGCGCAGGTGGAACCTGGTCAGACGTTCCTTGGGACCGCCGGCTACCGCTCTCGTCTGGACGATGGCTTCGGTCGTCATGAAGGCGCCTCCCGGCACAGGATGGGTGGCCCGCGGCTGCCACGGAGAGCTGACCGGTGGGGCCGGCCGCGCTGAGTGAGTGGCACCACGATGCGCGATGGTTCGGGTCAGAAAGTGCGGGGCCGAAGAGCGTGATCCAAGGCCCGGGCGGCCACCGCCCGGGGGCCGCCCGCAAGGTGCCGCACTTACTGATGCGGTTCAGTGAAGCGCTTAAACGGAAGGTGGTCAAGAGTCGGAGCCCGCGTGAACCGGTCCGCGCCGAGATGCCCGCCCCTGACGTCCTCGCCCGTCACCGACCCGCTGCGGCCCAGGCCAGGGAGCCCCCGGACGGCGTTCGACCGATGACACTCGGCGGCACGAGGGTGAATCCATGAACGCAGACCGCCGGGCGGGGGTCGGCCACGGCGGGTTCTGCCCCTTCGCGCGGCGCGGCCCCCGCCCGGCGGCGAGCGGACGCGGATCTCCGTTCTGTGGGTGGCTTGTGCGGGGTGGACAGGGGGGGAGGTACAGACCCGACAGGCACTGCTCAGCGTTCTACTGGAACGCGGCGGCCCGTACGGGCGGCAGCGACAGCGGCCTCGACCATGGCCAGGCTGCGCAGGTTGTCATGGCACTCGCCGGCCGGGACCGCGCCGGTGCGCAGAGCGGTGACGAAGCCGTCCAGGACCTCGGCCAGACCCGGGAACGGCGAGTCCTGCACCGCGACCGGCACGGCGGTCGCGGCCGGTTCGGGCTCACCCTCGGCCCGGGCAGGCGTCACCAGGGGCGCGTTCGTGCCGTCCCAGCACGCGGAGCCCTTGGCGCCCTCGAGGTACCAGGTGCCGTTCCAGGATGTGAAGGAGGAGCGGGCGGTCCAGCAGCCGGTGAACGCGAAGGTCAGTCCGCCCTCCATGGCGAACAGCGCGTCCGCGGAGCAGTTGCCCGGGTACCACGACCACGCGGTCCGGGAGGTCTCGCAGTAGGCGGAGAGCGCGTCGGCGCCGGTGACCGAGCGCGCGGCGTCGAAGAAGTGGATGGCCATCTCGCGCAGCAGCGGCTCGTCCGGGTCCGCGAAGGGCCCCGCGCGGTGGGGCAGCCGGAAGTCGATCTCCAGCCGGTTCAGCGGGGCGAGGCGTCGGGCCGCCTCCCGCAGAGCCACGACTCCGGCGAGTTGGCGCCGGTCCTGGGTGACCGCGAGCAGCCTGCCGGTGCGCTCCGCCGCGGCCACCAGGGTCCGGGCCTGCGCGAGGTCCTTCGCCATGGGCTTTTCGGTGAGCACCGCGCAGCCGAACTCCAAGGCGGCGATGGTGGTCTCGGCGTGGGCGGCCGGGGTCGTGCAGTTGAGGACGAGGTCCGGCCGCACCGCCTCCAGCGTCTCCGCGAGCCCGGCCCCCGTATGGATGGCTTCCTGGTCCGGGCCTGGGTCCGGTAGCTGTCCCAGGGCATCGGCGAGCCGGCCGGCGTCCTGGTCCACCCAGCCGACCAGACGGGTGTCGGCGTGGGCGCCGAGTTCGCGGGCCCAGTGCCGGCCCATGAACCCGGCGCCGACGAGCACGGCCCGCAGCGGTCCGGTCCTGCCGACGGTGGCGAACACCGGGCGGAGTGTGGTGTCACTCTGTGTGGTCACGCGGCCCACCACCCCTCGGGGGCGGAGGTGCCCCGGAAGGGACTGACGACCGGTCCCGTGGGCACGGCCCATCGGACGGCGTTGGCGATCACCTGCTGCACGCCGGACTGGTGGTAGACGGGGCACTCCTGGTCCCCGGGGCTGAAATAGAAGATGCGGCCGGCCCCACGGGTGTAGCACGCGCCGCTGCGCAGCACCTCGCCGCCGCTGAACCAGCTGATGAAGACGAGTTCGTCCGGCTCGGGCAGGTCGAAGGGCTCGCCGTACATCTCGTCGTGCTCGATGACCAGGGGCTGCGGAACTCCTGCCGCGATCGGGTGGCCGGGCTTCACCGTCCACACCAGTTGCCGGTCGTCGCCGTGCCGCCAGCGGCGGTCACAGCTGCTGCCCATCAGTGAGGTGAAGAGTTTCGATCCGGCCCCCGAGTGCAGCACCACCAGCCCCATGCCGGCCAGCACGCGCTGCCGGACCCGCCGCACCGTGTCGTCGTCCATCTCGGCATGCAGCAGGTGGCTCCACCAGACCAGGACGTCGGTGCCGTCCAACTGGTCGGGGCCGAGGCCGTGTTCGGGCTGGTCCTGGGTGGCCACCTCGATCTCGGCCTCCGGGCCGAGTCGCTCGCCCAGGGCCGCGGCAAGGGTGCCATGGATGCCGAGGGGGTAGCGCTCCCTGATCTCCGGCCTTGTCCGTTCGTGGTGATTCTCGTTGAACACCAGTATCCGCAAGGGGTCCCCATTCGTCGGCGCTGGGTCGTGAACGCTCCCGGGAGCCTTCACGGGAGCGCTCACGGCCGCAATCTAGACTCGGCCCGACGGGTCGTCAATGATGGTGCCGGCGGCCCGAGTCGGCGGCGAAGAGGAGCACACGTGCGCCTCGAAGGAGCCGCTCGCGTCAGTTCGTTCCGCGCTCTTGACGCGTCCCTGCACCCGTATTTCCATTGTCCCCGCATCGTTAGGAAACTTTCCTGACCATCAGGCAGCTTCGAGCTGCCCAGAGCCCAGGTCGGCGATGCCGCCCCTCCCCCACGCCCCCTGAGCGCTCCCCTTCACCGCCGGGGAAGACCGCTCAGCGCCCGCACCCGCGCAACGCGAAAGGCATGTCATGGGTTTGACCAGACGGACTCTCCTCGGCAGCACCCTCGGCGTCGTAGCCGGCACCACCGTTGCGGTCGGCGCCGCACCGGCTGCCTCGGCCGCCTCGGCCGCAGCCCGAACTGCCGGACTCTGGGAGGAATTTGTCAGCACCCCGTACACCCATCCGCAGATCCCCTATGTCGCGCACGCGGGCTTCCGCTCCGGCGGTATGAATTTCCCCAGCCCGCCGGTCCGCGCCAACGTGCTGCACTATGGCGCCAAGCCAGATGACTCCGAGGACGCGGCCCCCGCCATCAATCGCGCCATCCGCGAGGTCGGCGAGCGTGGCGGCGGCACCGTACTTCTGCCCGCCGGGACCTACCGCTGCGACGACATCATCCAGATCGGCTGGAACAACGTCGTGCTGCGCGGGGAGGGCAGCGACGCCACCACGCTCCACTTCAGCCGACCCCTGCAGGAGATCATCGGCTGGAACGGCAGCCGCTACGGCGGCACGAAGTCGGCCTGGTCGTGGTCCGGCGGCCTGGTGTGGATCGCCCCACGTGCCCGCTGGGAATCCCTGGTGGGCGCGATCAAGGCCGGCGCCTGGCCGTTCGAGGGCTGGACCGGCAACAGGCGGGACGAATGGCAGGAGTTGACACCCCTCAGCGCACCGGGCAAGCAGGGCGACCGGACCGTCCGCGTGGCCGACCCGTCAGCCGTCAGCGCGGGAGACCGCGTGCTGCTCCAGCTGTCCGACCCTTCCGACCACAGCCTGCTCGACCACATGTGCGGCGACGTCCCCGGCACGAGCTCCTACGACTGGTCGGACAAGACCAAGGTCACCTCGTACGTGCCGTACGAGTATCCGGTCCGGATCGTGTCCGTGGAAGGCGACCTGGTACGCCTGGACCGCCCGTTGCCGCTGGACGCGCGGCCCGAGTTCCGGCCGCGCTTCACCACCTCGGTAGCTCCGGTCGTCTCCTCCGGCGTCGCGGGCATCACCCTTCGGATGACCGAGACACCGCAGCAGCCGCACCTGCTGGACAAGGGATACAACGGCGTCGCGCTGCAGTGCGCCTGGGACTGCTTCGTGGACGACGTGACCACGGTGCACGCCGACAACGCCTTCCTCCTGGTCGCGGCCAAGGCGTGCACACTGAACCGGACGACGGCCGCCGGGCGCGGCCACCACCACCCGTACGCCACGCGCGAGGGAAGCCACGACAACCTGTTCACCGACTTCCTCATCGACTCGCCGTGTACGCACGGCATCAATGTCGAGGGCCTGTCCAGCTACAACGTCTGGTCGCACGGCCGGTTGAATCACGGCACCTTCGACACCCACCGCGGCCTGCCCTTCGCCAACGTCCGCACCGAGATCGTCGTGAACAACGACGGCGCGCACGGCGGCGACGCCTCGGCCGGCCCGCTGTACGGCGCCCGCTTCGCCCACTGGAACGTCACCGTCACCAACCAGCGGGCCGGCTGCATCCGCATCGACGACGTGGCCCCACGCAGCGCGACGGTGGCGATATCCGAGGTCAGCCCCTTCGGACAGATCGACGTACCGGACTTCACGGGTGACCTCCAGTCCCGCAGGGAGCTCTACGGCACCACCCGTGTCACCCCGCGCAATCTGTACCAGGCGCAGCGGTCCCTCAGAATCTGATCCGCACCCGCCGGTCGGCGCTCCAGGTGCACGACGAGATCGTGCCGGACGGGTCGGGCGTCTCGGTCATGCACACATTCCGGAACGCTCGACCAACAAACGGTTCCGGCCTCCTCCTTCACCCACAGGCCTTCCCGCACCAGTACGGAGTCACGTCGCCATGGCCGGTTCGCGCTTTGCCATTCCGGTTCCGTGATCAGGCCGAGGCTGCCAGGATGCGTGCACGCTTTTGTTCTCGGCGGCCCGGGCTCCTTGAGTCGTGCTGCACAGCACGCGATCCGTGTGTCTGTACAGCATGTCGGCTAGCGGGCAGGAGGCCGTTGCCGCCGGGTCGGAAGGCTGTTCGCAGGTGTGGGGAGGATGGGTCGTGTTCGTAGGGCGTGAGCGGGAACTGGCTGGACTGCAGAGCGCGTTGCAGGTCCACCGGCTGGTCACCGTGACCGGTGTCGGAGGCGTGGGCAAGTCGCGGCTGGTGCGGCAGGCGGTGGACCTCGGCCTGGTGGGTGAACCGGCCGATGCCTGCTGGGCGGATCTGTGGCAGCTACGCGATGCGGAGATGCTCGCGGCGCTCGTGGCTGACGCGTGCGATCTGTCCGATCACACGCCGAGGATGCCGGTGGACGTGATCTGCAACTGGATCGGCGATCGCGAGCTGCTGCTGGTGCTGGACTCCTGTGAGCATCTGCTGAGCGCGTGCCGGAACCTGGTGCAGGTGCTGCTCGACAACTGTCCGCGACTGCGGATCGTGGCCACCAGCCGCGAACTGTTCCACCTGGAAGAGGAGTTCGTCGCGGTGGTCCAGCCGCTGCCGTGCGCCACGGACGCCGCCGAGCTGTTCCTGCGGCGCGCCACGGAATCGGGGCACGTGCCGGAGCCCGGGGATCTGAACCAGGTCACCGAGCTGTGCACCTACCTCGACGGGCTTCCACTGGCACTCGAGCTGGCTGCGGGGGCGCTGCGAAACTGCAGCATCGAGGACCTTCTGCTGCGCCCCCGGCACGAGTTGAGCCGGGACGAGGACGAGATACGTCCCATGGGGCCCCGCCGGCACGACGTGCTGCGGACCGCGCTGGGCTGGAGCCATGAACTGTGCACCCCCGCGGAGCGCCTGCTGTGGGCCCGCTTGTCCATTTTCCACGGGCACTTCGACGAGACCTCGGCCGTGGCCCTGTGCTCCGGCGGCCCCCTCTCCGCCTTCGACGTGAGCCATGCCCTGGCCGGCCTGCTGGACAAGTCCGTCGTGAGCATCCGCCGCGGGCGCCTTCTGCTGCTCGACACGGTGCGCGAATTCGGGCGGCTCTGGCTCGCCGAGCTCGGTGAACTGGACACGATGGCGAGCAGGCACGCCGGGTACTACCTGACGCAGGCGCAGCAGGCGGACGCCACATGGACGAGTGCCGAGCAGACCGGCTGGTACCGCACCATCAAGGAGGCGCACCCCGACCTGTGTGCGGCCCTGGACCACTTGATCGCCCACGACGTCGACGCGGCGCTCGACCTGGCCACCCTGACGGGCTTCTACTGGACCTGCTGCGGCCATGCGCACACCGCGCAGCTCTATCTCTCGCGCACCCTGAAGGCCTGCGACACCCAGGGGCCGGTGCGCCAACGTGCCGTGTGGGCCCTCGGCTTGACCCATCTCCTGCAGGGGAACCACGCCACGGGGACGCACCTGGCCCGCCAGTGCCTGGAGAACGCCCGGGTCACCGAGGACGCGACCGCGCTGCTGCGGGCCGCCTATCTGCAGGCCATGAGCGACCTTCTGCAGGGCCATGCCCAACTGAGCCTGGACATCCTCGAGCACGCCCTCGAGAACGCGAGCGAACACAGCACGGACGCGGACGAGCCCGCGCCCCAGGCCGTGATGATGTGCCGGATGCTGCGCCTGTTCGCCCTCACCGGGCTCGGGGAACTGAAGGAGAGTCTGGAATCGGCCAAGGCACTGCGTGCCGAGTGCGTCGCCATGGGCGAGCACTGGATCCGCTCGTACGCCGACTACCAGATGTGCGTGATCGCGCTGCGCGAGCGGGACAACGAACTGTCCCTGGAGTACGCCCGCTCGATGCTGCACGCCAAGCAGCAGATCGGCGACACCTTCGGCATCGCGCTGGGGCTCGACATGCTGGCCGCGGCCTTCTCCGCCAACGGGGACGGTCATTCCGCGGCGCTGGCATCCGGGGCGGGCCAGCGGCTGTGGGACGCGGTCGGCCACCCGCAGCGCGGCGCCCCGGACGTGGCGCCGCTGCGCGAGGCGGGCGAGGACGTCGCGCGCAGGCTGGTCGGTACCGGGACCTACGAGTCGTACCGCAGCGAGGCCGCCCATGCGGACCCCGGCGAGATGCTCGCCTGGGCGGCCGGTGGTGAGTCACCGCTGTAAAGCACGGGCGCGGCGCGATCGTAAGAGATGACTTTTCTGGGCCATCACCCGTTTGTCGCGCCCGGTATGACTTTCGCCCCGCTGGTGCGAAGTGGTGAAAAGCCCTGTGTCACCTGGCCAAAGTCGTCTTCGAGAGCGCGTCGGCGCATGGGGGCGTGCGGTGGTGAAAGCCCGCGCACGAATTCGACCGCGCGCGCCTCCTGATGCAAAGGGATTCGACGATCGGACGCTGGTAACTTCCGGCCTCGTGATCAATTCGATTCCCGAAGGTCCGGGTGCCCTGCGGCACCTCATGCCGATGCCGCGGGGGCGGGAGGTCGCCCGTCCCACGCTGCTGCGTGCCGCCGAGGAGGACGACCGCGCCGTACTCGACGTCCTGCTCGCCTCCGGGTCCGTACGCGAGCGCCATGACCGGATCGACGAGCAGCTCGCCGAACTGGTGCGGTGTCTGCGCCCTCACGACGCCCTCGCGGGACGTCGACTGGAGTGCGCCGTGGCGGAGTTCACCGGTGGAGCCGAGCTCAGCCGCTACGGAACCTGGGCGTGGTACCCGTGGTCCGGGCGTCTCGTGCATGTGCTGCCCCGAGAGGAGTTCCGGCGCGTACGCACCGACCGCAACCGAGGCAAGATCGCCACCGCTGAGCAGCAAGGACTGCTCACGCGGCGGATCGGGGTCGTCGGTCTGTCCGTGGGCAACAGTGCCGCGCTCACCTGCGCCATGGAAGGCGTCGCAGGATCGTTCCGCCTCGCCGACTTCGACACGCTCGGTCTCAGCAACCTCAACCGGTTGCGCGCCGGTGTACACCACTTGGGCCTGCCCAAGACGGTGCTGTGCGCACGACAGATGTACGAGATCGACCCCTACCTCGACATCGAGCTGTGGCACGAAGGGCTCACCGAGGACACCATCGACGCCTTCTTCGGAACCGCGGACCGTCCCCTCGACCTGGTGATCGAGGAGTGTGACACCCCCTGGGTGAAGACCGCCACGCGTGAACATGCACGACGGCGCGGTGTCCCGGTCGTGATGGACACCAACGACCGGGGCCTGCTGGACGTCGAGCGCTTCGACCTCGAGCCGGACCGGCCGCTGTTCCACGGCCGCGGCGGCAACCTGACCGCCGAGGAAGTACGCCGGCTCGCCCCGGCGGACTCCCTGGCCTACCTGCTGCGCATCTGCGACGAGAGCCGGCTCAGCCCCGCCATGCAGGACGCTGTCGGCCTGATCGGGCGCACCCTGTCCAGCTGGCCGCAGCTGGCCAGCGGAGTGACGCTCGGCGGCGCCCTGGTCACCGACGCCGCGCGCCGCATCCTGCTCGGCGCGCCCGTGCCCTCGGGCCGCTACTACGCGGACCTCGAAGAGCTCGTCGGCGCCGTCGACCACGAGCGCGTCCCGGCAGGAGCAGCCCGGTGAACCACCTGCCCGAACTCCACGGTGAGCACCTGTGGTTGCGCGAACTGCGGGCCACCGACCTGGCTCCGTTCGAACGCATCCACACCCACCGCGCACTCACCCGCTACCTCGGTGTCGACCGGATGGACGCCCGTCAGGCCCAGGACGCGTTCGCACAGCATCTCGCCCAGCCCTACACCCACCCGCGGCGCAAGCACACCCTGGCGATCTGTCCACCCGGCCAGGACGTCATGGTCGGCACCATGGGCCTGCTCGTCGAGGAGTACGGGCGCAACGCCATGCTCACGAGCCTGGTCCTGCTCCCCGACGCGCCCGTGCGGGGTCACGGTCACGAGGCGGGGCGCCTCCTGATGGCCTATGGATTCGGGCACTTGGGGCTGCATCGCATCTGGGCCGGCCATCGCGCGGATCACACCCGGATGCGGGACGTGATGCTCGCGGCGGGGCTGCACCCCGAGGCCACGCTGCGGGAGCTGTTCCACACCCAGGGCCGCTGGCACGACGTCACCACGTACGCGGCCCTGGCGCCCACATGGACCCGCCAGGCCACCCCCGCCGAGCAGGCCATCCTCCGCGGAACGGTCATTCCTTCCCCTGCCGCCCCCTCGGGCGCAGCGGCGGCGCCATCCGCGTACGTGGCGACCGGCCGATGATCGCGCTGCCTGATCGGTAGCACGTCCCCGGGTGGAGCAGTGACGCACCAAGAGAAGGATGGTCAGCAGCCGCGGGCGGCCTCGACGAGGTGGTCACGGACGCGGTCGACGTCCGGGTTCGTGGACACTCCGGGACGCTGCACGAGGTAGCCCGTGTTGATGGGCGGGTCCTCCGGGTCGTTGAGGAGAACCAGAGCGCCGGATGCCAGCTGTGCCTGACACAGGTAGCGGGGCACCACGCTGAAGCCCGCCCCGCCCACCACCGTGGACAGGACCGCTCGCAGATCGGGCACGGTGACGGCGGCGGTGCAGTTCAGTCGCTTGCCGAAGACGTGTCGCCAGTAGCGGCGCACTATCGGCAGATCCTCGGCGTACGAGACCAAGGGCACCGTGTGCAGCACCCCCGGCCCTTCCGTCGCGAGCGACCCTTTGACACGGTCGGCCCACACCGGCGCCGCCACCAGGACGAACTCCTCGTCGGCGAAGGGGGCCCAGGCGAGGGACCGCCCGCGGGGGCGCGTGGTCGAGATGACGAGGTCGTAGCGGCCCGCGCGCATCTCGTCGAGGAGGGGTTCGGTCAGGCCCATGGTGACGCGCAGACGCACACCGTCGGCGATCAGCGACCCGAGCGCCGGCAAGGCGAAGACCGACAGCATCTCGGCCGGCCCGGCCAGGTGAACCGGTTCGGCACGGGCCCCGTCCGCCATCCCGTTTCCGGCGGCCACCCCCAGCTCGTCGAGGGGGCCGGCGATGCGTGCGGCCAGCTCGTCGGCGACGGAGGTCGGAGCGACCCCTCGCGGCCGCCGCTCGAACAGTTCGCGCTGTGTCTGGCGCTCGAGGTTGCGGATCTGGGTCGTCACGGTGGGCTGGGAGAGACCGAGCGCGTGAGCGGCCGCCGTGAACGATCCGAACCGATACACGGCCAGGAAGGTGCGCAGGAGGTTGAGATCCGGGAGTCCGGAGACCGTCGCGGCGCTCGCTCCGCCGTCCACCAGACCCGCAAGACTGTTATGGCTCACACAGTGAAGCCTACGACATTCCTATACCTCTGACGCCGGGACCTGCCTCGCCCCTATTCCCCGGCAGCCATGAAGGTTCCTATGGCAGCTATTGGAACCTTCATTGGTCAGCCCGCAGCCACGGACCTACCTTCGAAGACATCGACGAACTGACACTTCGGACGCAGAACGTCACCAGCATCCGCCGGGTCGGTCCGTACAGAGCGCATCCGCGCGGGTTCATCGCGTGAACCCGCCCCTCGTGGAAGAGCACCCCATGTCAAAGATCCTTTTCGTGATGACCGGTGTCGACTACTGGACGCTGGCCGACGGCACCAAGCACCCGACCGGCTTCTGGGCCGAGGAGGCTGTCGCCCCCTACCAGGCCTTCAAGGCGGCCGGGCACGAGATCGTCGTCGCCACTCCTGGCGGCGTCGTGCCCACCGTCGACAAGGGCAGCCTCGCGCCCCAGGTCAACGGCGGACAGGAAGGCGCCGACAAGATCGCGAACAGCCTCGCCGCGATGAGCGAGCTGCGCTCCCCCATCACCCTCGAGGACGTGAACCTCGACGACTACGCCGCGGTGTTCTACCCCGGCGGCCACGGCCCGATGGAGGACCTCGCCGTGGACGCCACCTCCGGCAAGGTGCTGACACTCGCCCTGGAGTCGGGCAAGCCGCTCGGCGTCGTCTGCCATGGCCCGGCCGCGCTGCTCGCCGCGACCACCGCCGACGGCACCAACGCGTTCCAGGGCTACGAGGTGGCCGCGTTCACCAACGAGGAGGAGACCCAGGGCGGCTTCGCCGACAAGGCGAAGTGGCTGCTCCAGGACCGCCTCACCGAGGCGGGCGTCAACGTCAGGGTCGGTGAGTCGTGGGCGCCGAACGTGGTCGTCGACCGCAATCTGGTCACGGGCCAGAACCCGGCCTCCTCCGCGCCCCTCGCCGACCAGCTGCTCGGGAAGCTGGCCTGAGCAAGATGGGCACCGACCGGCTCGACGAGGTCCTCGACGCCACGTACGACTGCCTGACCAGGTACGGCGTACGGCGCACCACGATGGACGACATCGCCGGCACCATGGGCGTGTCCCGGTCCGCGGTCTATCAGTACGTCCGCAACAAGGACGATGCCTTCCGGCGGCTCGCCGCCCGCCTGCACGAGCAGGCGCTCGAGCGAGCCCGCCAGGCGGCGACCGACCCCGGCACCCCCAGTCGGGGCCGTATCCGGGGCGTACTCGCCGCCAAGCTCGACCTGGTCCTCGAACTGGCCGGGGACTCGCCCCACACCTCGGAGCTGCTCGACGCCGACGCCCGCCTGTTCGGTGGGATATGCAGCGCCTTCACCACCGAACTGCGCAGGCTGCTCACCGATCTCTTCACCGAGACCGGCACTGCGGCCGAGGTGGAGCCGGCGCAGGCCGCCGACATCTGCATCGCCCTCGTCATGGGCCTGGAGCACCGGCCCGACGCTCAGGCGCTGCTGCCCTTGGCCTCAGACGCACTGGTAGCGGGCTTGCTGGGCACTCCGCCCGGGCCAGGCCTCTGACTGTCCAGCACTCCCTCGCACATCCGACACACTCTTCTTCTATCTCTGGAACCGTCATGCCTTTTTCCAACCGTGAATGGCACCTCGTCGCGCGCCCCGTGGGCGAGCCGAAGGCCTCCGACTTCGCCCTCGTCACCACGACGGTGCCGGACCCGGGTCCCGGTCAGATCGTGGTCCGCAACGACTTCCTGTCCGTCGACCCGTACATGCGCGGCCGCATGGACGACCGTGAGTCGTACGTCCCGCCCTTCGGCCTCGCCGAGCCGATGACCGGGTCGGCGGCAGGCACCGTCGTCGCGTCGCAGGCCCCGGACGTTCCGGTCGGCACGAAGGTCACTCACTTCCTCGGCTGGCGCGAGTACGCCCTGCTGACCCCGGCCGACGTGCAGCTCGTGGACGCCGAAATAGCTCCGCTGCAGGCCTACTTGGGCGTCTTCGGCACCACGGGTCTGACCGCCTGGGCCAGCCTCACCGAGGTCGCTCCCGTCAAGGAAGGCGACGTCGTCTTCATCTCGGGCGCGGCGGGTGCCGTCGGATCGGTCGCCGGGCAGTTCGCCCGCAAGCTCGGCGCGTCCAAGGTCATCGGGTCCGCCGGCGGCCCCGTCAAGGCCAAGCGCCTCACTGAGGACTTCGGGTTCGACGTCGCTCTCGACTACCGCGAGGGCGACATCGCCGGTCAGCTGGCCACCGCGGCTCCCGAGGGCATCGACGTCTACCTCGACAACGTCGGCGGCGATCACCTCGACGCGGCCCTCCAGGTCATGAACCTGCGTGGCCGAGTCGCGCTCGTCGGCGCCATCTCGGTGTACAACGCGACAGAACTGCCCGCCGGCCCGCCGCACCTGCCGCTCGCCATCGGCAAGCGCATCAACCTTCGCGGCATGAACGTCAGCGATCACTTCCACCTCGTCGGCGACTTCGCCCGCCAGGCCGGGGGGTGGCTCGCCGACGGCTCCCTCATCGCCGACGAGACGGTCGTCGACGGCATCGAGAACACCCTCGACGCCTTCCAGGCCATGATGCGCGGTGCCAACACCGGCAAGATGCTCGTCCGTCTCCCCCAGGCCTGACGCCCCTGCGCGTGCTCTTGGCGCCGGCCGCCACGCGGCCCCCGGCCCCGGGCGAACTCTTCGGCGGCCCTGGACAGCGCTGCGGTCCAGGGCCGCCACACCTCGACCCGCTCGGCTGAGCGGGTCCGCACACCACTCGGTTCACCGGAAGGGATCACATTCCTCGCCTGGCGGGAAGCCGCCGATCGCCTCGTCGAGCCCGGCAGCCAGGTGAACCACAGCACCGATCTGCGGTTCAGCGCCCACTGAACCGCCCCACTGGAGCACCACCATGTCCGACATCACATCCGTCGTGGCCCGCCTGCGGAGCACCTTCCGCACCGGCAGCACCAAGCCGACTGTCTGGCGCAAGCAGCAACTCGTCGCGCTGCGTGCCCTGTTCACCGACAACCGCGAGTCCATCGCCGACGCCCTCTTCGCCGACCTGCGCAAGCCGCGGCCGGAGGCCTACGCGGCCGAGGTGGACTTCCCGATCAGGGAGATCGACCACACGCTCGCCGAGCTGGACCGATGGCTGGCCCCCACCGAGCTCGCCGCCGACGCGCTCGCCGGGCTGCCCGAGGGCACCACCGCGGGCACGTTCTACGAACCGCTGGGCACCGTCCTCGTGATCGCGCCCTGGAACTATCCGGTCCAGCTCTCGCTCGTGCCGGTCGCCGGCGCGCTCGCCGCCGGGAACACCGTGCTCCTCAAGCCCAGCGAACTGGCCCCGGCCACCTCGGCGCTCATGGCACGTCTCGTGCCCAGGTATCTCGATCCCGACGCGGTCGCCGTCGTGGAGGGCGGGGTGCCGGAGACCACGGAGCTGCTCGCCGAGCGCTTCGACCACATCTTCTACACCGGTAACGGTACGGTCGGCCGCATCGTGATGCGTGCCGCGGCCGAGCACCTGACGCCGGTCACGCTCGAACTCGGCGGCAAGTCACCGGTGTTCGTGGACCGTGACGTCGACCTGTCCGTCGTCGCCACGCGGCTGGCCGAGGCCAAGTTCCGCAACGCCGGCCAGACCTGCGTCGCCCCGGACTACGTACTCACCGACCCCGCCACGGCCCGAGAGCTCGAGGTCGCGCTGGCCGAGGCCGTGGAGTCGATGTTCGGTGACGACCCGCGGCACTCGGACGCGTACGGCCGCATCGTCAACGCGCGCCACTTCGACCGTGTCGCGGCCCTGCTCGACTCCGGCACGCTCGCCCTCGGCGGACGCACCGACCGCGACGACCTCTACATCGCCCCGACGGTGCTGAGCGGCGTGAAGCCCGACGCGGCGGTGATGCAGGAGGAGATCTTCGGCCCGGTGCTGCCGGTCGTCGAGGTCGCCGGCCTCGACGAGGCCATCGCCTTCATCAACGACCGCGACAAGCCTCTCGCGCTGTACGGCTTCACCGAGAGCGAGACCACGCGCGTCCGGCTTGCCTCCGAGACGTCCTCCGGCGGGCTCGGCTTCGGCCTGCCGATGGCTCATCTCCGCGTCCCCGACCTTCCGTTCGGCGGCGTCGGCGAGTCCGGCCTCGGCAGCTACCACGGCCCGCACTCGATCGCCACGTTCAGCCACCGCAGGGCCCGCCTCGACGTCCCCCTGACCTGACCCCGCCGCCGAACACCCGGTCGGCGCCCGACGTCGTCTCCGCTCGCGGCGGCTGCGCGCACGTCAGGCCGCCTTGTCGATGCGGGGCAGCGCCCAGGGCATCAGTTCCGCCGCGAGGGCTCTGCTCCACGGGCGCGCCAGCGCACACAGCTCCGAACACGCCTCAGCACCCAACTCCAGGTACGGTGCGGCAGCGAGTCGGTCGGTGACGGCCTCGATATCCGCTCGCCTCCGGGCGCCTTCCGGGGTGAAGGTCGGGGTGTCGTCGTCGCACAACCACCCGCGCGAGCGCAGCCCGTCGACAGAGGCGTCCCACTCCTCCTGCGACCAGGCCCGTGTCGTGCGCAGCGCCTCGGCTCCCACGGGGCCCGCCGCCCCGGCCGGCCTGGCTCTGGACCCGCTCGTCACCGCGCACGCGCTTTCCGGCATGGTCAGCCGTATGCCGTACGGCGTGTTCGTCACCGGGCAGCGCATCAGCTTCGAACGGCTCAGACGAGTGACTTCTCTCGCTCGCCTCACCGGCTGCCCTGCAACACGGCGGCGCCCTGATACTGCGCATTCACTGCGTCGCACTGCCTGGGCGCCCCAGAACGACTCATCTTCTCCGTACTCCAGGTCTCACGTCAGCGGGTGTGGCGGGTGTGGCCGAGTCCGCGGAGGGCGCGGTCGAGCATGTCGGCGAAGAAGTCGGCCGCGGCGGCGTCGATGCACAACGGCGGCTTGATCTTCAGGATGTTCAGGTGGTCGCCGGTCGGCTGGACGATGACGCCGAGGTCGAGCATGCGCTCGCACAGTTCGGCTGTCTCCTCGGTGGCGGGCTCCAACGTGGCGCGGTCGCGGACCAGTTCGAGGCCGAGGTAGAGGCCGGATCCGTGGACGGCACCAATGAGGTCGTAATGGGCGGCCAGCCCCTCCAGGCGCTCCTTCAGGTGGCCGCCGACGCGGACCGCGTTGCCCTGGAGGTCCTCGTCGCGCAGGGCGTCCAGGACGGTGCGGCCGACGATGCTGGAGACCGGGCTACCTCCTGTGGAGGAGAAGAAGTAGCCCTGGTCACGGTAGCGTTCGGCCACTTCCTTGGAGGTGATCACGGCGCCGAGCGGGTGGCCGTTGCCCATGGCCTTGGCCACGCAGACGATGTCCGGGACAGCCCCTTGCTGTTCGAAGCCCCAGAACCAGTTGCCGAGGCGTCCATAGCCGACCTGCACCTCGTCGGCGACCGCGAGGCCGCCGTGACGGCGGACCGCGGCGTAGACCTGCGCGAGGTAGCCGTCAGGGAGGGCCACGCCTCCCGCGTTGCCGTAGTACGTCTCGCTGAGGAAGGCACCCGGCGGGCGGCCGGAGGCGGCCAGTCGGTCGATCTCCGCGACGGCCTCCGGGGCGTAACGCGCCGAGTCCGCCCCGCGATGCCGACCGCGGTAGGAGTTGGGCGCGTCCAGGGTGTGCACCCATTCCGGTCGGGTGGAGAGGGCGTTGGGATTGTCCTGGAGCGAGGTGGAGACCGCGTCGGAGGCGTAGGTCCAGCCGTGGTACGCCTCGCGGAGCGCGAGGACGTCCGGCCGGCCGGTCGCTCCGATCGCGAGCCGGATCCCCAGGTCGACCGCCTCCGACCCGGAGTTGACCAGGAAGACGGTGTCCAGCGGCTGGGGCAGCAGCTCGGCGAGGCGCTCGGTGAACTCCACCACGGACGCGTAGTGGAAGCGTGAGTTGGTGTTGAGCCGCCGCAGTTGCCGGGCGACGGCCTGCTCGACGCGGGGGTGCGCGTGGCCGATCGGGGTGACGTTGTTGACGATGTCCAGGTAGGAGCGGCCTTCGGTGGAGAGCAGGTAGTGGCGCCAGCCTCGCTCGATGCGCGGCGGATCGGCGTAGTAGTGCCCCTGCACGGTCGCGAAGACGGCGTCCCGCCGCTCCAGCAGGTCGGTGTTCTCGGTGCGGTCGGTGGCCGCGAGGCCCAGGATCGGGGCGGGGTCCGCGGTGAGAGGAAGCCAGCCAGCGGCGTACTCGGGGCGCACCCGGTGCGGGACGGCCGGGGCGCCGGCGTGGGCGAGCGCGACGCGGATCCTCGTGTCGGACGTGAAGCGGGCCAGTTCGACACCCGCCGGGACGATCGAGCCGGTGGTCACGAGCGGCTTCACGGAGTCCGGGAAGGAGAGGGTCAACTCCCGCGCGCCGTACGTGAGGGTCACGTGTCCCGGTGCCGCCGCCAGGACCTGTCCCTCCGTCGGGACCTGCATCACCGCGGGGCCGGCGAGCCACAGGTCGAGGCCGGTCGGCACGGTGGCCGGCGAGTCGGCCGACAGGGGTGGCGTCTGTGCGAGGCGCGGCCGGGCGTACCGGGTCACGGCGGCAGCGGCGCCCCCGACGAGCGCGGAGGCGGCCAGCCGGTCCTCGATCCCGGGTTCGCACCACGCTCCGCGGTCCATGCTGTCGGCGTCGGTGGACAGGTCGAGAAGGGCGATGTCGGCGCCGGCCACGTCGCGCAGCAGGGGGCGGGCGGGCGCCTCGGCGGTGGCGGGAGCGTCGGCCAGGCCGATCGCCTCCTTGACCAGGTGGGTCATCACCGGCAGCGGCAGGCGGGTCGCCTGCTCGAACATGGCCCACTCGCGCTCCAGCGCGGACCGGGCGTAGTGGTTGTCCTCGTCCACGGCGGTCTGCTGACGCCCGCTCGCGACCAGTACGGCGGCCCGGACCACCACGAGCGGCCACAACGCCTCCGCCTCCTCGGCCGACAGCGGCCGCACGGCGTGGAAGGCCCGCACGGCCGGCAGCACCCGGTGCGGCTCGAACCCGTCGTGGTGCAGCATCGACGAGAGGCACACGGCGAGTTCGCCGACCGCCCACGTCTCGGTCAGGTCGCCGAAGTCGATGACTCCGTCGGGCAGAGGCAGGCGGTCGCCCGGTGAGCGGATGAGGTTGTCGTCGGTGAGGTCGAGGTGGACGGCCTGCGTGGGCAGGCGGTCGGCGACGCGTCGTACGTCCGCCCACGCGTCGGCCGTCGCGGCCAGGACGGCCTCGCGCCGCTCGGGTTCGTCGATGTACCGGGCGAGTGCGGCCACGACCCGGTCGCCGTGGCGCGGGTCCCACTGGAGCACTCGGTCGATGCCCGGGTGCCGGAAGTCGCGCAGGGCGGTGCTGACCCGTCCTGCGACGGTTCCCATGGCCGCCACCGTGCTCGGCGACAGGTGTCGCGGCCCCGACAGCGAGCCTCCGGGCAGATACCGCAGCAGCCGTGCGACGGCCGGCCCGTTCTCGGTGTCCACGGTCTCGTGGAGCGGGGAGCCGTCCGTACGGCGCACGACCGTGGCGACGCGCAGGTCGGGGTGGGCCGCGGCTATGAGGTCGGCGGCCGCGTCCTGGGCCTCGATCTCCGTCCTGCCGAAGGCGGGGTTGGCGACCTTCAGGATCCCGATGGCCGTCCCGTCGTCGCCGCGCACCAGGAAGTTGGCGTCCTGCTGGCTCCCCAGCGCCTCGGCGCGCAGGCCTTCGCCCAGCATCCGGGCGGCGACGTGATCGGCCTGGGCCTCGCTCAACTGCGGTACGGGGAGCGCCTCCTGGGCGAAGAAGTCGATGGTGCGGTGCTCGTCGTGCGGCGGCATGCGGAAGTTCCTCGGCGGCTCGGAGTGCGCCTTCGGCGCGTGGGAGAGGGACAGGTGCGGATCGCGGCCGGGGTGCGGCCGGGCCCGGGTTCCGCTAGTCGACGTCCCACATGAACCGGTGGGTGTGGATGGCGAAGTAGGGGAAGCTCTCCGCCGACGCCACGCCGTCGACGGGCCGTACGACGTCGTTGATGAAGTCCAGGAGGTCCTGCGGCCGGGAGCAGACGACCTCGGCGAACAGGTCGTAGCGTCCGGAGGTCAGCACCGTGTAGACGACCTCCTCGTGCCGGGAGAGCTCGTCGGCCACGGCGCGGGAGTCGCCGTCGACGCGCAGGCCGAGGAGCGCCATCGTCTGCTGGCCCATGGTCATCGGGTCGGTCACACCGACGACCTGGACCGCCCTGGTGTCGATCAGTCGCTGCAGCCGATGCCGGGCGGCCGACGGGGACAGGCCCACCTTGGGGCCCAGCTCGGCGTACGGGATACGGCCGTCGATCTGCAGTTCGCGCAGGATGGCCCGGTCGATGTCGTCCATGAAGCGCCCCTCTCCGCCTTGCCTGATTCAGCGAGTCCTTCACCTGTCTCACGCAGGCTTACAGATTCAGACGCTCGATTCAACGGTTCGCGCTTCAGAATCGAGCGTCGGAGTGGTCCGCGGTGCGTGAAACCCGGGCCGGCCGTTGCATGGCCAGGTACGTCGGCGGGCCCGGACGGCACCCATCGTTCGGCGGGGCAGGCGCGCGACGACTGGTATTACTGGGGCATGCAGGAAGAGACGGCACGCTCCGCGATCGACACCTTCATCTCCGCGTTCAACGCCTCGGACGACAGCTATGTGACTGCCCTGCTGTCCCAGGCCCTGACCACGGACGTGGTCTTCTGGGGGCCGTTGGGGCGCAGTGAAGGAATCGCCGCGGTCGAGCGGTTCGTGCTGGACATCCGGCGTCACCCGGCGGGGACCGGCAAGATGGTGCGCTGCTCAGCGGTGGACATGCCCGACGAGTGGGCCAGGTACCAGTGGGTCTTCACCACGCCCGACGGAGGCCCCCGCCTGGCGGGAACGGACGTCGTCCATCTGCGGCGCAGCCTCATCGACCAGGTCATCGTCTTCGCAGGGGACATCGAGCCGTCCGCCGCCTGAGCCGCCCTGCGGGGTCGTCTGACCGGCCGCATCTCACCCAGTACGCCCCGCACTTGGCGGCGACCGACGCGACCCGCGCCCGCCCGCGACCCGCACGAACGCCGGCCGTACCCGGGGCTGTCCCGGGTACGGCCGGCGCTTGTTCGCGCATGTCACGGTGCTGTCAGCGGCGCAGCTTCAAGCGGTGCACCCCGCCGTCGACCGTGCCGACGAAGAGCGTGCGGCCGTCGGCGGTGGCGGTCAGCTTGGTGGCGTTGGTGTTCTGCAGTCCGCTCGAAACGTTCTCCCACGTCAGGCCGTTGTCGGTGCTGCGCAGTACGCCCCGGCCGCCCTGGACGAGTCCGGATTCCCTGGAGCCCGTGGTGGCCGCGTAGAGCGTTCCGCGCACCTGCAGGAGGTCCGAGACATGGACGGCGAGCGGGCCCGTGTCGGCCGTGCGGAAGGTCCTGCCGTCATCCGTGCTGACCCGGACCGACGTGCCGCCCACGACCAGGCGCCGGCCGTCGTTCACGATCGCGGAGACGGGGCCGTCGGCGACCTTGGTCGTGGTGACGCCGCCGTCGTCCGAGCGGTACAGGCCCGAGGCGTTGCCCAGCCAGACGCGCCGGGGGTCGGTCGGGTCTCCGGCCATGGCGTCGAAGGCCCGCGCGTGGTGCAGGTTCTTCCAGGTCCTGCCGCCGTCGCGGGTCGTGAACAGGCCCTCGCTCATGAGGCTTTCGTAGCTGATCGCCACCCAGTCCGGGTCGGCCGGGTGGACGAGGATCGCCTTCGGGATCTCCGACGACTTTCCCTTCACCTCCCAGGTCCGGCCGGCGTCACCGCTGCGCGAGACCTCGAAGATGCCGGTCGCGGTGCGCCGGACCTTCCACACCACGTTGGTGTCCTTCGGCGACACGGCCAGCTGTGAGGTCATCCGGCCGGTCCAGCCCTCGCCGCCGGACCGGCCCCACTCGGGACCCGCCACGGGGAGCGCGGTGCGGTAGGTGCCGCTCACCGTTCCGGCCAGCAGGTGATCGCCGCTGGTCGCGAGCGCGAGGGTGGTGAGGCCCTGCACCCCGATCCTCTTGTAGTCCTTCCCGATGTCCGTGCCCCGGTAGAGACCGTCCTGTTCGCTGGAGACGGTCACCGAGCCGTCGGCCCAGCGGTCGAAGTCCAACGGGATCGCGGCCTTGGAGGGGCCGGCTGCCGGCTGCCAGGTCCTGCCGTGGTCGCGGCTCACCTGACCGGCGCCGTACAGCGCACGCAGGTACAGGTCACCGCCGGATGCGGACAGTCCGTGGCCGCCCTCTTCCAGGGGCAGGAGAGTGGACCAGGTGCGGCCCTGGTCGTACGAGCCGCGGACACCTTCCCCGGGGACGTACGTCGCCACCACGGTGGAGTCGGCCGCCAGACCGTGGACGCCCGCGTCCGACTCGTCGAGGATGCGCCGGGCCGCACCGGGGTCGCCCTGGCCGACGCCGTCGATCCGCCAGACGTCGTTGAAGGTCGCCAGGTACAGGGTGTCGCCGATGAGGGTCGCTTCGCGGACGGATCCGGTCACGCCCGTGGGGTGCAGGGCCCAGGTGTCGCCCGCGTCCGTACTGACCATCAGCGTGCCGTCGGCCACCGCCACGAGGGTGCGGGTCTTCTCGTCCGCGACGAACACGTCGATGTACGCGTCGGGCACGTCGAGGGTGCGCCAGGTGCGGCCGTTGTCGTCGGTCCGCAGGATCGTGCCCCGGCGGGTCGGGTCGCTGTTCGAGTTGACGGCGTACCACCAGCGTTCGGGACGGCGTGCGTCGATGACGACCGGTCCGGTGCCGTTGCCGTCGGCGACGGGAAGGCGGCCCGCCTGGCGCCAGGTGGCGCCGCCGTCGGTGGTCAGCCAGGGTGCGGCCTTGCGGTACTGGGTCATGACGGCCTGCTGCGGCCGGGCCGGCGTCAACGCCAGGTCGCCGGCCTCGCTGTTGGGACCGACGGGCTCCCAGCGGTCGCCGCGGCTGCCCACGGGGGTGACCTCGAAGGCGCCGGTTCCGGTGATCCGCCGGCCGTCGGCGGTCGTGGCCCGTACGGCGAGCCGGTAGGCGCCGGCCTTCTTCCCCGTCACGTCGGCCTGGTAGTAGCCGACTGCGTTCTTGGTGGTGGGCAGGGTGAAGGCCTTGCCGTGCGGCGGGGTGACGGTGAGCCGGGGCGGTGCGTCGAGGGCGGCCGGGGCGGCGATGTGGACGGTGGAACGGCCGTCGCTCGGATCGGGGGACGCCTGGACGACCAGGTGCCGGACCACGAGCAGGTACGGCACCCGCAGGGCCGGGCCGCGCGAGGGAGTGGCGGTGATCCGGCCGCTGATCTCCGTGTCGCCGGCCGGGCGGTCGGCGCGCAGGGTGACGGTGACGGTCGCGGATCCCCCGGCGGGGACGGTGACCTCGGCCGGGGACACGGTGGTGGGTCCGGAACTGCTGAGCTTGGTGGTCAGCGGCTCCTTGCCGGGGTTGGTCAGGCGGACCTTCGCGGTGTCCCCGACGGTCCTGCCCGCCAGGTCGGCGAGTCCGAACGACACCGACGACGGGGAGGAGCCGAGCGTGGCCGACGCCGCGGCGGCCACGTCGAGCCGCCCGTTGCCCTGGACGCCGGGTCCGGTGCCGGCGAGCGGTTTCGCGGAACCGACCAGCGCGGAGCGGATCCCGTCGGGGTCCTGGTCCGGGCGCAGTTGGCGCAGCAGGGCGGCGGCGCCGGCGACGTGCGGGCTCGCCATGGACGTGCCGGACATGCGGTAGACACCGGGGTCGTACAGCGCCGAGGGGATCGTGGAGCGGATCTCCACTCCGGGGGCGACCAGGTCGGGCTTGAGGCCGAAACCGGTGCCGGGCCCGCGCGAGGAGAACGAGGCGATCTCGTCGGTGGAGTCGGTGCCGCGCAGCGTGACCGACACCTTGCCTTCGGCCAGCGCGTGGCTCAACGGCTCGTACTGGGTCGCGTCGATGCCCATCACGACCAGACGGTCCATGCGCAGCGAGTCACCGGAGGCAGCGGTCCTGGACAGATCGGGCCGCGCGGGGGTCGCCTGTGCCTCGGCCGTCCCCGGTCCGGCGAGGAACACGGGTCCGCTGTCGGCCCGGCCGCCGCCGAGCACGGCCAGCGCGCCGCGCTTCTCGGCCTCGCGCGCCCAGTCGAGGTCTTCCTGACGCAACATCTCTGTGCGGGGTACGACAGGTGTGTCGGCCAGAAGGATCTTGCCCCGCACGTCTCCGACCCGTTCCCAGTCCTCGGCGGTGCCGGCCCCGACGTCCACGAGCGGGGCGGTGACCGGTGCCTCGGGCGGGTTCGCGGAGAGGATGCCGCGATACGTCTGGATCAACTCGGGGTTCTTGCCCGCCAGATACGCGCTGGGAACCCGCAGCCCACTGGTGGACGCTCCGACCGCGATGACGCCGTCGGCCGACGCCGGGGTGCTGATGCTGCCGGCGCGCCCTTCGTTGCCCGCCGCCGCGACGACGACCAGCCCTGCCTGCACGGCGGCGGTCGCCGCGCGGCCCAGCGGGTCGGTGCCGTCACCGGGGCCGCCGAGGCTCATGTTGATGACGTCGGCCCGGTAGGGGTTGGCCGGGTCGGCCGCCGCCTCGATACCGGCGATGATGTCGGAGGTGTAGGCGCTGCCGCTGTCGTCGGTGACCTTGTAGGCCAGCAGACGCGCGTCGGGCGCCATGCCGGTGACGCCGCCCTTCTCGGCGGCCTTGCCCGCGATGATTCCGGCTACATGGGTGCCGTGACCGTTGTCGTCCATCGGGTCGTCGTCGCGATTGGCGAAGTCGTAGCCGGCGACCACCTTGTGGTCCTTGCCGAAACCGCCGCCCAGATCGGGGTGGCCGTAGTCCACACCGCTGTCGAGGACCGCCACGATCGTGCCCTTGCCGGTGGCCTTCGTCCCGGACGGGTCCTCGCGCTTCCACACCTCTGGCGCGCCGGTCAGCGGCACGCTCGCGTCCGTGAGCACCTGCATCCGTGTGTCGGGACGGACCGCGGCGACTCCCGGCATCGAGGCCAGCCGCGCCTTCTCGGAGGCGGGGACCGTCACCGCCACGGCGTTGACGAGCAGGCCCAGTTTGCGCGGCGAGGCGGGGTGCAGCCCGGCCTCCCGTGCTTTGTCGACGAAGGCGTTCTGCCGCGAGGCCAGGGACTTCCGGGCCTCTCCTACGGCTGCTGCGGTGCCGGCCGCCTGCGAGGTGAGCGAGCCGTCGGGGGCGGCGGACACGGCGGCGTCGCCGGTCAGTTCGACGATGACCCGCTGCTTCGCGTCGGAGGTCTTCGCGGTCGCGGTCGTGGTGCCGGGGAGAGCGGTGAGCGTCCCGGTGAGCGCCACGGTGGTCACCGTGACCGCCACCAGGCGCCGGGTTCTTCGTGGTTTTTTGACCATGGACAGAATTCATAGCTCTGAACTCACCCACCGGACAACCGATCTTGACGGCCCATTGCTGTCGCTGGCACATGTGGGCCAAGTACCTCACGTCCTGGGCGAGTTCACCGAAGGCGAGGTGACTACCACTTGACCTGATGGAAGTCCATCGTGCCGAAGGTCGTGACGTCCATCATGTAGCTCCACAACGCGTACCGCCGCTGATCGGCACGGCGATAGGTCTTGCCGAAGCCGTTGTCGAGGATCTCGGTCCATCCGCCACCCTGTCCGTAGTGCGCGAACAGCCGGTCATTGCGCCGAGATGCCTCCTCCCAGGACTCCGCCGGGGTCTGGTAGATCACCTCGTGCAACCGTCCTCGCCAGAGCGTGAGAAGCAGTCGGCCGCCGTCGATCACGTAGGTGTCCACGACCGCGTCGGGAGCCTTCTCGTGACGGCCCGACGCCTCTGGTTCGCCGAGAACGCGGACTTCCTCGGCGGCGCACAGCAAGTCCAGCAACGGCAGTTCATCGGTGAGGCAGCCCATGAAGGGCCACCCTAGTAGCCAACAGGACCGCGGCGGAGGCGCTGATCAGCGCCCTCACAACCGGGCGAGGGCCGACCGGCTCTCGTCGTCCGCGGCGCGGAATATCACCAGGCGCTGGTCAGAATCCTGCAGCGGCACCAGTACTTCGAACCGCACCGAGATCACTCCGATCCCAGGGTGCCTCAGCGCCTTGCTGCCGCGACCGTTGACCTTGATGTCCCGCTCGGCCCACAGACGTGCGAAGTCCTCGTCATGCGTGGCGAATTCGGCGATGCGATCGGTGAGTGTCCGGTCCTCGGGATGTGCGGCCCATGCCGCGCGCAGGTGGGCGATTCCCTCTCTCACGACACATTCCCGGTCGACGTAGAGGTCCCGCACCTGCGGGTGCATCAGGCACAGCCACATCGCGTTGCGCTGTGCCGGGGGCAGGGTGCCGAAATCCACCAGCAGCCTCGCCATTTCCCCGTTCCAGGCAAGGATGTCGTAGCGGTGGTTCAACAGCATGGCGGGCAGCGGCGACAGTTCCGTCACCAGCTGGGCCAGCGGCGGCGCCACCGTGGCTGCCGGCTCCCCGGCACTGCGGAGGCGCTGCCGGGCCAGGTCATGGATGTAGGCGCGCTCGTCGGGGGCCAGGCGCAGGGCGCGCGACAGTGCGTCCAGTACATGCGCCGAGGGCCGTAGCCCCGAGCGCCCCTGCTCCAGCCGCACGACGTAATCGACGCTGATCCCGGCCAGTTCCGCGACCTCTTCGCGTCGCAGCCCCGGTGTCCGCCGCGCGCGCTCCCGCGCGGGGAGTTGAAAGTCGCGCGGGTCCAGCCGCTCGCGCCGGCCCCGCAGAAACGCGGCCAACTCCTGTGTCTTGTCCACGGTTCGGGGCGTCATGCCCGGTCCAACAGGCAGGGTAGGACTGCTGTTCCCAGGAAGTTCCTTCCCTTATCCCCGGTTCGCCGCGGTCACAGACTGTTCGCGACACCAGGTCACCGACACGGAAGGAACCTCATGTCGCTCACCCTCGACAGTTATCGGCTTCTGGGCCGCTCCGGACTGCGGGTCTCACCCTTGGCGCTGGGCACGGCCACGTTCGGCACCGAATGGGGCTGGGGAGCCGGACCGGACGAAGCGCGTCAGCTGCTCGACCTCTACGTCTCGCACGGCGGCAACTTCATCGACACGGCGGGCACCTACACCGACGGCAGCGCCGAGCGGCTGCTGGGCGAGTTCACCCGCACCCACCGCGAAAGCCTGGTGCTGGCGACGAAATACTCGACGCTGCGCCGTCCCGGTGATCCGAACTCCGGCGGCCCCCACCGCAAGAGCCTGTTCGCCTCGGTGGAAGCCAGCCTGCGACGGCTGAACACGGACTACATCGATCTGCTCTACCTGCACGTGTGGGACTTCACGACACCGGTCGAGGAGATACTGCGCGGCCTGGACGATCTGGTGCGGCAGGGCAAGGTCCTGTACGTGGCCATGTCCAACGTCCCGGCCTGGCAGGTGTCGCGCATGCAGGCGATCGCCGACCTGAGGGGCTGGTCACCCCTGATCGCGCTGCAGATCGAGTACAGCCTGATCGAGCGCACCGGTGAACGCGACCTGATTCCCATGGCGCGCGAGCTCGGGCTGGGCGTCGTGCCGTACTCACCGCTGGGCGGCGGGGTCCTCACCGGAAAGTACGGACGTGACGATCTGGCGGGCCCCTCCCCCGATCCCCGAGAGAGCAGCGACGGTCCGCCCCGCAAAACCGTCAACCTCGCCCTGGGCAATCTCACCGAGCGCAGCCTCGGCATCGCCGACGCCGTGAAAGACGTGGCGGCGGAGCTGGGACACACGCCCGGCCAGGTCGCTCTGGCCTGGACCCTGCGACGCCCCGGCGTCACGTCTCCCGTCCTGGGGGCCCGCACGCTCGCACAACTCCAGGACAACCTGGGCGCCTTGGGGGTCGAACTCCCGGCCACGCAAACGGCGCACCTCGACGAGGCGAGCGCGACGACCCTCGGCTTCCCGCACGACATGCTGGCCGGTGAACACATGCGCACGGTGACCCACGGGGATCTCGCGATCGATACGCGCCGCTGAGATCAGTGGTCGGCGGCTGCCCCCATGTCGAGCACGACCTTCCCGACCACGCTGCCCGATCGCAGCCGCTCCACGGCCTCGTCGAGCGCGTCCATCCCGTACCGCTCGTACGGCAGCGTCAGCGCGCCCGAGGCCAGGTCCGGCAGCAGGCGCAGCACCTCGGGGGCCACTTCCCGACCGCGGGAGATCATGTTGACCGGAAGCAGGGAGACGTCGGCGAGGAAGAAGTCCGCGAGGTCCAGGGTGAGTTCGCGGCCCGCCGTGTAGCCGAGGAGCGCGGCCCGGCCTCGGGGGCGGACCAGAGTGAGGGCGTCGCGCAGGATCTGGCCGCCGACCGTGTCGATGAGCGCGTCGACCTTGCCGCCGATCGCCTCCTCGGTGAGCTCGGAGGCGAGCAGTGCCTTGGCGACGCCGGGCACGTGCTTCAGCTTCGCCGGACGCCCTACCGCGCCGACCACCTCGGCGCCGGCCCGCGCCGCGAGCTGCACGGCCATGGCGCCGACCGCGCCGGACGCGCCGGTCACCAGCACCCGCTCCCCCGGCTGTACCTTGGCGATGGCGTGCACGGACGCCCAGGCGGTGCCGACCGGCGAGAAACAGCTGCAGGCCAAAGCGGGATCGGTGCCCTCGGGCATGGTTTCCACGGCGGCGTCGGGCACGAGCGCATGCTCGGCCCAGGCACCGTCCCGGCTCAGCCCCAGCCCTTCACCGCGCAGCCGGACGAGGGCGCCCTCAGGGTGCGTGTCCGAAGCGACGACGTATCCGCTGCCCTGGGTGCCGGGGATGAACGGCAGCTCGGGAAGGATTCCGAACTGTCCGTCGAGGATGTTCAGGTCGAGATGCGCGACGCTGGCTGCCACCACCCGGACCAGGGTGTGTCCGGGCAGCCGCTCGGGCACGGTCCGCTCCACGAGCCTCGGCAGGCTACCGAACGCCTCGAGGGCCAGGACGCGAGAAGTGAACGAGGTAATGCTCACGTGCTGTGTTCTCCCTATCCCCGTGGGACATGGCGCTTGCTGCCGCAGTTGACGGCGACACCCCTGCCCCGCCCCCGCTCACACCCTAGCCCTCTGCTTGCGCAGTACACACGTCACGGTCCGACGCGGCTGGTGTCAGGTCGGTCGTCACTTCACAGCGTCGTGTCCTGCAACCGGCCCGCGCACCGTCGGTACCGAGTCGCGCGGGAAGGGACTGTCCGTACGCACAGGGAACCGCCTCGGAACAGGCCTAGCCAGGTGGTGTTCCAACTAGCATGAAACCTCGTCTCCCTGCCTGTGGTGCGAGCTGACAACGTCGTTTCAGGCCGGGCGGTCATCACCGGACCGGCCGACACGCACCCCGTTCGCTCATCACCAGGAGACAACCTTGTCCGCTTCCTCCTCTTCCCTTTCCGGCGCCCGTGTTGTGGTGATCGGCGGCTCGTCCGGCATCGGAAAGGCAGTGGCCCGGCAGGCCGCCGCCGCCGGCGCCCAGGTCGTCGTCGGCTCCCGCTCCCAGGACAAGCTGGAGCAGACCGCCAAGGAGATCGACGGCATCACCACCGGTGTCGTCGACGTGACCGACGAGGAGAGCGTCGCCGCCTTCTTCGCGGGCATCGACTCTCTCGACCACCTCATCGTCTGCCCCGGCGACATGGCCGTCGGCTCCGTCTACGACGTGTCCCTCGACTCGGTACGCGCCGCCCTCGACACCAAGATCGTCGGCCAGCTGCTCAGTGTCCGGCACGCCGGCAAGAAGTTTCCGGGCCAGGGCTCGATCGTCCTGATCGCCGGTGCGGCCGGCTTCAAGTCGTACGCCGAGATGAGCGCGACCGCCGCCGCCAACGCAGGCATCGGCGGCATGGGGCGCTCCCTCGCCGTCGAGCTCGCCCCGGTGCGCGTCAACGTCGTCGTCGGCGGTCTGATCGACACCCCACTCTGGTCCTTCCTGCCCGAGGACGCCCGTGCGGGTCTCTTCGAGCAGACCGCGCAGAGCACCCCGGTCGGTCGCGTCGGGCAGCCCGACGACGTCGCGGCGACGGTGCTCCACCTTCTGGAGAACACCTTCGTGACCGGCGCGGTACTGCACGTCGATGGCGGCGGCACGCTGTGAGCGAGGCGGCACACGGCGGCGCGACGGGGCTCACGGGGCCCGCCGCGCCGCCGCGGCCGCGGTACTCGCCGTGATTCCCTGGGCTGACTTGTACACGGAGACAGGTGGAGTGCCCGTCCCCGACGCACACACCGACGGCTCGTACATCAACTGTCCGGACGTGGATCTGACCGATCCGCAGTGGAGCACCGCAGGCATTCCTGGCACTCGCTGTACTTCAAAGGGAGTTACGCCCGGCTCCAGCGGTGGTCAAGGCCGCCTGGGCTCCGCGAGATGTCTTCCGGCACGCTCTGTCGGTCCGGGCGTCCGACTGAGCCTCCGGCGGGACGGAGCCGTGCCCTGATCCGCTCCTCGACCAGGTCGCTGAAGCGGGCGATCAACCGGTTGTCCCGGACGGGCTGGTAGACGACGAGGGTGGCGTGCACGCCCGCGAGCCGCAGCTTCACGTAGCCGAGTTCGATCCGTCCCAAGGTCGGGTGGTCGAAGAGGCGCACGGACGGCACGGACGGAGCGAGGTCGCGCCGCTCCCACAGTTCCTGGAATTCCGGGTGCTCGACCTGTAGTTCTTCGATCATCTTCGCGTATGCGGGATGAGCGAGCTGATCGGCGGCCTGCGCGCGGAAGAGCGCCGCCGCCTCAAGGGCATCCTGTTCCCAGTTCGGATGCATTTCCCGGGCCCGCTCGTCGAACATCATCACGAGGGTGTTCCGGCGACCGTGCTCCAAGGATTCAAAATAGGGAAACAGCGCGCAGAATCCCTGGTTCCACGCCAGCACATCGAACCGGTGATTCACAATGAATGCAGGCAGTGGATCCTGAAGATCGAGGAAGGTCAGATACTGCTCCGGAATATGTTCCCTCAGGCAGGGAGCCTGCACACTCGGCGGTAACTCGCCGGCCAGCCGGAACAGGTGCCCGGTCTCCGTGGCATCAAGCCGCAGAGCCCGAGCGAGACCGTTCAGAATCTGGCTCGATACTCTGATTCTGCGGGCCTGTTCGAGCCACGTGTACCACGTCACGCTCACCCCTGCGAGCTGGGCGAGCTCCTCCCTGCGCAGCCCGGGCGTACGGCGCCGCCCGTATGAGTTCTTGATGCCGACAGCCTCGGGCGTAATCCGTTCACGTCGGTTACGAATGAAGGCAGCAAGCTCTTTTCTTTGCTGTTCGGTGATTGCCATGATGCACTCCCTGTCAGCATGCTGGACCCCATCGAACAGCGCGGGGCACCCCGACCATACAGCCGCAAGATTTTCATCTTGCCGCCCTCGCGAAACCCTGCCTCAACACTCCGGACTTCTTCGCTTCTCTCGGAACGCGATCCTGGTTCGGCATGCGAGACGATATCTCCTGGAGGGCCTGGATCAGTGTGCTGACGTGGGGGTGGTTGCGGCGGTGGAGGGTGGCGACGCCGAGGTGCCGGGTCGGGGTCGGGGGTGTGATCGGGACGGTGCGGAGTCCTGGTGTGTGCGGGGTCTGCGCGATGGAGGGGATCAGGGAGACTCCCGCCCCCGCGGCGACGAGGGAGCGGGCGAAGAAGTAGTCGGTCGTCGTGCCGCGCACCTGCGGTTCGAACCCGGCGCGCTCGGCGTGGCGGCGCAGGTAGGTCTCGGTCTTCCGGCAGCCGAGTACCCAGGGTTCGGCGGCCAGTTCGGCGATGTCGAGTGTCTCGCGGTCGGCGAGGGGGTGCGTCTCGGGCAGGACGACATGCAGCGGGTCGTCCATGAGGGGCGTCCATTCCAGGCTGGAGCTCTGGCCTGGTCGGCCCGGTAGTGGGCCGTCGAAGTGGTAGGCGAGGGCGAGGTCTGCGGCGCCCTGGCGGACGAGCGGGAGGCTGTCCTCGGGTTCGGCTTCCTTGACGTGAACGACGGTGTCGGGGTGGGTGGCGGTGAGGTGGGTGAGGGCGCCGGGCAGGAGGAGTCTGCCACCGCTGGTGAAGGTGGCGATGGTGAGTTGAGTGCGTCCGCTGCCGAGCCGGTCGACCTGCTGTTTGGCGTGGACGAGTTCTGCGGCGACCGACTCGGCGGCCCCGACCATGATCCGGCCGGCCGGGGTGAGGGTGACGCCGCGGGTGCTGCGTGCCACGACCTGGGTGCCGAGGCTGCGCTCGAGTGCGGCTATGTGCTGGGACACGGCAGAGGGGGTGAGGCGGAGGGCGGCCGCGGCCTGGTTGAAGCTGCCGTGTTCCGCCACGGTCCGCAGGACGCGCAGGCGCTGCACATCGATCAACAGTTTTCCTTAATACGCATCCAATAAGTGGGCACTTCTACTGCTGACCGTAGGTGTCCAGGATGGGCGCATGCAAAGGTTCTGCGTGATCGGCGGAAGCCGGTACTTCGGCAAGCTCCTGGTGAAGCGGCTGCAGGCGGCCGGCCATCAGGTGACGGTGATCAACCGCGGCTCGGCCACGCCGCCGCCCGGCGTCGAACACCTCGTCGTCGACCGCGACGACGAGGCCGCCCTGATCGGCGCGCTCGGCTCCCGCACCTTCGACGTCGTCGTCGACCAGGTCTGCTACACCCCCGTGCAGGCCGCCATCGCCGCCCGGGTCTTCAGCGGCCGCACCCGGCGCTACGTCATGACCTCCACCATCGAGGTCTACGATCCGGCGACCGCCGAGTTGCGTGCCGTCCCGCACGGCACGCTGGTGCCGGAGGAGATCGTGGATCCTGCCACGTGGCCGGTGCGCATCGACCTGCCCTGGCACGACCCTGCGTACCTCGAGGCGCACTACGCCGAGGGCAAGCGTCAGGCCGAGGCCGTCTTCACCCAGCATCACGGGTTCGAGTTCGCCGCTGTGCGCAGCGCCCACGTGCTGGGTGGCGGTGCCCAGGAGTTCACCGGGCGGCTGGCGCACTACGTCGGGCACATCACCCGGGGCACGCAGATCCCGGTGCACGCCGAGGCGCTGCCCACGGTCTTCATTCATTACGAGGAGCTTGCGGACCTGCTGGTCTGGGCGGCTGCGGGCACTGATGCCACCGGTGCGGTCAATGCCTGCTCGGACGGCCCGCTCGATGTCTACGGTCTGGGGGCTGCGATCGCCGCGGAGACCGGCCGGGAGGCCGTATATCGGACCGTCGCCGCGGGCGAGCCGGCCTCGCCGTTCTCCTTCGACCGCCATTACGCCATGAGCAACGCCCGCGCGAAGGCCCTCGGCTTCCGCTTCTCCCACACCTCCGACTGGCTTCCCGGTGCCGTCACCGAAGCCCTCGACGCATCCGGCGCCCACGCCTGAGGAACGGACGGACCATGCGGTACCGCACGATCGGCAACATCCCTGTCAGCGCCGTCGGCCTGGGAGCCATGCCGCTGTCCATCGAGCACCGCCCCGACGAGGAGCGGGCGACCGCCACCGTCCACGCCGCTCTGGACGCCGGGGTCACGCTCATCGACACCGCCGACAGCTACCACTGGCACGCCGACGAGAGAGGCCACAACGAACTCCTCATCGCCCGCGCCCTGGCCTCCTACGGCGGCGACACCTCACAGGTCCTCGTCGCCACCAAGGGCGGCCGTGGACGCCCCGGCGACGGCAGCTGGACCGTCGACGCCGCCCCCGCCCACCTCAAGCGCGCCGCCGAGGATTCCCTGAAGCGTCTGGGCGTCGACGCCATCGGCCTGTACCAGCTGCACAAGCCAGACCCGGCCGTGCCCTGGGCCGATTCCGTGGGCGCGCTGCGCGAGTTGTACGACGCCGGAGCGATCCGTGCCGCCGGGATCTCCAACGTCACCACCGGCCAGATCCGCGAGGCGCACGCGATCCTCGGCGACGCGCTCGTCTCCGTACAAAATCAGTACTCGCCCGCCGTGCGCGACACCGAGCCCGAACTGGAGCTGAGTACGCGGCTGGGGCTGGCCTTCCTGCCCTGGAGCCCGCTGGGCGGTATCTCCCGCAGTTCCCTCGACGGACCGTCCGGGCCGGCCTCCGCGAGCAGCACCCCCTTCCACCGCATCGCGACCGAGCACGGCGTCAGCCCCCAGCAGGTCGCCCTCGCCTGGCTGTTGGCCCGCTCCCCTGCCGTGATCCCGGTGCCGGGAGCCAGCCGCCCGGCCTCGATCCAGGACTCTGCCAAGGCGGCCGAGCTGGAGCTGAGCGAGGCGGAGCGGGCGCAGTTGGACGCCGCGCTGCCCTGCTGAGCCGGCGCGGCGTGCGCGGAGTGAGGTTGCGGTGCCCGGGTGCCCGGACACCGCCCCTCGTACGGGTCAGGCCTTGACGTTCACCCCCGCCCAGGCGGCGTCCACGGCCTGGACCTCGGCGCTGCCCGCGCCGTAGAGGTCGGCGGCCGCCTTCAGCGTGCCCTCACGGGCGCCGTGGTAGTCGGTGGTGGAGGTGAAGTACGTGGTCAGGGCCTTGTACCAGATCTGTACGGCCTTGTCGCGGCCGATGCCGGTGACGGTGGAGCCGTCCACGGTCGGGCTGTTGTAGTGCACGCCGTTGATGTCCTTCGCGCCGCTGCCCTCGGACAGCAGGTAGAAGAAGTGGTTGGCGACACCGGAGGAGTAGTGCACGTCGAGGTTGCCGACACCGGCGCTCCAGTAGTCGGCCGAGCCACGGCCGTCCTTGCTGGGCTGGTCCTGGTAGCGCAGCGGCTTGCCGTTGCCAAAGATGTCGATCTTCTCGCCGAGCAGGTAGTCGCCCGGGTCCTGGGCGTTGTTCGCGTTCCACTCCACCGCGGTGCCGAAGATGTCCGAGGTGGCCTCGTTCAGGCCACCGGACTCGCCGGAGTACTGCAGACCCGCGGTGGCGGAGGTGACTCCATGGCTGAACTCGTGGCCGGCCACGTCGAGCTGGGTCAGCGGGTGCTGGTTGTTCGCGCCGTCGCCGTAGGTGATGGTGAAGGACTGGTCGTCCCAGAAGGCGTTCTGGTAGGCGTTGCCGTAGTGGACCCGGGAGACGGGGGCCCGGCCGTCGTTCTTGATGCCGTTGCGGTGCAGGACGTCCTTGTAGAAGTCCCAGGTCTTGGCGGCCCCGTAGGCGGCGTCGACGGCGGCGGTCTGGTTGTTGCCGGGGGTGCCGTCGCCCCATGCGTTGTCCGCGTCGGAGAACAGGACGCCCTTGCCGCCCGTGCGGTGCTGGAAGTCGACGGTGCTGGAACCGCCGCGCACGGTGTCGACGAGGTCGAAGCCCTTCGACGAGGTGCTCGTGTTGAGCGCGACGGTGCCTCCGTACTGGCTGGCACCGGTGCCGACGGCGCCGACCTGGGGGCTGCCCGGCTTGGCGGCGGCGGAGGCGCCCTTGGAAGCGCCCTTGGCCGTGACGCCGTCGGCTATGTCGGCGATCAGCTGCTGCTCGTACAGCTTCTTGCCGGTGTCGGCGTCGGTGACGACGCGCAGCAGGCTCGGGGTGACGCCGTCCTTCTGGGTACCGCTGACGACGGTCTCGTAGGCGAGGACGGGCTTGCCGTCGGCGGCCCAGATGACCTTGCGGGGCGCCTCGTCGGTGGTGGAACCGGAGTTTCTCGCGGCCTTGGCGGCCTTGACCGCGGCGGACCTGGCGGCGGTCGGGGTCAGCTTCGGCGTGAGCGAGGCGACCTTGACGGTGGCCTTGACCGCCTTCGTGACGTCCTTGACGGCGCCGTCGGCTGCGCGGTGGACGATGAGGTCGCCGCCCAGGACGGGAAGGCCGGCGTAGGTGCGCTCGTAGCGGGTGTGGACCGTGCCGTCGGCGTCCTTGACGACGTCCTTGACGACCAGCTTCTCCTTGGCGCCGAGGCCGAGTGACGAGGCGGTGGCCACGACGGAGGTGCTGTCGTGCGACTCCGGAGCGGCGCCCGCAGCGGTGGCGGCACCGGCGGCGAGCAGAGTTCCGGTGAGCACGGCGGCGCCGGAGGTGAGGGCGAGACGCCGCGCTGTGCCGCGTGTGGGGGAGAGCGAGGACATGTGGTTCTCCAGGGACTCATGGGGAGTTGGACGGGGTCGCCGCCCATCGGTGCAAGGCCGATCGCCTTGATGAGCAGGGACACTCTCAGCCCGTCGCGCACATGTCACGGGAGACAAAAGAGGGTTGGCCCACTCATGACGGATTTGCGCACTCGCTCTTCACGGGAACGAAAGGACCCGGAAACGGTCCGACACACGCCGACACGGATGACACAGGAATCCGCAACATTCGCGAAAGCGCCCCTGGGGGTGTCTGACGAGTCGTGTGAGCTGATCGGGGCCGCGGCTTGGGCGCAGAAGGAGTCGCCCGGGGCTACACACAGAGATACGTGTGACACCGGCCCGCGCGAGTGGGCCGAGTTCGTTCAACATCGCGCCGCGTGTCTCGGACTCAACGGGGCGACAGCCGCGGCCAGGAGCGCAAGGGAAACGAACCGCCCCCCTTTCCACCCTCTGCCGGCCGCCCGGCAAAGACAAGACTGCAATTTTTGCTGCCGGACCAGGAAACTCGTTCCGAGCGGAGGTCTGCACCGCTCTCCACCGGGAGGACACTCATGTCAGACGTCTGGGACCCACATGGCAGCCTGCGGCGCGCGCTGTGGATCGGAGGCGCGCAATGGTCCGGCAAGAGCACCGTCGCCGAACTCATCGCGAGAGAGCATAGATTGACGGTGTATCACTACGACTACCACGACGCCCGCGGCCACCAGGATCGCCGGATCGCGCGTCGGGTGGCCCTGGGTGAGCCCGTGGAAGATCCCACGCCCGACCATGTCTGGTCGGATCAGGGCCCGGAGGCGATGGCTGCCGAGACGCTGGCCGGCTTCCCGGTCCGCTTCGAATGGGCGTTGGACGACCTGCGCGCACTGTTCACCGGCCGACCGGCGATCGCCGAGGGATGGGGGCTGCGACCGGAACTGGTCGCGCCGATGCTCGACTCACTCCGGCGTATGGTCGTCCTGGTCCCCACCGAGGACTTCCGTCAGCACCAGCTCCGAACCCTCCCGCGCGCGGGCACTCTCAACGCCCCCGTCGCCGACCCGGCCCGCGCCCAGGCCAACCGTGTGGCCCGTGACCGGCTGGTCGCCGAGGACGCGGCACAGAACGCCCGCCGCCTCGGCATCCGCGTCATCGAAGTCGACGGGACGCTCGACGCGTCGGCGGTGGCGGCAGAGGTCGCCGAGCATTTCGCCCCCTACCTTGGCGCTCCGACGGCCGCGTGATCGCTCGGTAGGACCCATTCCGAAGGGGGATGTCGGAGCCGACGCCCCATCTGAAAGGAACTCCCCGTGAAGGCGGAAGAGCATCTGGGCAGTGGCGGCACGCCGGAGGAGGACTTCGAGTGCCAGATCTACGTCGCTGCTCCCAGCCGTGATCGGTTGATGGAACGGTTGGCTGCCGCTCTGCATGTCTCACTCGATGCGGATCACATGATGACCTTTGGGTGCGTCGACGTGGAGTGGACACATAACGACTACGAGGGCACAGGCGCGCGTGACGACTCCCCCTTCCTGAACTGGCACTCACTCCTCATGTGCCAACCTCACCACGGCGCCGCGTCAACGGCTTTCGTGTCCGACACGGCAACGATCCTGGAAGCGCTCCGGGGAGCGGGCTACCGGGCCGTCCCCGTCTGTGACTACGAGGAGCTTCTACCGGAGTCAGGCATCGACCACCTGCGATCTGACAGTGCTGCCACACGTCGGTCCTCACGGGTGGCGGCGCCAACGTGACGTCGGGCAACTCCTACACCCAGCGGTACCAGCTCGCTTCCAGCAAGCCGATCGGCGGTGAGACCTGGTGGGCCTTCGCCACGAACGAGGACCCGACCACCCCCGGTAAGCTCCGGGCGTACGCGGTCTGCGCCAAGGTGAGCGACATCAGCGTGGTTCAGACCCCCTGACATGGGTTCTGATCAACAGGGCGGCGTCCTCCAGGAGGAGCCGCCCTGTTGGCGTGTGTGCCGGCCCCGCTCAGGCCACCGGCCCGGTGTACAGCTGGGGCCTGTCCTGCGGATCTTGGCTGATGGTCGCCAGCAGTCGTGCGAACAGGGAACGTCCACCAAGTCGTGTTCACCGGGACGCCACTTCTGCGCAACCCTTCGTACGCCACACGAGTCACACACCCGGAAGTCGTCTTCTCCATTCCCCCCTCGACTACGGGAGTTCCACCGTGCGCGTACGCACCCTCGCCGCCATCGCCGCCGTGGCGGCCCTCACCGCCACCGGTGTGACCCTGCCGCTCGCCGGGAGCGCCTCGGCCGTCACAACTCCGCGGTTCGACTTCAACGGCGACGGTTACGCGGACATCGCGGTCGGCATGCCCGACGCCACGGTGAACGGCAAGGCCAAGGCCGGCTACGTCAGCGTGATCTACGGCGGCCCGCAGAGTCCGAGCCAGTCCACGGGTGTCATCAGTCAGGCCGAGGCCGGCATACCCGGCACGCCCGAGGCCGGCGACCGCTTCGGCTCCTCCCTGGCGCCCGTCGACGTGGACGGCGACGGCATCTCCGAGCTGGTCGTCGGCGCGAGCGGCGAGTCCCTCACCTCCGACCAGCTCCAGGACGAGGGCACCATCACCGTCCTGGACAACTCGGAGTGGAACATCAAGGGCACCACCGTGGCTCGGGGCACGTCCGAGTTCAGCGGCATCGGCAGCACCGTCGCCACGGGCGACTACGACGGCGACGGCGACATCGACCTCGCGTACGGCGAGAACGGCGAGGAGCACGGCTCGCTCCGGTTCCGCCCGGGCCCCCTCACCGCCGACCCGGTGACCACCACCACTCTGCGCACCTACAGCATGGGCGGGCGCACCGACGACCTGGCCACCGGCGACTTCGACGGTGACGGCCGGGACGACCTCGCCGCCACCTGGAGGGGGATGGAGCAGTACGGCACCTTCATCACCCGCTGGGACGGCCAGGCCGGCCCCGCCCAGTGGTGGTCCGACATCGACCACGGCAAGGCGCTCGCCGTCGAGGACTTCGACCAGGACGGCACCGACGACCTCGCGGTCGGTGACATACAGCCCAACTTCGAGGCGGACCACACCTACTGCGAGGACCTGGCCGGCGGGGCGGTGCTCCTTCTCCACGGCTCGAAGACCGGGGAGTTCGGCACCAAGTACCAGTGCATCAACCAGTCCAGCCCGGAGGTCGGCGGTGCCGCCGAGGCGGGCGACGAGTTCGGTGCCGCGCTGGCCGCGGGCGACCTGAACGGCGACAGCCGTCCCGAACTGGTGGTCGGCGTGCCCGGCGAGGACGTGGGCACCGTGAAGGACGCGGGCGGATACGTCACCCTGAACGGCACCGACCAGGGCCTCCACGGCGGCCTGGCCCGCAGCCAGAGCACCCCGAACATGCCCGGCACGGCCGAGGCCGGCGACCGTATCGGCGCCCAGGTGGCCGTCGGCGACTACAACCGCGACGGACTGTGGGACACCGCGGTGAGCGCGCCCGGCGAGAACGCCGGCGAGCGCAGGTCCGGTGGCGTCTGGTTCGCGCCGAGCAGCACCGGGGAGACGTACCCGCTGGGCAAGTCGCTGACCCCGTTCGGCTTCGCGCTCCCCGACGGAGCCGTCAAGTACGGCCAGGTACTGGGCCTCTAGGCATCCGCCCACTCGCCCCCTCTCCCCTCCCTCCGCCCTCAGCACGTGAACTGCCCTTCCATCCATACGATTTGGAGTACCAGTGCGACCCGTGCGCAGTAAGAGACTCTCGGCCGTCCTGCTCGGCGCCGCCACCGTCCTGGCGTCGACGGGGCTCGCCACCCCGGCCGGCGCGGCGCCCGCGACGGCCGTCCAGGGGCCCGACTTCAACGGTGACGGGTACGCGGACGCCGTGGTCGGCGTGTATCGAGGGGACATCGACGGCAAGAAGTCCGCGGGCTACCTGCATGTGCTCTACGGCGGGCCGAGCGGCGCCGGCACCACCACCGCCACGGTCAGCCAGGACAGCACCGGAGTCCCCGGCACCAGCGAGGACAACGACCGGTTCGGCACCACCGTGGCAACGGCCGACGTGGACGGCGACGGCCTCACCGACGTCGTCGTCGGGTCACCCGGCGAGGACGTCGGCGACACGGCGAAGGACCACGGCTCCGTGGTCGTCCTGTACGGCTCCTCCAGCGGCCACTTCGAGCGCGGCCGGACCATCGCCCAGGGCCCTGCGGGCGGCGGTGCGGGTGCCTCGCTCGCCGTGGGCGACTTCACTCAGGACGGCGCCGTGGACGTGGCGGTGGGCCTGCCCCACGGGGAGTTCGGCGAAGTCACCCTGCGGCCGGGCCCGTTCACCGTGGACAAGCCGCTGACGCATCTGCTCGACACCGGCTTCGGCGGCACCTCGGGCAGGCTGGCGGCCGGGGACTTCGACGGCAACGGCACGACCGAGCTGGCCGTCTCCTCGTACTCCAACGACTACTCGCGCACCACCCTGTGGCGGTGGAACGGCTCGGCCCTGCAGGAGTACTGGAGGTCCCCGGCCACCGGGTACGCCGTCGCCGCGGGCGACTTCGACGGCGACGGCGTGGACGACCTGGCGCTCGGACACTGCCTGATCATCGCCGAGGCCGACCGGCCCACCGGGGCCTGCGGCCCGGACGAGCTGGCCAAGGGCGGCAAGGTCCGGGTGCTCTACGGAGCGTCAACCGCTGAGGACTTCGGCACCCGCAACCACACGTTGAGCCAGGACACGCCGGGTGTCGCGGGCACAGCGGAGGAAGCGGACAACTTCGGGATCAAGCTGGCCGCGGGCGATCTCACCGGGGACGGTCGGGACGACCTCGTGGCGGGCACGCCCGCCGAGGCCATCGGAACGGCCGACCGCGCCGGTTCGGCGACGGTGCTGACCTCGGGCCCGAACGGCCTGCTCGACACCTCGGGCACCGCCGTCTCGGCGGCCTGGCGCCAGGGCTCCGGCGGGGTCCCGGGGACGCCGGAGGTCAACGACGAGTTCGGCTCGGCGCTGGCGGTCGCGGACTACGACGGCGACGGCGACGGGGACGTCACGGTCGGCGCCTACAACGAGAACAGCACGGAGTACGAACAGACCCTCAGCACAGGCGGCGTCTGGACCCTGCCGAACGGCGCGGGAGCGGGCTCGAAGGCGCTGACGCCCCGGCTGTTCGGGCTGCGGGGAGCGCTGTATTACGGGCAGGTGCTCGGGCAGTGAGGCACCGGTGGTGGGGCTCCGACACCGGAGCCTCACCACCATTCCACGAACCGCCGCGGGCTTTCTGTCGATGCGGGCCCTTCGCGGTCGGGCCCGCACCGGATCTACGTCAGACGGGGTAGCCGATCTCGACGACGTCTTCGGCCAAGTCCGCAAAATCGACGTGTGGGTTGAGTATTTCGGCGACCTCCGCCGTCAGCGGGCGCTGGCCCAGCAGCGTACGAACGGCACCGACGTCGACCGGTGTCTCGTAGTAGTCCGACGCCCATGCCGCATAGGCCTCCGGTGAGCGGTCGACGAGGAGCTCGAAGAGAACGTTCGCGCCGTCCGGGTCCCCGTCACCCTCCTCGGGGAAGGCGATCGTTCCGGTCTGCCAAGCCGCATCGCCCACCCCTCGCCACAGGCAGCACGTCACAGTGGGGATGCCGCCCTTGTCGCAGAAAGCGGGCTCGACGACGTACGGACGGAACTCGTCCGGAACATCGTCCAGAACTCCGGGCCACACCTTGGGAGTGCTCATCCGCGCCCACGGACTCATGAGTGACTCGTGGTCGAAGCCCCGGACGTAGGCGCCGGCGGCCGAGAACACGATCGAGTACTCACCGCCCACCCCGTCGCGCATGGACGCCATCTGCTCACCCTCGCCCCAGTGGGCGTCGAAGGAGTAGAACCGGCTGTCCCACTCCGGGCTGAGCACGGCGTCGAGCATCGCCAGGCCACGGCAGTGGTCGCGAAGATCCTTGATGCCCGGCAGAGCCCAGGCCACATCGTGTACGGTCACGCGACCATTCCACCGCAGACCACTGACAGTCGTGGGCGACCTGCTACGGCCGCCAGTCCTCGCGGTAGCCGGGCCGGTCCGCGTAGGGCAGGGCGAGCAGGCGCAGGGTCGCGCCTTCCGCAATGGCCGACTCAGGCGCGTGCAGGACGAGGAGCTGCCGCTTGGCATCGACCTCGCGCAGCACCCGCGCCGGAACTCCGCAGTCGCAGACGGCGCCGGGCGCCGCGTGGAACATCGCCATGGTGGCCTTCACTGCTTCGGCGTCGCCTGCGAGGTAGGCGTGGATGTCGCACCCGAGGGTGTGCCAGCTGCTCGCGTCGCGCGCGTCCTCGTCGAGCTGGGCGCCGAGCCACTTTGCGAGGTCGTCCACCGCTCTGCCTCTTCCTTGCGGGGCCCACGGCCGCGATCTTCCGGTACGACACAGCTTCTTCGCCGGCGCCACAGCATCTCATGACTAACCGGTCCCTCCCCATGGATGGTGGACGGATCACACACGCCCCCAGACGGTTGGAGCTCCCCCGATGCCCAAGAACAGAGTCCGCGCCATCCTCGTCACCACCGACCGCGCCCTTCTCCTCATCAAGCGCACTCGCCCCGGACGCACCCCGTACTGGGTGTTCCCAGGCGGGGGCGTGGAACCGGACGACCCCGACGACCGAGATGCCCTGCGCCGGGAGCTGCGGGAGGAGATGGCCGCGGACGTCGACATCATCCGCCTGTTCCACACCGCCGAAGAGCACGGGGAACGCCAGGGCTTCTACCTCTGTCATGCCCGTAGGTGGGACTTCTCCCAGCGCACCGGCCCCGAGTTCGACGCGCCCGGCCGTGGGGGTTACGAGCTCGAAGAGGTCCCCCTCACGACGGAGGCCCTGGCCGGGCTCGACCTGATGCCGCCGGCGGCCGCCGAGGCGCTGCGCCGGGCCGTGGACGACGACACGCTGTGATCCTGATCGGGGCGCGGCCGGATTGGTCGTCGACGGCGGAGAGCGGTGACACCAAGGCCCGTCGTGGACATGCGTTCACCATGATCGCCGTTTGGAGTGAACTGACTGTGCCGGCCGCCGAATTGCGCGGTGCGGGATAGGGGATCTCCGGGGGCCGGGCGGCATCCGAGGCGGGCATCCGAGGGGTGCGCGCGGATCTTCACCCTCGTTGACGCGTTGTTCCTGGCCCTCGACGACCGTTAGCGGGTCGGGGTCCGAACCCGCGGTGTGCGGTGGTCGGATCACCCACCGGCACACAGCCCAGCCCAGCCCAACTCGTCACCGTGCCTCCGCCCTCACCCCCGACCACTTGGACTCTCCACCCATGTCGCTCTGGCTGCTCAATCACTTCAGTACCTCCACCATCGCCGTCCTCGCCGTCGGCGGCACCGTCCTCCTCGCCGTCACCGGGAGCGTGCTGCTGCGCCGCAAGTACCCCTCCCTCGCACGGGGTGAGCACAACGACATGGTCGAAGCGACCCTGGGAATGTTCGGCGCGATCTACGGAATCATCCTCGCCTTCGTCATCGTCACCCTCTGGACGCAGCTGGACAGCGCCCAGACCATCGTCTCCGCCGAGGCCACCGACGCCGCCCTCATCGCCCGCGACGCCCGCGCGTTCCCCACGCCGGTCCGCGTCGACCTCGACCAGGCGATGAGCGGCTACGTCCACGCCGTCGTGGACGACCAGTGGCCCCGCATGCAGGCAGGACGGCCGTCCTACGGGGCCACCGAAACACATCTGCGGTCGGCGTTCACCGTGCTCCAGAACTACGACCCGAAGACCTCCCGCGAAGAGGTCTTCTACGAACAGGCCGTCGACAACCTCAACGACATCGCCGCCCAGCGCCGTGCCCGCATCACCATGGCCAAGCAGGAACTCCCGCCCCTGCTCCAGGTTCTGGCGTTCGGCGGCGCGGTCGTCCTCATCCCGCTGACCTTCCTGTACGGCATGCGCAAACTGCGCGTCCAGATCCTCTTCGTCGGCTCCGTCGCAGGTCTGGTCGGCTTCAGTCTGCTCCTCGTCCTCGTCCTCGACCGCCCCTTCGCCGGCGATCTCAGCATCAGCCCCGCCCCGTTCCAGGAAGGCGCGCTCTCCCAGTACTGGACCCGTTGAACGGGCTCGAAACGATCGATATGGCTTGACCGCGCCGACAGGTGTAACAGAAACTGTTCCAACAAGGAGGGGTGATGGCGGCGAACAGTCGATTGACCATCGCGACGCACGCGCTGGCCTGGCTGGCGTTGGCGCAGCGGCGCGGCCAGGAGGTTCTCACTTCGGAGCAGGTCGCGGCCAGCGTGAACACGAACGCGGTGATCATCCGGCGCAGCCTCGGCGATCTGCGGCGAGCCGGTCTGGTGACGGTCCGCCATGGCGCAGGTGCGGGTTGGAGTCTGGCCCGTGAGCCCGAGGGGATCACCCTGCTCGAGGTGTACGACGCCGTCGGCGCGCAGCCGGCGTTCGGCCTGCACCACACCGAGCCCAATCTGGAGTGTCCGGTCGGCCGGGGCATCCGGCCCACCCTGAGCGGGGTGTACGGCCGGGTCGAGCGGGCCATGCGACAGGAACTGGCGGACACGTCGATCGCCGATGTGCTCCGCGAGACGCTGGCGAACTAGGCGGTAGGTGCGCGGTCGAGGGCCGCACCCCACCGGCCCCATCACACCCCTTGCTGTAACAAAACCTGTTCCATCAAGTGAACGAGGAGTCAGGCTCGTGAAAGCTCTACGGTGTCCCGTTGTCGAACTGCGGCAGTACACGCTGCATCCCGGACAGCGAGACGTGCTGATCGATCTGTTCGACCGGGAGTTCGTCGAGTCCCAGGAGGCAGTGGGCGCGACCGTCCTGGGACAGTTCCGCGACCTGGACGGCCCCGACCGGTTCGTCTGGCTCCGGGGCTTCGAAGACATGGCGCGCCGCGCCGAGGCGCTGGAGAGCTTCTACGGCGGACCGGTCTGGCGGGCACATCGCGACGCGGCGAACGCGACGATGATCGACTCCGATGACGTGCTGCTACTGAGGCCGGCCTCGGCGGGCGGCGGCTTCCCGGTCCCGACCGGCGCCAGGCCGGAGCCGGGCGAGCCGGGGCCACTGCCACCGTCGCTCGTCCTCGCCACGATCTGGTACGGCCACGGCCCGTTCGACACGGGGTTCGTCGAGTACTTCGAGCAGCGCGTGCGACCGGTACTGGCCGAGACGGGCGGCGAGCCACTGGCGTACCTGCAGTCGGAGCACGCCCCGAACACCTTCCCGGCGCTGCCGGTACGGCTGAACGAGGAGGTCTTCGTGTGGTTCGCACGTTTCACCGACGAGGGCCGGCTCGACGACCACCGGAAGCGCCTGCAGCATTCGGAACGCTGGCGCGAGGAGGTCCTGCCGACCCTTTCCGAGCGATGGGCCAGGGCCCCACAAGAGCTGCGGCTGGCACCCACCGAGCGGTCGATACTGCGATGACATCTGAGGGGCCGAAGCCAGGGGCCCGGCGGGGTCCTACTGGGCCATCCAGAAGAAGACGGCTGTCATGCGCTTGTCCTCCAAGGTGGTGCCCGCGTAACTGGTCGCGGTGTGGATGAGGTTGGCCGAGTACAGCAGCAGCCGGTTGTAGCGGGGCGGCACGCGCAGGTCCTCGGTGAAGGAGTCCTCCGGCACGAAGCGGGTGCCCAGCGCGTCGACCAGGTTGTTGTGCGGGGCGAGCACCTGATTGCCGCCGACCGCGCCGCCGGGCAGGCTCTGGCGGTAGAAGCTGGTGCCGCAGTCCTTGGGGAGGTCCGGGCTGAGGTACAGGACCGCCGCGTAGCGGCACAGGCTCCGGGAGTCGGTGTGCGGGCGGGGTTCGCACTCGCCCTTGCCGACGACCTGGACGCAGTTGTGGTTGAAGGTCCCACCGCCGGCGGGATCGACGGCCCAGATCTTCTGAGCCCCCGTCGTCCTGCGCACCAGCCTCTCCACATGTGCCAGCTCGGCCGGTTCGAGGCCTGGCATCGTGCGGAGTCCCGGCCACGGCTCGCGCTTGTGCGGGTAACCCTCTACCCAGTCGTCCCGCTCGAGCATGCGCGCCCGTACAGCGTCGGGGTCCGGCAGGACATCGTCCAGGATCCAGTAGTCCCGGCCCCGGGTGGGCTTGCGGTACGGGAGGACGTTGATCGTGCTGGGACGTGGGGGGTTGGGCTGCAGACGCGACATGTCGGGAACGCTAAATGCCGGGGCGGACCTCGCCCGTCAAAGCTCAGCCAAGGCTGCGGCAAGACATCCCCAGCAAGGCAAGCCGTAGGGAAAGAAAGCCCCGTCACCGCGGGACCGCCTCGGGCGGCCCGGCAGACAGAGCCGGGCAAAGATGGCCGACCGCGCCCACCCGCTGTCGCGGGGCTACGAGTGGTCGGGCGTCCGGCGCCGGCAGGGACACCGCCTGATCCGCTCGGCCGGTACGGGCGGTGCGCCGGCGGCCGGACCCCAAGAGGCGTGGTCGGCGTGGGAGAGTGATCACCCAGGCACGCCGGCCGACTGCGGATCGGCCGGCGACGAGAGCGAGGAGCGGGCCATGACCCTTGAGCGACCGACGATCGATTCCCCCCAGGGGCGGCCGTCCCCCAATCTGCACATCGAGGACGTGGTGGTCGGGGACGGGGCCGAGGCCACCAAGGGGTCCACGGTGTCCGTCCACTACGTGGGCGTGTCCCACTCCACCGGCGAGGAGTTCGACGCCTCGTGGAACCGCGACCAGGCCTTCGAGTTCACCCTGGGGAGCAAGCAGGTCATCACCGGCTGGGACATGGGCGTGCGGGGCATGAAAGTCGGCGGCCGGCGGAAGCTCGTCATCCCGCCCCACCTGGCCTACGGCGACCGCTCGCCGTCTCCGGCCATCAAGCCGGGCGAGACCCTGATCTTCGTCGTCGACCTCCTCTCGGTCGGCTGACACCTCACCCGGCGGGCCCGCCGCTCCCGGCAGGGTGCGGCGGGCCCGACCCGCGTAATGCACGGTCAGCTTGTCGCGACTGTGCCTCGGCCGGCAGAACGAGTCCGGAGCCAGTACGAGCGCGCCGCGACGGCCAGGGCGATGCCGTAGACGGCGAAGGCGCCTATTCCGATCCAGCCGACCAGCAGCGTGTCCCCCGAGGAGTGGAAGTCGCCGCGCCGCATCGTCACCACGCCGGTCGTGGCCAGGGCCAGGTATCCGACCCCCACGGCGCCGTACGGGGCGAGCGTGGCGGCGCCGAGCAGGGCCGGGGCGAGCGGGAGCCAGCGCGGCACCCGTCGGCCGTGCAGGAACGGAGTCCAGCGCGGGAAGACCTGCCCCCACGGACGGGCCAGACCCCAGAGCAGGAAGACGCCGAGCGCGGCCAGCAGCGCGGTGGGGTCCAGGCCCCAGGACTCCAGGGTGAGGAAGATCCCCGAGGCGCCGTTCCGCTCCGAGACGGCCAGCATCTCCTCCCCGGTGATCCCCGCGAACGTGCCGCCGAACGCCCAGACCAGCTTCATCGCCACGTACGGAACGAAGGCCAGCGTCCCTGCCCAGGCGGCGAGTTGGACAGAACGCGGGGCAGCGGTGGACGCTCGTACGGCAGCGCCGGTGGGCAGGCGGTCGGACCGGGCCGTGGCCGCCAGCAGGACCGCCCCGACCGCCGCCAGGGCCTTGTTCGCTGCGGCGGCCTCACTGTCCACGCCCTGACCGAACATCAGCGTGATCACATCCATCAGCAGGCTGAACGCGGTGATCCCGGCCAGCCCGCAGGCCACCCAGAGCAGCACCCGTAGCGCCGGCCGCAGCCCGTACAGCGCCACCGCTCCGCTGACCGACGCGGCGAGCGCACCCACCGCCACGACCGCCCAACCCAGCCCGGACGCCTCGGAGTCACCACCGTGGTAGGGCAGGGAGGTGCCGCTCAGCGCGCACGCCAGCCCGAAGCCGGTGTACAGCACCGCCCACACCGTCGTCGTCCGGGCCACCCAGCGCGGCCATCTCTGCCACCAGGCGCTCCAGGGCGCCTTCGTCGTCAGTTCACCACTGGTCATGTTCCGAACGTCGCATCGACCGCTGAGGGTGGCGTCTGCCGCCGGAACGATCCCCCTCCCCCGCCCGGGTGAGTGACCGCTGAGGCGGAAGTATGACCAGCCTGGCGTCCGCCGCGGAGTGCGCGGCGGTCTCGGCCTCGCTTCTAACTCCAGCCGGTCCGCTCACGCACCCACTCCAGGGCGGCTTCGCCCTGGGCGCGCTGGAAGCCCCGCAGGGTCGGCAGTCCGGGCGGCGGGGGCTCGACGGATTTACGAAGGAAGTAGCCGGTCAGGGCGATGAGTACGGTGGTGACGTCTTCGGGGTCGGCACCGCGGGCACGCAGGTGCCGGTCAAGAACGCTCATGGCATCCGGGGCGCCCTGCATGATCACGCTCGGGCCCATCGCCACGACGTCGAACCACGCGGCACCGACCGCGGCCCACGGCCAGTCGACCACCATGACGCGGTCCTCGGTGAGCAGCACGTTGTCCGCACGCAGATCGCCGTGGATCAAGGCACGGCCGGCTGCGGCGGTCGCCCAGTCGGCTTCCCGGTCGACGAGGCGTGCGAGTCGGCGGCGCGCCCAGGGGTCGAGCCAGGACAGGTCGTCCGTCCCCTCCTCAAAGGCAGCGGCAAGGCGACGCCAGCCTCGGAAGTCCTCACCGATGCGGTCGGCGAGCGTCGGTGCCTCGATCGGCGAGGGGTCGAGCTGCGCGGACAGCTCGGCGGCCGCCGCAAGGACACGTTGGAGCTCGTTCAGCCGCCATGGCTGGGCCGGCGTCCGGCCGTCCACGTCTTCGAGGACCAGGACGACCCAGCCTTCGAGGTCCAGGGACATGAGCAGCGACGGCACCAGAGCGGTGGCCGGCAGGGCTGCGGTGATCCTGGCCTCCGCCCGGTGCAGGTCAGGAGTCGCAGGGTTGGGTTCGGGTCCCACGGCCTTCACGAAGACCCGTCGGCCGTCGACGAGGCGCACGCGAGCGGCGACACCGGGCGAGAAGCCACCGGCCTGGGTGACTGCGGTCTCCACAGGAGATCCGAGGGATGCCTCGACCTGGCTTCTGACGCCGGCCGGAACGGCCCACCAGTCCACGCGCACACCCGCGGCCGCGGGCACGTCGGCGGACACGTCGGCAGGCACGTCGGCGGGCACATCGGTGGTCTCGGCACTCGCTCGTCTCGCCATGGCCACATGATCGAGGCGGGGGGCCTCGGGCAGCAACGAGGTTTCCCGGCTGTACGTGCTACATCCAGTGGATCCAGTCGCCGTGCGGGTGCGTGTAGGCGGCCGGCGCGCCGTCGACGGTGAGGACGAACGGCGAGGTCTCGAACCGGGGCGGCTCGATGTCGGCGACCACGCCGGGCGCCTCGTTCGCGATCCACACGACGCCGAGCTCGCGGGTCAGCTCCGCGAAGTCGGCGCGGACCTCCGGCGTCACGTACGCCAGCACCGCCGAGTGGAACACCACGACCCGCGCGCCCCGAGGCGCCTGCCGGACGAGGGCCGGCAGCGCCTCGAACAGGTCGCCCTCGTGGACGGGCACGGGACGGCGCTGCGCGGTCCCCAAGGCGGAGACGAGGCGTTCGCGGCGGGCCGTCTGCCCTGGCCACACCAGGCACTCGAGCCAGGACCGGTCCTCGGGATCCGACGGATCGAGCGGGTTGAGGTCGATGCCGGCCGCCCATGCCACCTCGGGCATCCGCAGTTCCGGGTGCGGGCCCTGCGCCCGGCATCGCAGCGTCGGCGCCTGTGGGTCGCCGCCGGTCAGGTGTGTGTGGCCGTAGTCGTAGGAGTACCGGTCGACGTGCAGGCACAGTCCGGCGCTCGCGCCGACCTCGATCAGGGCGAGGGGTCCGTCGAGCGCGGCCAGCGCGGGAAGGAGGGTTGCGCAGCGGCCCGGTTCGTTGGTCTGGGTGCGCCGGGACAGCATCGTCGCCCGCAGCCGCCCGGCCTGGGCGGTGGCCAACTCCCGCAGCGCGTCCGCGTCGGGCGCCGTGTGCAGCAGGTGACGGGCCGCGGCGAACAGCAGGTTCGGCTGGCGCTTGTCGGGAGGCAGGGTGCTCAGGAAGCTCAGCACGTCGGGGTCGGACGCCACCGCGAGGGCCAGCGTCTCGTAGGCGGGGGATCGTCCCGCCGCCTCGTTCTCGGCGAAGCGGCGATAGTTCTCCGCCGTCGTCACCTGATCGTCCAACCCTGTCATCGCCATGACGTGATCATATGGGCGGGTCGCTGTAACGGCCGCCAAATCAACGGGCGGTAGTGGTTGTTGGCGGAGGGGCGCCGCTCACGAACGCTCCCCCACTGTTCAGAACAAGCAGTTGACGCGAGCGGGCTGCCTCCGGGCATGATCATGCGGGCGCGCACTCCGGATCACCGGACGGGTCGTCGGCGCGGAGGCCCGAACCCCCGAGGGAAGGCGCGAATGGAAGACACGAGCGGAGATGCTCAAGCCGGACGCCGCCTCACCGGGTGCGCAATAGGCCCGGTCGCCGGAGTTGTTGCTTCCTATGCCGGCACGACAATGCTGGGGAGGGCCTGGAACGACTGCGAGATCGGAGTCAATGCATCGGCCAACTTCTTCTCCCTCATTCCCGTCTTCTTCGGGCTGTGGCTGATCATCTCCGTACTCTGGATTCTCTCCTTCGGGTTCCTGGGAGGCCGCAGCATGGCGGCAGCCTTCGTCGTCTCCGTGCTGGCGACGCTGGGAACTTACTGGTTGATGATGTCCGCCTTTGGAGCCCCCTCGGGATATCCGGTGAGTGTGGCCGAGTGCTCCCCCGACAATGCTCCGGCATGGTGGCCTGATTGGCTTCCGCTCTAGCAGTGGAACGCGGATTTCGGTGCGGATTTCGGTGCGGTTCTCAGGCGGGCAGGCGGATGTGCAGAGGTTCACAATCCAGGCGTGCGGCCTCCGCTGCCACGTAGTCCAGGAAGACCTGGCGTACGAAAATGCGTCGGTCGGTGCGGTAGTGGTCCTCGGCGATGAAGACAGCCGGTCCGTCGGAGCAGTTGGCGCGCAGGGCCGCAACCGTCGGGGATGAGGATCCGTCCATGTCACGCCCCTCCTCGTTCGTGATGCCGAGCCCCTGCCCGCGGACTGTTGTGCTGAACGCGCCGGTGAGTGCGGGCTCCTGGACGGTCCTGAGGCGGAACTCGGGATCGCCGGCGGTGCTGAGACGGACGTCGCAGCCCCACGCAGGAGCCACGTCCGCGCCGCCGGGCGTGACGCGCGCCATGGGACGGAAGTCGCGGTACGGCTCGGGCAGGGTCACGTTCTTCAGCCCGCACATCTTCCGGCTGTGGCCGATGGGCTCGAACTGTGCGGGTTCCGGGGCGGGTTCACGGGGCGCAGAGAGTCTGTCGGCGCTTTGGCAGTCGAGCGTCTCCATGGTCCGGTTCGCGACGTCGACGACGATGCGGGCGAGGGCCTGTCGGTTGCGGGCACTGTCCTTCGCGTCCGTGGCGTGGCCGATCTCCTCGTCGCCCACGGCCGCGTCCACGACGGCGGGCCCGCTGTGGCGACCCGGCTCGTGGCATGCGTCGGGCAGTGCGACCCACGCCCGGGTGTCCGAGGCCATTCCCAGCAGGTCACCGCCCAGAGGCGTCATCCGTGTCGACAGGAACTCGTCCGCCCAGGGAAGGTTGTCCCTCGTCAGACCCTTCAGGTCGTGAACGCGGATCTGGGTCGGCCGCGGACGGGACTGTCCGTCGGCGACCAGCAGACGACAGCTTCCCTGCAGCTCACCGCCGCCCACCCAGGCGGGGCGGATCTCGCTGTGCTCGACGTCGTGGTCGCCGACCAGGACCTCCACATCGCGATCGGCCACCGCGTCCCAACAGGGCTTCGCGCCGAACAACGGCAGCGTGCCCGTCCCCCACGCCACGCCGCCCGCGCCGAGCAACGCGCCCGCGACGGCCAGCGCGAGCCCCCGCGCCAGTCGCCGCCGGTCACTGTCCAGAACACCCACGGTTCCCCCTCACCCTCCGTATCGGGGTAGCCCCCGGCAGGTGACGCCCGGAGTCTTGCTATTGTCTTCGCGAATCATCCAGAGGGGTGGAGGGACCGGCCCTACGAAGCCCCGGCAACTCCCCGGTCGACTCGGCGCTCCATCTTCGCGCCGCGCCGTCGGGATCAGTGCCAACTCCGGCTCGCGCCAACGTGGCGCGGGAAAAGATGAGGAGACACGGTGCTCTCTGTGCTGACCTTCGCCCCGGCTCTTTCCGCCCCGGGCCTTCCGCATACCCGTCTCGCGATCACTGCGACACCTCGACCGATGTCTTCGGTCCTTCCTCGCTGATCACCCCCGCCCTCGCCTCGGCGAGGTCTCCGCGATCCTCACTCGCGGCCTGAGACTGGAGTAGGTCTTTTCATGGACATATCCGATATTTCCAGTGGTGTCGGCGTGCTCGACAAGACCGCGGTGATCATGGATGCGCTGGCGGCGGGGCCCGCCACACTCGCGGGGCTGGTCGCCGCCACCGGCCTGTCCCGGCCCACCGCCCACCGGCTCGCCACCGCCCTCGAGCGCTACCGTCTGGTCGGCAGGGACCTGCAGGGCCGGTTCGTCCTGGGCCCGTGGCTCGCCGAACTCTCGGCGGCTTCGGGCGAGGATCTCCTGCTGACCTCGGCGGGCCCGGTCCTCACCGCCCTGCGGGACACCACCGGCGAGAGCGCTCAGCTCTACCGCCGGCAGGGGGACGTGCGCATCTGCGTCGCCGCCGCCGAGCGGACCGCAGGTCTGCGCGACACCGTGCCCGTCGGTTCCGCGTTCCCCATGAAGGTCGGCTCCGCCGCCCAGGTCCTGCTGGCCTGGGAGGAACCCGAGCGCTACCACCACGGGCTGCAGGGGGCTCACTTCACGGCCAGGACCCTCAGCGGCGTACGGCGCAGGGGCTGGGCCCAGTCGATCGGCGAACGGGAACCCGGCATGGCCTCCGTCTCGGCGCCGGTCCGCGACCCGGACCGGCGCGTCGTGGCCGCCGTCACGGTCACCGGCCCGCTCCAACGCCTCACCCGCCACCCGGGCGCCCGGCTCGCGAAGGCCGCCATCCACGCGGCGGACCGCCTCACCGAGGCCATACACCAACCCTGACGGCCTTCCGCGGAAAGGCCCCCTCGTCGCTGTCACGCGGTGCTGATGTCGGCCCCGAGTGCCTTGCGCGCCGTGGCCCAGAGGTCCCGGAGTGCCTGAATGCGCCGGGCCTGCGCCTCTTCGTAGTTCTGCCACGGGCCGGGGCGTCGGTCCAGGTAGAGCGCCCGAGCCGCGCTGTGTTCATGACGCAGGGCGGCGACCACCTTCTCGGCCGCGTCGATCACGGGCTCGGGCCCCTCCAGCATGATCAACGGTTCGACCGCCGCCAGTTCACGGATCGCCTCACGCGCCTGACGGGCCGCGGCATCGAACGACGTTCCTCCCGGGCCTGGAGCCGTTGCGTCTGCGCCTGCCGCCCGGCTGCGTCAGGGAGACATCGGATCGGACAGTGGGGCACCGGACCTCACTCGGCAGATCTGCACTGAGGCTCCGCAAAGTCGATACGGACGTGCCGTGACGGACATCGGCGCGTACGCGGCTCGCCCTTCTATCTCTCGATTGTCCGCTTCGTGACCGTGCTCGGCCGCGAGGGTGCGCCGTCCCTTCGCGAACGATGTGGAGAAGTGGGCCCGGATCCGTGTACGGGTCCACGCGAGTGTGCCGCTCGGACGTTGAACAGGGCGGGCCGGAGCGGCTGTTCATTAGATCTTCCGTGGGCTGCGTGGTTTGATCCACGGCACCGCTCCCCCGGAGTGGCGGCGCCCCCGGACGGGCGTCGCCGTTCCTGCGGTCGAGGCCCGCAGTCCCCAGCGGGGCCACCCCCTCTTGTGGATCCATCCGTGCGAAAGGGAAGTACTGAAATGAACTCCGCTCACCAGCTTCGTACCGTCGAGCTCACCGACGCCGACCTCGACACCGTCTCCGGCGGCGTGGCCCCGCACGCCTCCGTCGTGGCCGGCCCCCAGGCCGTCAGCGACGCGTCGCTCCTGGCGCAGGCCGGCGCCGTCCAGGACCAGGTTCTCGGTGCGGTAGGCCAGTACCACGAGTTCGGCGTCAGCGTCTCCTTCTGACCGCCTGCCTGAGCAAGAAGGACAACGCGTCGCCGCGAGCACCGGCCTGATGCTCGGCTCCCGGCTGTAGCGGCGCGCTGTCCCCTGGGGGCATCTCCGAACGGGGATGCCCCCACGGCGTCGGCCTCGCCGACCGGTCCGGCTATGCCTTGACTGATGCGGCGGATCTGGCGGCCCGCTCGATCTTCGCGCGGTGGGCGGCCCGGGCCTCCTCGTCGATCCGTCTCTCGTGTTCGGCGCGCAGCCCGGTCCGGCCGTCGACGCTCTCGCGCAGGATGTCGGCGTGCCCGGCATGCCGGACGGTCTCGCTCAGGACGTGGGTGGTGATCGCGAACAGGTTCGTGTTGGGATACGGCTCCGACCACCACGGCACATGGCCGGGGGCGTCGAGAGGAAGCTCGTCGATCGTCGCGTCCGAGTGTTCCCAAGTGCGCCGGTAGAACCCGATGATCTGTTCCCGGGTCTCGTCCTCGGCCGCCCACTGGTCGCTGCCGTCGGAGTCCTGCCACCTGCCCAGCGGCTCCGGAGACGGGCGGCCGAAGACCTCGCCGAAGTACCTGGCCTCGACGGTCGCCACGTGTTTGACCAGACCGAGGAGGTTGGTCCCGGTCGCTGTCAGAGGCCGGCGGACGTCGTACTCGGACAAGCCGTCGAGTTTCCACAGCAGCGCCTCGCGGTCCCGCCGCAGTCTGCCGTGCAGGTTGTCCTTCGCGAACGCGTCGATCATGCGGTGTGCGCCTTCCGTGAGGTGTTCGTGGTCTCGAGATCCCGTACGAGTTTCGGGGATGCGGGCCGGTGCCAGGTGAGAATCCAGCCGCCGGCGAGCGCTGCCGCGCCGCCCGCCAGGGCGATCGCCCCGCCTGTTCCGATGCCTGCCGCCACCGCGCCGAAGCAGGCCGGCCCGACGCCCTGCAGTGTCATGCCGCCGGAGCCGAGCAGACCGAAGGCCTGGCCCTGGCCGTCCGGTGGCAGAGCGTCCAGGAACGGCCGTTGCAGGCCGAGACCGTAGGCGAATCCGAAGCCGCAGAGCAGCAGCAGGCAGGACGAGACGGCCACTCCGGGCTCGGCGGCGAAGCCGACCAGCGGCAGCCCCATCAGTGCGGTCAGCGGGACGACGAGCCGCTCGCGGATGCGTGGCCGTAGCAGTCGCCCCACCCGCAGGTTGCCGACGAGCATGCCGACGGGCAGACAGGCCATCAGCACCGCGTACCAGCCGGGCGCGAAGTCGCGTCCTCCCGCGTAGGCGACGATCAGACCTTCCGCGCCCGCCACGAACGCGGGCGGCAGCCACTGGGCCAGCATCAGTCGTCGGACCGTACGTCCGCGCAGCAGCAGTCCGGCACCGTAGAGGCTGGTCCGGACGGCCCCGCCGCCGCCCTGAGCGTTGCGAAGTGTGCCGTCGGACTGTGCCGGTTTCAGTCGGGGGAGCCGCATGCGGATGGCGAGCGCGCAGCCGAAGTAGAGGGCGGCGCTCACCGCGAGCGCCCGGTGCGGGCCGAGGGCCGCGACGGTCGCGCCTCCCAGCGCCAGACCGAGCAGTTGCGCGCCGGAGGCGGCGATGTTGTTCAGCGAGCGGCCCAGTACGTACGCGTCGCCCTCCAGCCAGTGGGCCACGAGCCGACTCGACGCTCCGCTGAACACCGGGGTGGCGAGGGCGACCAGTGCCACGACGCCGAGGCTCGCCGCGGTCGGCATCGGCACCAGGGCGAGCAGCAGGGCGGCGGCGCACCCCAAGGAGTAGCCGCCGACGATGAGCGCGCGGGGCGGCAGCCGGTCGGCCAGCGAACCCAGTAGCAGCGAGCCGAACAGCTGCGGGAGGAAGCCGATACCGAAGGCCAGTGCGCTGAGCAGCGCAGAGCCGGTGGCCGCGAAGACCAGGACCGAGAACGTGGTGATCCGCAGCGCGTCCGCGGTGATCGCGACGGTACGGGTCGCGAAGAGCAGCCGGAACCGCGGTTCGGACAGCACCTGCCGATAGGTGGCGCGGTGGTCGCTCTGCGCGGGTTCGGCGGTTGCGGTCATGCCGCGCAGCCTCGCCGTGCGCGCACGCCGCTCACCAATGATTCGTCGCTGGACGAATCCAAAGGGGCGTCCCGCGCTAGCATGACGGGGTGCTGCGCTTCGAAGTCTCCGTCGATGACCTGCTGCGCAGCCGTTTCGCGCTGTCGCCCGCGCTGGACCTCTGCCTGCTGCTGCGCTCCCTCGCCGGCCAGGGCCGGCCGCTCCCCCGGGCCTGGGCCACCCGGCTTCTGCCGGCCTTCGAACGGCTGCGCCGCGAGACCGAACTGGACGCCTTCCTCGCTCTGCAGACCTCGCGCGGCGGACCGGACTTCGTCGCCCCTCCGCCGCGCGGGCTCAACCAGACCTGGGCGGACGACCTGGCTCTGATCCGGGCCACGCCGCTGGAAGCGGCCCGCCGCGAGTTCGTCACCGGCGCGACCGGCCCGTCCCCCCGTGATCCGCGCGTGCGCGCGGTGCTGGACTCGACGGACGCCGTGTCCAGGATCGCCGAGGCGATGGACCGGGCGTGGCACGAGCTGCTCGCCGCGGACTGGCCGCAACTGCGCGCGGTCTGTGAGCGCGATGTCGTGCACCGGGTGGGGGTGATCGGCGAACACGGGTGGGCCACGGCCATCGAGAGCCTGCACCCGGGCATCGCCTGGCGCGCCGGTGGCATCGAGATCGGCTTCTTCCGAGGTGGCACGGTCCGCCTCGCCGGCGACGGGCTCCTGCTGATCCCGTCGGTCTTCGTCGGGGATGTCGGCGCGCATCTGGACGATCCCTGGCCCAGGTCCTTGATCTACCGTGCCCGCGGCACCGCCGCCCTGTGGGGCGAACAGGAGAGCGTCCCCCACCCGGACGCCCTCACCGCTCTCGTCGGCCGGGCCCGGGCCCGACTGCTGCTGGCCCTTGATGCCCCGGCCAGTACCAGTCACCTCGCCCGAAGCCTCGCGATGGCACCCGGCGCGGTAGGGGACCACCTCGCCATTCTGCGCGGCGCGGGGCTGCTCGTCCGCGCCCGGTCCGGACGGTCGGTGCTCTATCGGCGTACGCCGCTCGGCGAGGCGCTGGTCGCCGGTTCCGGCTGCGAGGTCGCGAATCGTGGCTCGCGACATGTGGCGCGTGGTGGTCAGGCGGGTCCGTAGAGGGCGCTGTCGGCCTCGGTAATCAGGGCCCAGTAGCGGTCGCCGTAGGACCAGTGCCACCACTCGGTGGGGTAGTTGACGAAGCCGGCGTCGACCATGTTTCGGGCCAGGAGGTCGCGGTTGCGGCGTGCTCGGTCGGACAGTCCCGGGGCGTCGAGCGGGCAGTACTTCTCGTCGCCGGTGCGGTGGCCGTTCACGGCGCCACCCATGTCCAGCTCCACACCGTCGGCATCGACGAGCGTCAGGTCCAGGGCCGCCCCGGCACAGTGGGGCGCCACCTCGACCGGGGAGACGAAGGCACTGGCGCGGCGCCGCAGTTCGGCAGGGTCGGTGACGCCCGAGCCGCGCAGGCGGTCCTCGTAGAGGGCGAACCGCCGCGCCTGCTCGGCGCTGCTGCGGTGCCCTTCCACGACGAGGAACCGGACGCCCTCGGGAAGCTTCTCGGAGGCCGCACGCAGACGTTCGAGCACTCCGGCCCTCACTCGGCCGTACGCCCCTTCCTCGTCCCGCTCCCGGGAGTCCAGTGTGATCTCCGGGGCCGAGGCGATCTCTGCGAGAGGCTCGCCGCAGTCCTGCACGGGGATTCTGGCCACTTGGGGGTCACTCAGCAAGATCATGGAGGGTGAGCCTAGACGTCACGGCCCTCCGGTCAACTCCGGCCCCCGCCGTGCTGTGCCGACTAGGACGTCCGGGTGCGGGTGGCGCGCCTGCGCCCGTACGCGAAGCAGACCGCTGCCAGCAGGGGGCCCCAGAGGAGGAGCGGGGCGTAGGTGACGTGGAAGAAGGCGAGTTCCCAGCCGTGCATCGTGTTCGTCGGGTAGTCGCTGGGGAGTTGGTCGCCTCGGATGGTGAGTCCGGACAGCGAGGTGACGAAGGCGGTCGTCCACAGAGCGGTGAGGATCGTGGCGCCGAGGGCGGCGGGCAGGACGGCCGCGAGCGGCGGCACTCTGCGCCCGCCGAGCAGCGGAATCCAGCGCGGGAGGACCTCTCCCCACGCGGCGATCAGCCCGATCGCGGTGAAGGCCAGCAGTTCGGAGAAGACGGACAGGGCGATGATGTACACGGGGCCCGGCAGCCACGACGGGAGCGTGCCGTCGCCGTGCGGACCGTCGTCGCCGATGTGGAAGACGACGGTCATGATCCGCCACACGCCGGAGGGGAGCACGGTGAAGGGGGGTGGCGTAGGCCGCGATCCTGGCCCACCGGGGAACTCCGGGCACCGGGGCGTGCGCGCGTTTCCACGCGCCGCGCACTCCCTTGGTCGCGGGGGCAGGGGGGAGAGTCATGCGGGCTCCTGGGGCGCTGTCGGTTGTCGCTCGGTCGAGCGGTACCAACGGTCACAGCCCGCGCCTTCCGGTACGTCGGCCACCGGGTCGAACCGGATCGGCTCCGTGGGGGAAGGCGTCACGGGTCTGATGGTCCCTGAGGATGATCGTGCGGCAGTGAAGGCCGCCCCTGCCGACGACCGGCGACCGCGCGCCGTGGCCGTCGGTCGTCGGTCGTCGGTCGTCGGCTCCGTCGTCGACGGGGCGGACTCTGCCTGATCGGGCGGGCGTTACACGCCGGTGGCGCCGTCGATGCGTTCGCGGAGCAGGTCCGCGTGCCCGTTGTGGCGGGCGTACTCCTCGATCATGTGGACGTAGATCCAGCGGAGGTTGACGTCCTGGTCCATGAAGCGGCCGGTGTCCGTCAGGGCGCGGTCGGCGCAGTGTGCGCGGGCGTGGGCGATCTCCGACTGCCAGGTGGTGAGAGCGCCGTGCAGGGTGGCGCCGTCCGCCAGTTCCCAGCCGCCGTCGGGGGCGGAGGGATCGGCCTGGGGGTCGTGGATGGGCGGGGCCTGTTCCCCGGCGAACACACGGCGGAACCAGTTCCGCTCCACTTCCGCCATGTGCTGGACCAGGCCGATGAGCGTGAAGTCGGAGGGCGGCACGGACGTGGTGGCGGCCTGCTTGTCGTCCAGGCCCTCGCACTTCATGGCGAGTGTGGTGCGGTGGAAGTCGAGCCAGCTCTCGAGCGTGGTGCGCTCGTCGGCGTTCAGGGGCGGGATGGGGCGTTCGATGGAGCTCATCGGCCGATTATCGCGAGCCGCCGTTCCGGTCTACGGGCAGGGCCGGATTACGCGGCCAGGTTCGCCTGGCCGGGGACGTCATCAGCGCTTCGTCTACGGGAGTTTGACGATCGGTCAGACACCCTTTCTGGACCGTGGCGCTCTGTGAACTCATCGGTGGTGGCCCGGCAGGCGTGGTGCCGGGCCACCGATCGGTCAGCGGATGTCGTTGCCCTCGTCGAGATGGGCGTCGTTGCGCTTCTCCAGGCGGGTGCCGTCGCGCAGGGTGATCGACATCAGGTCGCTGGGGGCGTCCAGTTGCAGACGGTGCCAGCGGCCGCGGGGCACGATGACGGCGGCGCCGGCCTCCAGCCGCACCATGTCCTCGGCCTCGCCGGGGGTTTCGGGGCGGAGGTAGAGGCGGATGCCGCCGGTGAGGCAGCACACCGCTTCCTCGGCCTCCGGGTGCATCTCCCAGTGGTCGGCGTGGACATCGGCGTCGGACTCCACGTGGAAGGTGGCGATCTGCCAGGCGCCGGAGCCGCCGGACGTCATTCGGCGCTCGGCGGCACGGACCTCGCCGTCGGGGTGGAAGTGCAATGCGGAGGCGAACAGGTCGATCGCGGTGGTCGTCATGACGGGGTTCCTTCCAACTGGTTCTGGTTCTGGTTCTGGTAATGGTTCTCGGTGGAGGTTGTGGACCGCGGGGCAGGGGTGACGGCCCGGCCACGTGGCAGTACGACGATGGCGACGACGGCCGCGAGGACGAAGACGGCGGCGGCGAGGGCCAGACCCAGGGCGTAGCCGTCGTTGAGCGCGCCGGGGCCGGTGGCTGTTCCGGTGCGGTGTGCGGCGACGGTGGCCAGGGCGGCCAGGCCGATGGAGCCGCCGAGTTGGCGGGAGCTGTTCATGAGGCCGGAGGCCATGCCTGCCTCGCGCGGGGCGATGCCCGTGGTCGCGGCGGCGGCGACGGGCGCGAGGACCAGTCCGGCGCCGACGCCGGTGACGAGGGAGGGGCCGAGCACGTCGGTCAGGAAGCCGCCGTCGGGGCTGATGAGGGCGAACCAGGCGAGGCCGGCCGCGGCCAGGAGGGCGCCGGGCACCAGGGACACGCGCGGGGTGCGGGTGGCGGTGAGGCGGGTGGCGAGGACGGTTCCCGCGATCAGGCCCAGGGAGAAGGGCAGGAACGCGGTGCCGGTCGCGGCGGCGCCCGTGCCCAGGACCTGCTGCATGTAGAGGGACACGAAGTAGAACGCCGTGAACTGTCCGGCGGCGGCCAGGAACACCAGCACGTTCGCGCCGCAGACCCAGCGGCTGCGCAGCAGGCCCAGGCGCAGCAGGGGTGTGGTGGTCCGCGCTTCGGCGAGGACGAACGCGGCGAGCAGTGCGGCCGCGGCGGCGAGGGTGGCCCACGTGGCCGGGGAGGTCCAGCCGAGCGTGTCGGTGCGGACGACGCCGAGCACCAGCAGGCCGACGCCGCCCGTCGCCAGGACGGCGCCCGGCGCGTCGAGCTTGTCGCGCCGGGCGGGCGCCACATCGGCGGGGACACCTCGGAGGGCGAGCGCGAGCGCCACGGCGACGATGGGCAGGTTGATCAGCATGACCCAGCGCCAGCCCGCGTACTCGGTGAGCAGTCCGCCCGCCAGCACGCCGAGCGCCCCGCCCGCGGCGTTCACCGCGCTCCACACCCCCAACGCGCGGACGCGCCGGGGACCTTCGGGGAAGGTGGTGGTGAGCATCGCGAGCGCGGCCGGCGCGGCCGCGGCGGCGCCCGCTCCCTGCCCGGCGCGTGCCGCGATCAGCTGCCATGGGGCCTGGGCCAGCCCGCCCGCAAGTGAGCACAGGGCGAAGACGGCCAGCCCGAGGACGAACATCCGGCGCCGGCCGTACAGGTCGCACGCGCGGCCTCCCAGCAGCAGGAGTCCGCCGAAGGTGAGGGCGTAGGCGTGCACCACCCACGACAGGTTCAGCGGCGCGAAGTCCAGCGCCGTACGGATCGCGGGTAAGGCGACGTTGACCACCGACATGTCCAGGGCGACGACGAACTGGGCGACGGCGGCTGCCGCCAGCACCGTTCCAGGCCTCCCACGAGAGTTTCTATACATGTAAGAAAACCTAGCGCCGAGGTTCGCCCCTGTCGACACCTGAGGAATGATGGGGGGCATGCCGCAACCGTCCGCACCGCGCAGAACCCCGGGCCGACCTCCCCGTATCTCCCGCGAGGAGATCATCCGGACAGCACGCCGGATCGTGGACGAGTCGGGCGTGGGCAAGCTGACCATGCGGCGCCTCGCCACGGAGATCGGCAGTACACCGATGGCGCTCTACCACCACGTCCGCGACAAGGAGGAACTCCTCGTCCTCCTCCTCGACGACTACGCCACCCGCACCCTGCACCGGCCAGAACTGCCCGCCGAGCCGCGCGAGCGGGTCGTCGTGGCCGCCACCGCGATCCACGAGGCCCTCGCCGCCTGCCCCTGGATCGTGGAGGTGCTGACCGCGGACGACCTCATGTCCACGAGCGCGCTGTGGTTCGTCGAGCAGATCGTCGACGGCCTGGTCGAAGGCGGCCTCTCCCCCGAGCGGGCCGTGCACGGCTACCGCGCGATCTGGTACTACACCGCCGGAGAGATCGTGGTCCGCACGACAGCGACCCGGCGCCGCACCGACGACGGCCGCGCGACGTACCGGGAGCAGGTCTTCGCCGGACTCGACGCCGAGGAACTGCCGCGCCTGGCACAGGTGGCGGACCGCTGGGCACCGCTGACCGCCGAGGACACCTACCAGGCCGGCCTCCGGGCTCTGGTGCACGGCCTCATGGCCTGACCCGCTGTCGGTCAGTGCCCGACTCGCGTCGAAATCCGCGGCGAAATCCGGGGCGCGATCCGGGGCGGGAACGGCCGCGGACGAGCCCGCGCCGGACACCTCGATTCGCGTTCGTGCGGATGCGGTTCCCTATATCGAACCCCTCCCCCAGCCATGACATCGCCCTGTCCGATTCCTGGCGCGATTGCGACGCCCTGAGCCGGGGTGCCGGCCGCCGCGCCGACGGTCCCTGACGGCAAGCGGCGGTCCCCACTTTCGACCGGACCGCCCACCCCGGCCCGAAAACAGGGGCACTCCCCTGCCCGCGCCCCGTCCGCCCCCACCCGCCCCCGTCGGCGACCGACCGGCTGCCCGGCCGGGACACGCGGCCGGAGCAGGGTCTCAGCCGGGCTGAATCCCGCTGGTGTCCCGGCAAACATCGCCCGAGCCTTGATCATCGGATCGAGTTAACGTCCCCCGTTTCGCTTGGTCCACGGGGTGGCCCGGCCCCTAGCTTCGAGTGGGACCTGGACGGAAACCCCTTCGCACGGCCGACCTCGTTTCTCCTGCCTGCCCGCATGACGCCCGCAGACGTGCCACCCCCGCTCTGAACAAGGAGAGTTCGCCCCGATGACTGTCGACACGAGCCCGGAAGTACAGCCGGATTCACCTCAGCAAACCAGCCTCGGCACGGCGGCGGCCCGCAACCTCGCCACCACCACCAAGTCCGCTCCGCAGATGCAGGAGATCACCTCCCGCTGGCTGCTGCGGATGCTCCCCTGGGTGGAGACCAAGGGCGGCGTCTACCGGGTGAACCGCCGCCTGACCTACACCGTCGGCGACGGACGCGTGGACTTCATCCAGGACGGCGGCGACGTCCGGGTCATCCCCCGCGAGCTCGGCGAACTGGCCATGCTGCGCGGCTTCGACGACGTGGAGGTCCTGACCGCCCTCGCCGACCGCTGCGTCCAGCGCGACTTCCAGGCCGGCGAGACCCTGGTGGAGCGCGGGCAGGGCGCCGACAAGCTCCACCTCATCGCCCACGGCCGCATCAGCCAGACCTCCGTCGGCGAGTACGGCGACGAGGTCGCCCTGGACGTACTGGCCGACGGCGACCGCTTCGGCGACCACGCCCTGCTGGACGGCAGCGGCCCGTGGCAGCACACCGCCACCGCCGAGACGGCGGGCACCCTCCTCACCCTGTCGCGCGCCGACTTCGAGTCGGTGCTCGCCACGGCGCCCGCCCTGCGGGACCACATCTCCCAGTTCACCTCGCTCCCCCACCAGCGGCAGAACCACCGCGGCGAGGCCGAGATCGCGATGTCGGCCGGCCACACCGGCGAGCACGAGCTGCCCGGCGCGTTCGTCGACTACGAGCTCAATCCGCGCGAGTACGAACTCTCGGTCGCCCAGACCATCCTGCGCATCCACACGAGGGTCGCCGACCTCTACAACGAGCCGATGAACCAGACCAAGGAGCAACTCCGGCTCACCATCGAGGCGTTGCGCGAACGCCAGGAGCACGAGCTCATCAACAACAAGGAGTTCGGCCTCCTCAACAACGCCGACTTCAAGCAGCGCCTCCAGCCGCACTCCGGCCCGCCCACCCCGGACGACCTGGACGAGCTGCTCTGCCGCCGTCGCGGGTCGAAGTTCTTCCTCGCGCACCCCAAGACCATCGCGGCGATCGGGCGTGAGTTCAACGCCCGGGGCCTGTACCCGGACCATGTCGACCTCGGCGGTCAGCAGGTCCCGGCCTGGCGCGGGGTCCCGATCCTCCCGTGCAACAAGATCCCGATCACGAAGGAGCGGACCAGCTCCATCCTCTGCATGCGTACCGGCGAGGACAACCAGGGCGTCATCGGTCTGCACCAGACGGGTCTGCCGGACGAGTACGAGCCGGGTCTGTCGGTCCGCTTCATGAACATCAACGAGCAGGCCATCACGTCCTATCTCGTGAGCACCTACTACTCCGCGGCCATCCTCGTGCCGGACGCGGTCGGCGTGCTGGAGAACGTACAGATCGGCCGCTGGCCCCGGTAGCGGTCCCGGCCCGCACGGCACGGTGCGGCCACCCCGGTCCGCCCGGGACGGCCGCACCCGCCGGAAGGCCCTGGGAGACAGCCGCCCACCCCACGAAGGAGCCACCGATGCCCGCCCCCGAGACGACACCTCCCCAGTCGAGCCTGCCGGCGGCCGCCGACCGCTCCACGGCGCACTTCCTCGCCGAAGTCGCTGCCCGTGCCCGCGACATCAAGGCCGTCACCGGCGAGCTGTCCGGCGCGCCGTCCGTACCCGCACCACCCGCGGCTTCCGTTCCGGCACAGGTCCCCGGCCCGGAAGCGGTCCTGCCCGGACCCAGCGGTCTGGGCACGGCGGGCCTGAGCCTGACCCCGCGCCCGCAGGTCCCGACGGAGCCTCCGCCGCCGGAACCCCAGGCGCAGGGCACCCCGATCCCGGGTCTCTACTACCACCCGGTGGCCGAGCCCGACCCGGTGCGCGTAGAGGAACTCAGCCGCAGGATCAAGTCCTGGGCGATGGACGAGGTCTCCTTGTACCCCGAGGAGTGGGAGGAGCAGTTCGACGGCTTCTCCGTGGGCCGCTACATGGTCGGCTGCCACCCGGACGCGCCCACCATCGACCACCTGATGATCGCCACCCGCCTGATGGTGGCCGAGAACGCGGTCGACGACTGCTACTGCGAGGACCACGGCGGCTCACCCGACGGGCTCGGCGAACGGCTCCTGCTGGCGCACACCGCGCTCGACCCCGTGTACACGACGCAGGAGTACCAGGCGCCGTGGGCGGAGTCTCTCCACTCGGACGCGCCCCGGCGCGCCTACCGCTCCGCCATGGCCTACTTCGACCAGGCGGCGACCCCCTCCCAGAGCGACCGGTACCGGCACGACATGGCCCGGCTCCACCTGGGGTACCTCGCCGAGGCCGCCTGGGCCCAGATGAACCACGTACCCGAGGTGTGGGAGTACCTGGCGATGCGCCAGTTCAACAACTTCCGCCCCTGCCCGACCATCACCGACACCGTCGGCGGCTACGAACTGCCGGCGGACCTGCACGCCCAGACGGCCATGCAGAAGGTCATCGCGCTCGCCGGGAACGCCACGACGATCGTGAACGACCTGTACTCGTACACCAAGGAACTCGACGCTCCCGGCAATCACCTGAACCTGCCCGTCGTGATCGCCGAGCGGGAGGGCCTGTCCGACCGGGACGCCTATCTGAAGTCGGTCGAGGTCCACAACGAGCTCATGCACGACTTCGAGAGCAACGCCGCGGCCCTCGCCGCCGATTGCCCGATCCCGACGGTGCACCGCTTCCTGCGGGGCGTGGCCGCCTGGGTCGACGGAAACCACCACTGGCACCAGACCAACACCTATCGCTACAGCCTGCCGGACTTCTGGTAGGAAGAATGGACTCATCTGTGACCAGCACGACCAGCACCGAGCTCACCGCCACCTCCGCCTCCGTGTCCATCCCCGGCCCGGCGACCCCCTACCAGGGCGACATCGCGCGCTACTGGGACGGGGAGGCCCGGCCCGTGAACCTGCGTCTCGGCGACGTCGACGGTCTCTACCACCACCACTACGGCATCGGTGACGTCGACCACGCCGCACTCGGCGACCCCGAGGACAGCGAGAGCGAGAAGAAGCTCATCGCCGAGCTGCACCGGCTGGAGTCGGCGCAGACCGACGTCCTCCTGGAGAACCTCGGCGGCATCGGGCGCGACGACACCCTGGTGGACGCCGGCTGCGGGCGCGGCGGCTCCATGGTGATGGCGCACCAGCGCTTCGGCAGCAAGCTCGAGGGTGTCACCCTGTCGGCCAAGCAGGCCGAGTTCGCCAACCGGCGCGCCCAGGAGCTGGGCATCCAGGACCACGTACGCGCCCAGGTCTGCAACATGCTCGACATGCCGTTCGAGACCGGGCGGGCCGCGGCGTCGTGGAACAACGAGTCGAGCATGTACGTCGACCTGCAGGACCTCATGGCGGAGCACTCCCGCATCCTCGAGGTCGGCGGCCGCTACGTGACCATCACCGGCTGCTGGAACCCGCGGTACGGGCAGCCGTCGAAGTGGGTCTCGCAGATCAACGCGCACTTCGAGTGCAACATCCACTCGCGCCGTGAGTACCTGCGCGCGATGGCCGACAACCGCCTGGTCCCGCAGGCCGTCATCGACCTCACCCCCGCCACCCTGCCCTACTGGGAGCTGCGGGCGACGTCCTCCCTGGTCACGGGGATCGAGGAAGCGTTCATCAACTCCTACAAGGACGGCTCCTTCCAGTACGTCCTGATCGCCGCCGACCGAGTCTGACCAGCCGCCACCGGGTCCGTCGGGCGCTTGCCCGACGGACCCGGCCCGGCGTGAAGACGCTCCGCACCCCCGAGGCCTTCCAGGCCCGGGGGTGCACTGCTGTGTCATACGAAAGTATCTGCCCGAAACGAAGGTGACGTGGTCGCACTCGTCACACCGTCACACCTCCCGACTTTGATTCATATGGACTGAGCGATCAATCCCGATTATCTGCCTCGAACGATCGCCAGTTCACCTGCGGAACCAAGATCTTCACGCAACCTTCTTTCGATATCGCTTAGTTGCATGCCAGGATGCCCCCGCCGGGCAGCGTCAAAGCGACATCGAATGAAGCTCGGCGAGTGGCTCGTCGTCGCCCCCCACGCTCTCCCGCTGGTTCCGTGAATTCGGAGGATGACTTGAACGTCAAGCGCTCACTTCCCCTGCTCCTGTCCGTCGGAGCACTCGCCGTTCCGTCCCTGCTGAACGCGCCCTCCGCACAGGGCGGGGAGCCGCACCGCCCGCCCGGCCGCATCGCCTCGGCCGAACTGGACGTCGACTACGAGAGCGGCACCCTCGACTCGGGGATCGCCGGCCTCACCACGACCCATGCCACGGCACCGGACGCCTCCGCCGTGATCGAGCCCGGGCGCACCGGTACCCACGGAGTCCAGCACAAGGTCACACTCGGCGACCCGGCCTACGAGTCCGACGGGGCACCGCGCAGCGAGAGCGCCACCGACCTGCTCCCCCGGGGCCAGTTCGTCCCGGGAGACACCCAGCGCTACGAGTTCAGCGTCCAGCTCAAGGACTGGAAGCCCTTCACCGCCGGCGACAGCGACAGCGGCGACATCTTCTTCCAGGGCAAGTACGCGGGCGGGAACCCACCCGGCTTCTACCTCATGACGAAGCGCAACGACATCGCCTTCCGCGCGCCGAACCTGAACCTCCAGTCCACCGTGGTGCAGGACTTCCGCCCGTACATCAACCAGTGGCTGGACTTCCGCGTCGACGCCCACTGGGCCACCGACGCCACCGGCTGGTTCAAGGTCTCGGTACGGCTGCCCGGGGAGTCCGGCTACCGGCCCATGGCCTCGTACCAGGACATCGTCAGTTACAAGCCGCAGAACCCGGCCGACCACGGCTACCTCAAGTGGGGCCTCTACCGGCCCTCGGAGTCGCCGGCCAAGGGCGACGTGCCCACCCGGATCGTGCGCCACGACGACATCCGCATCTTCGACCTGCCTTGACCCGGCCACACCCGGCCGGCTCCACCCGGCCGGCTCCATCCGGTCCCGGACCGCATCCACCCACCCCCATGTACAGCGAGGTGTACTCATGACCGGCTCTTCCTCCATGAGCAGGCGCCGCCTGATCCAGGCCGGCGGCGCGCTCGGCCTCGCGGTCGCCGGCGACGCGGGGCTCTTCTCCCCGGCCCACGCGGCGGACGGCACGGCGCCGACCACCACGGTCACCGATCTCGGTCCCGGGCTCGTCCAGTTCTCGCTGATGAGCGGGGTGCTGGTGGGCGACACCGTCTACATCGGCTCCCGCAACCTCAAGCCGGCGAGTGTGATCGCTTTCCACCTGCCGAGCCGCAAGGTGGTGGCCCAGACCGATCTCCCCGCCGGTCCCGAGCCGAGCATCCAGGCCATGGCGGCCGACCCGACCGGCCGCTGGCTCTACATAGGCGTCCTGCTCAAGGGCGACGAGGGCAGGCCCAACCTCTTCCGTTGGGACCTGTCCAACACCGGTAAGCCCGCCGTCGCCCTCGGCCGCACCGAGGACCGGGACATCCGTGACCTCGCGGTCGCCCCCGACGGCACGGTCTACGCGGTCGGAGGCATCCCCACCAAGCCACCGGTCCTGTGGGAGTACGACCCTGCCAAGGGCACCGTCACCGACCTCGGCACCCCCGACCCGGGTGCCACCCTGGCCCGCGCGGTCGCGGCCACCGACACCACCGTCTTCTTCGGCGCCGGCAGCGTGCTGTCCGGTGGCGGAGCGGCGAGCAAAGCGTCCCTCTACGCCTACGACAGGGCGAAGAAGACCTTCACCAATGTCGTTCCCAGAGAGCTGGAGAAGGACCCGAGCCTTCGCGAAATAGCGGTCCTCGGAAGGCAGTTGGTGGTCGGCACCTCCGGTGCCGCGGAGCCCGCCAAGTTCGCCGTACTCGACCTGGACGACCTGTCCTCGTACACCGTGCTGCCCAGCAACGGCACCACCGTCAAGACCTTCGCCACCGACGGCAACCGGATCTACTACGCCACCGACAAGGGCGTGCAGTTCTACGACCCGGAGGAGAAGAAGGTCGGCGCGCTGGAGTTCGACGGCCCCGACCTCGGGGAGATCTGGGGCATCGACCACCGGGACGGACAGCTGATCGTGGTGTCGGCGTACGGGTTCGTCGCCGAGATCGATCTGGTGGCGCGCACCTCCCGGATCAGCGATCTGGGCGAGGCCGGCGCCCCCGCGCGGCCCCAGGCGGGCATGGGTGTCGCGGCCGGCGGCGGCCATGTCTACGTGGGCGGCACCGGCGCCATCGCCCGGCACAGTCTGCGCGGCGGCGAACCGCTCAACCTGCGCGCACCCGGCGAGGCCAAGGACCTGGAGGTCATCGAGGGCAGCGTCTACACCGGGCAGTACAACGCTCAGGGCATCTGGCGCTACAGCCCGGCCTCCGGCCAAGGCCCCGAACAGGTGGCGGCCTTCCCCAGCGTGCAGAACCGGCCGCTCGACGTCTCCTGGGACCCGCTGAACCAGCTGCTCCTGGTCGGTGTGCAGAGCGACACCGAAGGCGGCGGCGCGCTGTGGACGTACTCTCCGCGCACCGGGAAGTCGGTCTCGTACCTCGATCCGATCGACGAGCAGCAACACGTCCGCGCGGTCGCCCATCGGGACGGCGTCGCCTATCTGGGCGGTGACAACGCCCTCAGGACGGGGCCGCGGGCCACCGTGGTCGCCGTGGACCCGCTCGACGGCACGGAACGGTGGCGCCTGGAGACCCATCAGGACGCCGGGATCGCGGCCCTCGCGGTGCAGGGCCACCACCTCTACGGAGTCACCACCAAGGGCGGGCAGTTCGTGATCGATCTGCGCACCAGGAAGGTGGTGTTCACCGCGGACATCAGCAAGGTCTGCAAGGGCTTCGCCGCACTGGTGACCAATCGCGGCGCGGTCTACGGAGTCTCCGACACCACGCTGTTCCGGTTCCACCCGAGGACGTTCGCGGTCACCACCGTGATCGCGGGGATCAACGGCGCCTGGTACAGCGGTCCGCACCTCAATGCGGACGACGGGCTGATCTACACCCTGCGCGAGCACAATCTGGTCGCGGTGGACGACCGGCCGAGGTTCTGAGCGGCTCCGTGTCCGGCTTTCAGCGCAGCGGGCCCCCGTCCGGGACGCTGTCGAGCAGCAGTCTGGTGTAGTCGTGCCGCGGGGTCGTGAACAGCACGTCGCGGGGCGCTGCTTCGACCAGGGTTCCGTGGCGCAGGACGGCCACCTCGTCGCAGACGTGCCGGACCACGGCCAGGTCGTGGGAGATGAACAGCATCGTCAGGTCGAGTTCGGCGCGCATTTCGCGCAGGACGCCGAGCACCTCCGCCTGTACCGAGGTGTCCAGTGCGGAGGTGATCTCGTCCGCGATGATCAGGGCGGGTCGTACCGCCAACGCCCGTGCCACGGCGATGCGTTGGCGCTGGCCGCCGGAGAAGGCCTGGGGGTGGCGCGTGGCGGCCTCGCCGTCGAGGGCCACGCGGTGGAGGAGCGCCTCGATCTCCGCCCGGTGCTTCTTCACGTCGGCGCGGCGCGGGTCGAGCGCTTCGGCGAGCGTCTCGCCCACGGTCATGCGCGGGTTGAGGGAGGCGTACGGGTCCTGCGGGATCATCTGGACGCGGCGGCGCTCGGCGACGGTGCGCCGGGTGTGGGTGAGGTCGACGCCGTCGAGCAGGATGCGTCCCGCGGACGGTCTGACCAGTCCTACGACGGCCTTGGCCAGGGTCGATTTCCCGGAGCCCGACTCACCGACGAGGCCGACGGTGCGACCCTCGGGGACGGTGAGGCTGACCTGCTTGAGCACCTGTTGCCGTCCGAACGTGACGTCGAGGTCCTGGACCCGCAGTAGTGGCTCGGTCATCCGACCTGCTCCTTGTCCCAGGTGAGTGCGTGACAGGCGGCGGCCCCGGTGCCGGTGGACGTCAACGGCGGCGCCTCCTCGTGGCATTGCGGGCGGGCGCCGGGGCAGCGTGGTGCGAAGGCGCAGCCCGCGGGGCGGTCGGCGGGGTGCGGGGGCCGGCCGGGCAGGGAGGCCAGGGGTTCGTCGACCGCGGAGTGGAGGGTGGGCGTGGCGGCGAGCAGTGCCTGCGTGTAGGGGTGGTCGGCGTCGCCGGCGCGGAGACGCTCGATGGGCAGCGCCTCGACGATGCGGCCCGCGTACAGGACGAGGACCCGGTCGCAGACGGCGGAGACGACACCGATGTCGTGGGAGATGAGCAGGACGGTGGTTCCGTCGTTCTCGTTGGCCTCGCGGAGCAGGCCGAGGACTTCTGCCTGCACGGTGACGTCGAGTGCGGTCGTGGGCTCGTCGGCGATGAGGAGCTTCGGCGAGGTGAGCAGCGCCGAGGCGATCATGGCGCGCTGGCGCATGCCGCCGGACAGTTCGTGGGCGTACTGCCGGAGCCGTTGTTCGGGCAGGGTCACGCGGGCCGCGGCGAGTCGGTCGGCGGCCTGTCGGGCGGCGGCCTTGCGGGGTGTGCGGCCGTGGATGCGCAGGGCTTCGGTGAGCTGGCCGCCGAGCTTGAGCGTGGGGTTGAACGCGGCGGACGGGTCCTGGTGGACGATGCCGATCTCGGTGGCCAGGCGTGCGGCCGGTGGTCTGCCGGTGAGGTCGAGGTCGCCGACCCTGAGGGTGCCGGCCACCGCTGTGAGGTCGTCGGGCAGGAGTTGGGCCAGGGCCATCGCGGTCAGGCTCTTGCCCGAGCCCGACTCGCCGACCAGGCCGAGGACTTCGCCCGGGGCGAGGGTGAAGGAGATGTCGTCGACGAGGCGGGTGCCGTCGGGCAGGACGACGCTGAGGTGGTCGGCGACGGCGAGTGCGTCGCCGGTCGGAGCGGGGCTGGTGAGTACGTCGCCGGTGGGAGCGGGACTGGTGCGTGCGTCGCCGGTGCGCGAAGCGCTGGTGAGTGCTTCGATCCGGGCGCGGTAGCCGCGCTTGCGGCGGGCCGCGGGGTTGATCGCGGCGGCGAGTCCGTCGCCGGTCAGCCCGCCGGCTAGCCCGGCGAGAACGATGACGAGGGAGGGGCCGAGCGCGGGCCAGGGGTTGAGGTAGATGCCTTCGAGGCCCTTGTTGAGGACCGATCCCCAGTCGTAGTCCGGCGCCTGGACGCCGACGCCGAGGAACGACAGTCCCGACAGCGCCTTCAGGGAGACGGTGAAGGCGACCGCGAGCAGCACCAGCAGCGGCTCGGCGATGTTCGGCAGGATGTGGCGGCGCAGCAGCCGGCCCGGGGACACACCGAGCAGGCGGGCGGTGGAGACGAAGTCCCGGCCGGCGATGGACGCGGCGAGGTTGGTGGTGAGGCGGGCGAACGCGGGGCAGGTCGCCAGGCCGATCGCGACGACGGAGGTGACGGCGCCGGGGCCGAGGATCGCGACCAGGGCGAGGGCGAAGATGACGCTGGGGTAGGAGATCAGTACGTCGACGAGGCGCTGCCCGAAGGCCCGTACGCGCGGGCCGGCCACCCAGATCGCCGCGCCGAAGCCGATGCCGCCCACGGCGGCGATGGCGGTGGTCGCCAGGCACATGAGCAGGGTGAGCCGGGTGGCGACCATGGTGCGGGCGAAGATGTCCCGGCCGAGCGCGTCCGTGCCGAACCAGTGCGCGGCGGAGGCCCCCAGATGGGTCTGGTCGGTGAGGGTGGCGGCCCGGTCGCCCCAGACGGCGGGAGCGACGGTGGCGAGGACCACGAAGAGGGCGAGTCCGGTGAGGCCGAGGGCCAGGACGGGTGACCTGCGGAGCTTGTCGATCATGCGTCGCCCGCCTTTCCGCGGAGGCTGCGGGGATCGAGGAGGCCGAGGACGACGTCCACGAGGAGGTTGAGGAGGGTGGCCAGGACGCCGAGCACGAGGACGACGCCCTGGATCACCGGGTAGTCGCGCTTGACGAGGGCGTCGAGCACTCCGGTACCGAGTCCGGGCCAGGCGAACACGAACTCGACGATGACCGCGCCGCCGAGCAGCCCGGTGAGGATCAGGCCGCCGAGGGTGAGGGTGCTGGTCATCAGGTTGGGCAGGGCGTGGCGTGCGTAGAGCCGTAGTGCGCCGGGGCGGCGGCCGCGTGCGGTGCGCATGTAGTCCATGGCCAGGACGGTCGCGGTCTCGCGGCGGACGACGCGGGCCAGGGTGCAGACGGGGGCGATGGTCAGGGCGAGGACCGGGAGGATCGTCGCGTCGAGGGTGGCGGCGCCGGACGGTGGCAGCATCTTGAGCTTGATCGCGAAGAGCATGATGAGCAGGCTGGCGAGCACGAACTCGGGGACGGAGCCCAGGATCGAGGTCACCGAGGTGAACGCGGTGTCCAGTGTCCTGCGGCGGCCCCCTCGGCAGGCCACCGCGACGGCCATGCCGAGCGGAATGCTGACGGCGAGGGCGATCACGACGGCGAGCAGGGCGATCTGGGCGGTGAAGGGAAGCCGGTCGGTGATGATGTCGGAGACCGGCAGGCCGCTGGCGAAGGACGTGCCGAGATCGCCGTGCAGCAGGCCGCTCGCGTAGTGCAGGAACTGGGTGAGCAGCGGCTCGTCCAGTCCTTGCGCGTGCCGGATCTGTTCGATCCGTGCCGGTCCGGCGTCGGGTCCGGCCATCACCTGGGCGGGGTCGCCCGGGATCAGCTGGACGATCAGGAACGTGCCGACGACCAGCGTGACGAGCACACCCGCGAGGCCGGCGAGACGACCGAGTAGGAACCGCGGCCACGGGGAGCCGGCGGTCTTCGGCGTGGCCGCCTTCAGGGATGCGGTCAAAGTCTCCACGACTCTCCTCACTTGGGGCGGAGAACCGGCCGGGGCGGCTGGGCCCCGGCCGGTCCGGGTGTCACGGGCCGGGGCTACGGGGCGACGCGGACGGTCTCGGGGGCGAGCAGGCCGTCGGGGGCGGCGATGGAGACGCGGGCCGCGGTGGTGTAGTTCAGGTTCACCGTCGCCATCGGGACCACGTCGAAGCGGGTGAGGAGCGCCTTCTGCGCCTTGTCCCAGGCGGCGCACTTCGCGGCCTCGTCGGTGGTGGCCATCGCCGCGCCGAAGCCCTGCTCGAAGTCCGTGTTGCGGGTGCCGGGGAAGTTGCGGCCTCCGTCGGCCGGGCCGGGTCCTGCGAAGAGGCTGGCCGGGGTGGTCAGCAGGTTGGTGAGGTTGAGGTTGGGCAGGACGGTGAGGTCCCAGTCGCCCTTGTTGCTGATGACGTCGTTGCCCCAGGTGGCACTGTCGGCGTTGCGCAGGGACACGTCGGCGCCCGCGGCCTTCAGCGCGGCCTGGACGTACTCGTTGCCGGAGCCGGACGCGACGGCGTTCGTGCCGACCAGCTTGATCTTCATGCCCTTGAGCACGTCCTTGGCGGCGGCCGGGTCCGTCTTGGCGAGCAGGGACTCGTTCTTGTTGGCGCACGGCACGCTCGCGTCGGTGATGCTGCTCATCAGAGTTCCGCTGCCGCGGGTGACGGCCCGGTTGAAGGCCTTGCGGTCCAGGCTCCGGGCGACGGCCTCGCGGACCTTCGCGTCGGCGCCGGGGTGGCCCTTGCGTTCGTTGAACACGACCATCATCCGGACGATGGGTGCCGGGTTGATCGTGAACTTGTCGTTCTTGACGAACCTGGCGACGTCCGGGCCGGTGAAGGCCGCGTAGTCGAGGGTGCCCGCGGCGAGGTTGTTCGCCATTGTGGCCTCGGACTGGATGACGGGCATCTCCACGACGTCGGGCACCGTGCCCTTGGGCATGTTCTTGTACGTCGCCCAGCCCGTGTATCCCTCGACCGCGTTCAGTGTGTACCGCGCGCCGGGCTCGGCGGACTGGATGTAGTACGCGCCGGTGCCCGCGCCCTTCTTGCCGGACTTGAGCAGCTCCGGCTTGTCGAGGGCGGCGGGGCAGACGATGCCGGCCTGAGGCAGGGCAAGGCCGTAGAGCAGGTCGGACCAGGGCTTGTCGAGCTTCACGGACACGGTGCCGGTCGCGTCGTCGCCGGTGGCAGTGACCTTGGCGCCGGGGCCGAAGACCTGGCTCGCGGCGGTCGACTTGGTGGCCGGGTCGGCGAACCGGGTCAGCACCTTCGCCACGCCGGAAGCGGTGACCTTCGTTCCGTCGGTGCACTTGGCGTCCGAGCGGATCGTGAACTCGGCCGTTTTCGCGTCGGCTTTCCACCGGGACGCGAGGCCGGGGATGATCTTCCCCTTGTCGTCGCGGCGGACGAGCTGGTCGTCGAGCATGCGGGCGAAGACGAAGTCGGCGGCGACGGTGCCCAGTTGGGGGTCCAGGCTGGTCGGGTCGGAGGACGTGGCGATGGAGACCTTGACCTTCTTCCCGCCGTCCTTGCCGCCGGTGTCGTCGGCCGACGTGGTGCAGCCCGTCACGGCGAGGCCGAGGGCCAGGGCGCAGACGCCGAATCTGAGTGGAACACGTGCCATGGGGTGCCTCCTGGATTGTGCGCCTGCGCGAATGCGCGACCACGGGGTGTGCGGGTACGTGCTGTCGGTGCTTCGGGTACGTCGGTGCTTTCGGCACCTCGAGTGCTTTCGGGATCGATCGAGGCGTCGTTCAGAGCGGGGGCCGGCGTCCGGCCCAGGGCCGTTCCTCCTCCAACTGGGCACACAGGGAGAGGAGTTGCGCATCCTCTCCGAGCCGGCCGGTCAGCATGACCCCGATCGGCAGTCCCTGCGCGGAACAGTGCAGCGGCAGACTCGCCGAGGGCTGGCCGGTGACGTTCTGCGCGGCGGCGTAGGGGGATGCCAGGAACTGGCGCTTCAGGTCGGTCGCCGGGCCGTGTTCCTTGAACCACTGGGGGCGTTGCGGGGGCAGCGCCAGGGTCGGGCTCAGGACCGCGTCGAACCGGTGGGCGGCGGTCATCGCCTGAACAGCGCGCAGTTGGATGTCCTGCAGCGCCCCGAGGAACCGCTCGGAGCTGACGGACCGGCCGCGCTCACGCCAGTACCGGGTGAGCGGAAGCAGCAGGTCCTCGTCGGTCACCGGTACGCGCAGGGAGCGTACGGACCACACGTCCCGGAACTCCTCGACCATCGAGGACCCGAACGGCGGCTCGATGTCCTCGACCTCGTGCCCGAGGGAGACCAGGAGCGCGGTGGCCTGCTCGTACGCGGTGACGACGTCCGGATGGACGTCGACCTCGTCGCTGCCGGGGTGGATGAACCGGCCGATGCGCAGGCGTCCGGGTTCCCGTGCGGACCGGTCGAGGAAGCTGTCGCCGTCGGGCAGCGGCTGCGCCCAGAACAGGTCGCCGGGCTGGGGACCGGCCATCGCGTCGAGGAGGGCCGCCGCGTCGGCGACCGTACGCGCCAGCGGGCCCTGGCAGAGCTGGATGACCGGGTCCGGCGCGAGGGGGCCGTTGCTGATCCGGCCCCGGGACGGCTTGAAGCCGAAGACCCCGCACACGCTCGCCGGGATGCGCACGGACCCGCCCGCGTCGTTGCCGTGGGCGAAGGGCACGAGGTCGGCGGCGACGGCCGCGCCCGATCCGCCGCTGGAGCCACCCGCGGTGCGAGTGAGGTCCCAGGGCGTGCGCGAGGATCCCGCGTAGGTGTCGGTGTAGGGGGACAGGCCGAACTCGGCGGCGTTCAGCTTGCCGAGGCTGATGGTGCCCGCCTCGCGCAGCAGCCGGACGACGTGCGCCTCGACGGGCGGCGTGAAGCCTTTGAAGGCGGCCGAGCCGAAGGTGGTCGGCATGTCGCGGGTGGCGGTGAGGTCCTTGACCGCGGTGGGAACGCCGAACAGGGGTGGCAGTTCCGTCGCGCCGCTCCGCCCGGTCCGCCCGGTCAGCCGCTTCTCCGCGGCGCGGGCCGCGGCGCGGGCCTGGTCGGCGGCCACGTGGGAGAACGCGCCGACCTGTTGGTCGAGGCGCTCGATCCGGTCGAGATAGTGCTCGACCAGCTCGACGGGGGTCAGTTCACCGGCCCGGATCGCTTCGGCCTGCCGCAAGGCGCTCAGTCGGTGCATCAGAAGGCCCCGTCCGGTATCTCCATGAGGTGGTGGTCGGTCTGCCGCAGGACGGCGAGCCGGCCCGCCAGTTCGGGCAGGACCGTCGAGGCGAAGAACCGGGCGGCGGCGAGCTTGCCGGTGTAGAAGTCCGGCTCGGCCGTGCCCGCGTCCAGTGCGGTGAGGGCCACCGAGGCCTGGCGGAGGAGCAGATGGCCGATCATGAGGTCGCCGAAGGTCATCAGCAGCCGGGTGGTGTTCTGGCCGGTCCTGTAGACCTCTTCGGGGCGCTCGCCCGTGTCCCGCTGCCAGCCGAGCATCACGTCGACCATGGCCCGTACATCCGCGAGGGCGGCGGCCACCGCGGCTCGCTCGGTCTTGAGCCGGCCCTCGGCCGCGATGCCGTCGAGGAAGCCCTGGATCTCACGGGTCAGCACCGACAGTGCCGCGCCGCCGTCGCGGGAGATCTTCCGGAAGAAGAAGTCCAGGCCCTGGATGCCGGTCGTGCCCTCGTACAGCGAGTCGATCTTCACGTCCCGCAGGTACTGCTCCAGCGGATGGTCCTGGAGGTAGCCGGAGCCGCCGAACGTCTGGAGGGCCAGGGCGAGTTGTTCGTAGGAACGCTCGGAGCCGACGCCCTTGACGACCGGCAGCAGCAGGTCGTTCAGGACGGCCGCCGTGGTGCGGTCCACGTCGTCCCGGTCGAGCCAGTCGGCGGTGTAGAGATAGAGCGCGCGCAGGCCCTCCGCGTACGCCTTCTGCAGCATCAGCATGCGCCGTACGTCGGGGTGCCGGTCGATGGTGACCCTGGGCGCGGCCTTGTCGGCGGTGCGGGTGAGGTCGGCGCCCTGGACGCGGGTGCGGGCGTACTCGCGTGCGTGGAGGTAGCCGCTGGACAGGGTCGCGATGGCCTTGACGCCGACCTGCATGCGCGCGGACTCGATGACGTGGAACATCTGGGCGATGCCGTCGTGCACGTCGCCGAGCAGCCGGCCGACCGCGGGTGTGTCCGCGCCGAAGGTCAGCTCGCAGGTGGTGGAGGCCTTCAGGCCCATCTTGTGCTCGACGTGCGTCGCGAAGACCCCGTTGCGCTCCCCTGTCTCGCCGGTGGCGGGGTCGAAGTGGAACTTGGGGACCAGGAAGAGGGAGAGGCCTTTGGTGCCGGGCTGCGCGCCTTCGGGTCTGGCCAGCACGAAGTGGACGATGTTCTCGGCCAGGTCGTGCTCTCCCGAGGTGATGAACCGCTTGACGCCCTCGATGTGCCAGCTCCCGTCGGACTGTCGTACGGCCCGGGTGCGGCCGGCTCCGACGTCGGAGCCGGCGTCGGGCTCGGTGAGGACCATCGACGCGGCCCACCGGCGGGCGATCATGAGGTTGCCGATCCGGGCCTGTTCGGGGGTGCCGAGCCGGTGCAGGAGACCGGCGAACCCGGGGCCGCTGCCGTACATGTAGACCGGTGCGTGGGCGCCCTGGATCATCTCGATGACCGCCCACCACAGGGCGCGGGGTGCGGGCGTGCCGCCGGCAGCGACGGGCAGGTCGAGCCGCCACCATTCGGCGTCCATGTAGGCCTGGTAGCTGCGGCGGAACGCTTCGGGCAGGGTGACGGAGCAGGTTGTCGGGTCGTACGTGGGCGGGTTGCGGTCGCTGTCGGTGAACGACGCGGCCACCGGCCCGGTGGCGAGCTGTTCGACCTGGGTGAGGATGGCGCGGGCGGTGTCGGCGTCGATGTCCTCGAAGCGGTCCGTGCCGAGCCGGCGGTCGAGGCCGAGCACCTCGAAGAGGTTGAAGCGCAGATCGCGCAGATTGCTGCGGTAGTGGCTCAACGGGATCCTCCCGGGGAGTTCGAGGCCTGCGGATACTCCGGGTCGTGCGGATAGTCCGGGTAGGACTCTTTGAACACGCCTTGGTGGAGCAGGACTTCGGCGACGGCGGACCCGGTCGTCTCGCAGGTGACAGTGGTCCGCACCCAGGCCGTCTCCGTCCGTCGGGTCTCCCCCAGCGCGACGACCTCGCGCTCCAGCACGTACGGCGCGTCCACGAACACGGGACCGGCGAGAAGCTTGATCTGGAGGTCGAGGAAGAGCCCGACCGTGGGCTCGGCCTTGACGAGGCCGGACTCGGCCCAGGTGGACATCGCGAGCACGCTGATCATCTCCAGCGGCACGATCGGCCGGCCCCAGGGGTTGTCCGGGCCGGTGTACCAGGGGCTGGGCTCGGTGATCGTCTCCAGCTTGCGGTTCAGGGTGAACGGATAGAGGTCGCCCAGGTGGGTGTCGGGGCCCATCCGGACGTGTTCGGGCCGAGCGCCGGTGCGGCCGGGCTTCCACCCCTCGAAGATCACGGGCCGGTGCAGGGGGCGGAGCCGGGCCAGCCGCTCGTCCAGGGCGGTCGGTTCGTCGCCGAGGGTCGCGGTGCCGGACAGGACACGTGTGCCGTCCTCCTTCGAGGTGTGGATCAGCGCCCGGTTCCCGGTGAAGGCGGCGGTCGCCCGGGTCCGCTCGCCGTCGAGGCAGATGGCCTCGAAGTGTGCGCTCAGACAGCCGGAGGAGAACCACTGCTCGCCCCACATCCGGGCCGCCAGGGGGTCGTACTGGCTGAAGTGGGTGGGCCCCTCGACCGCCGCTCCCGCGACACCCAACCGCTGTGCGGTGGCAGGGTCGTGGATCCCCGCGTGATCCCCGTAGGTCTGGTCGAGCAGCAGGTTGCGCGGGGCCCGGAACGGCCCCCTGATCTCGAGCGGCGTCGTGAACATGGCCGAATTTCTAGCACGCATCCGTTTCAATACCAACCGGTCGGCATTGACAAATTTCCATGGCCGGGATGTGCTGTCCCTCGTACGAACCGCCCCTGAGACACCAGCCGGAGGACAGCGATGGGCAGGCCGAAGGTTTCCGACCCCGAGGTGCGCAGGCGCATCCTCGACGTGGCGCTGGACCTGTTCGCCGCGAAGGGCTTCGACGCCACCGGAGTCCAGGAGATCGTGTCCAAGGCGGGCGTGACCAAGGGCGCGCTGTATCACTACTTCGCGTCGAAGGACGAGATCCTCTTCGAGATCTACGGCAGGGTCTTCGGCCGCGAACTGGAGTCCCTGGAGCGGATCCTGGCCCAGGGGCACGACCCGGACCGGACGCTGCGGGAGGTCGTCGTGGACCTGGTGGTCCTCACGGCGGCCGGCGCCAAGGAGTCGGCCGTCTTCGCCAAGGGCGGGCGTTCGGACTCCCCGCACTGGCAGGCACTGGAGGAGCAGTGGCGGCACTACCAGGAGCGTTTTCGCGCCATCGTGCGGGAGGGTCAGCAGGCCGGGTCGTTCGCCACGCAGGCGTCCCCGGAAGTGGTGTCCTGGTCGGTCTTCGGCTTCACCAACTCGATGCACACGTGGTACCGGCCCGGCGGGAGCAAGTCTCCGGCCGACATCGGCGCCGAGCTCGCGGAGCTGATCCTGTCGGGGCTGAAGCGTTGAGCGGACCGCGGAGCGGGGACGGCGCCGGACGGAAGAGGCGGGGTGTGTGATGCGTTCGGCCCTGAAGCAGGCACTGGAGTGTGTGGCCGGCGCCGTCGAGACGGCGACCGACAGCGCCGGGGTGACCTTCCACCGGGTCCCGGCCGCGGCACGCGCTCAACTGGCCGATCCCACCCTGGACTTCATGAGCACGGTGCCTTCGGGTGTGCGCATCGAAGCGCTCACCGACGCGGCGGTCCTGGAGCTCGACGTGGACCTGACCCACCTCGTCGTGCAGGGCACGGACTCACCCGGCACCGCCGTGGACGTCGTCGTCGACGGAACCCTGCGGGAGGCCGTGCGCACCGCGCAGGAGACGGTCCTGATCATCGACCTGCGCACCCGCGCCACGCGGACGCAACCGGCGGGCCCCGTCACCCTGCGCCTCGATCTGGGCGAGGCCGGAACCGATCGCCGGGTCGAGGTGTGGCTGCCCGTCTCCTCGGCGCTGCGGCTCCTCGACGTACGTGTCCCCACGGGCGCCGCCCTGCGGCCCGCACCGGCCGCGGGCCCGCTGTGGGTGCATCACGGCAGTTCCCTCAGCCAGTGTTCCGAGGCCGACCGGCCCACCGGAGCCTGGCCCGCGATCGTGGCCCGCGCCGCCGGTCTGGCGCTGACGAACCTGGGCGTCGGCGGGCACTGCCACCTCGACCAGTTCATGGCGCGCACCATCCGAGATCTGCCCGCGGCAGCGATCAGCCTGGAGCTCGGCATCAACGTCGTCAACCTCGACAGCATGCGCGAACGCGCGTTCCTCTCCGCTTTCCACGGTTTCATCGACACCGTGCGCGACGGGCATCCCGACACCCCGATCCTGGTGGTCACCCCGTTCATCTGCCCGGCCGTCGAGGACCGGCCCGGCCCCACGCCGTTCGGCCCCGACCACCTCTTCCACGCGGCCGAACGCCCCGCGCACCTCGCCACCGGCTCCCTCACCCTGCGCCGCATCCGCCATCTCCTGGAGCGGGGCGTCGATCTCCGGCGCCGGGCCGGCGACACCTCGCTGCATCTCCTGCACGGCACGGCTCTGTTCGGCCCGGCCGACACCGCCGACCTCCCCGACGGCCTGCACCCGAACCCGGCGGGCTATCGCCGCGTGGCCGAACGGTTCCTCCCTCTGGCGTTCGGTGAGAACGGGGTGCTGCGGCAGACACCGCTCGGCGCACGCCGCCGGACGCGCTGAGCCCTGCACGGGGTGGATCCGCTGCCACGGCGTCCCGTACGGTCGGCCCGTGATGATCAGAACCGGCGCCCCGCGCAGGCTCGGCGTGCCCTCCTCCGAGGCGCGGTTGCGCTTCGACACGGAACTGCAGGAGCTCGGCGGCGGGCCGCGGCGCCGCTTGCTCATGGTCGACGACGAGCCGGCCTTCGAGCTCAGCTTCTACTGTGGAACGTGCCCGCTGCTCTTCCGTCGGCTGGAGGCCGCGCGGGAGAAGTTGTCCCTGGAGAGCGTGCAGGAGCGGCTCACCGGCGCATTGGCCGATCCCGACGACGGCGGTGTGATCGACGCGTTCGGCGCGTTGCTGCCGGAGGGCGAGTACCTTCCGCTGCTCCTGAGCGTGGAACCCCGGCTGGTCATCCCGGGGAAGGAAGGCGACTACTTCAGCGGCGAGCAGGTCACCACGTGGGGGATCGACCAGTTCTGGGGCCTGCCCGAGTACCCGCACACCCCGTACTACCGGACCTTCGAGACGGCGGTCGACGCGGACGCCCACCTCTACGAGTTCATCGTGCCCATGGTGCCCCCGACCTGGAACGAGCGGGGCCGCGTCGAGGAGTACGTCGCGTCCATGGAACAGGGAACGGTCCCCACGGCGGTGGCGATCTCCACGCTGGACGTGTGCCAGCCCTCCCTCGGGCTGGGCGAGGACCCCTCCGTGCACTGGGGCCTGACCCACTTCCTCCTCGACGGCCACCACAAACTGGAGGCCGCCGCCACAGCCGGCCGGCCGGTGCGTCTCCTGTCGCTCCTGACTCTGGGCGAATCCCTGGCCGCAGCGGAGGACTGCGCCCGGCTGCCCGAACTGCGAGCCCGGCCCCGGTCGGTCCGATCGACAGGACAGCCCACCAAGCAGGTGTGACTACGGCTGGTCGTCCATGAGGTCGAGGTCGTTCCAGGCCTGCTGGACCTGGCCGGAGGCGCGGCCGGTTCCGGTGTCGGTGAGTTCGCCGAGGATCGCCTGGGTGACGGCGACCATGGCGGTGAGGGAGACGGTGCCCTGGACGCCTTCGATGGGCGTGACGATCAGATGGTCGGCGTCCTCGGCGAGGGGCGACGAGCGCAGGTCCGTGAGGACGCTGACGGTGGCGCCACGTTCGCGGCCCATTCTGGTGAGGCCGCGCAGGGCGCGGGTGAGGCGCCATACGTTGAGGACGAGCAGGCAGTCGCCCTTCTCGAGCCGGGTGACCTGGACGGCCTGGGTGGTGGCGGAGCCGAGGGCGAGTTGGATGTCGTAGCCCATGATGGTGCCGAGGTGGCCGAGGATGTGGGCGGGTCCGGCCCCGCTGCCGGAGCTGACGATCACGGTGCGGCGCGCGGACCTGATGGCCTGGGCGGTGGCGCGGATCGCCTGGAGGTTGTCCTCGGTGGCGAGCGCGCTGATGTTGGCGGCGTCCTGGTGCAGCACCTGGGCGGCGGCTTCCGCGGGCCGCGCCTGGCCGGGACTTCCTGAGGCGACGGAGCCGAGGTAGAAGGCGCGCAGTTCCTGTCGGAGGTCGGTCCATCCTTCGAAGCCGAGCTGCTGTGCCGTGCGGACGACGGTGGAGACGTTGACACCGGCGCGCTCGGCGACCTCGCGGGCCGAGGAGTAGGTGGCGAACTGCGGCGCCCGGACGAGGACGTGGACGACTCGCTCGGCCTGCGCGCCGAGTCTGCCGCGGCCTTCCCGTGCGGCAAGCCATGCCTCGATCGACACGTCGTCCTCCTCGTCGGTCCTGCTTGTCGGTCAGGTCACCGGGACGTGCCCGTGGCCGACCTGGAACTCCCGGGTGTGCGCGCTGTCCGAGGAGCCGAGGAAGGGCGCCAGACCCCGGCCGAACTCCAGGCGCTCGGGGGAATTCTGCCAGGCCGTGTACGCGGCGGGGCCGGCCCACAGGGCGGTGACGACGACGGTCCCGGGATCGTCGTCGGGGACGAGGACCTGGGCGGAGAGGGCTCCGGACGCTTCGAGGACGCCTGCCTCTCGGTAGTAGGCGATCAGGTCGTCGGCGCGACCGGGGGCGGGTCGCAGCGTGAGCATCGTGAACTTCTGCATGCAACAAGCGTTGCAGGAAATTCTCTGTGCATCAAGTGTTGTTTCAGCTCGATGGTGCATCTAGCGTTGCGAGCCATCCCCTCCCCCTTCCTCCCCCTCGTCCCCAGTGGAGGCACTGTGACGACCCCGAAAACCGGCCGCCCGACCGATGCCGGCCAAGCCCTGCTGACCAGACTCGACCGCCTGGAGCCCGGGCGCCCGCACCGCCGGCTGATGTTCCAGGGCGGCCTGGGCTACACCTTCGACTCCTTCGACGGCGCCCTCATGGGGTACGCCCTCTCCGCCGTCATCGTCGTGTGGGGCATCGCCGCGAGCACCGCCGGCTGGCTGCTGTCCTCGATCTTCTTCGGCTACCTCGTCGGCGCCCTCGGCGCGGGCCTGCTCGCCGACCGGTTCGGCCGGCGGCGCCTGATGATGTGCGCCCTGCTGGTGTTCTGCGTGTTCAGCCTGTTGATGGCCACGTCCTCCGGAACGGCCGAACTGTTCCTGTGGCGGGCCCTGTCCGGCGTCGGTATCGGCGCGGAGACGACACTGATCGCCCCGTACATCTCCGAGTTCCTGCCCGCCCGCCACCGCGGACGCTTCGTCGCCCGCACCGTCGGCTTCCTCGCCCTCGGATACGTCCTCGCCGGCATCGCCGCGCCGCTCGTCATCGCCCCGCACCCCGAGACGGGCTGGCGCGTCGCCGCCGTGCTCGCCGCCACCCCGGTCCTCCTGCTGCTGTGGTGGCGCAAGAGCCTGCCGGAGTCCCCGCGCTACCTGATCGCCCGCGGCCGGCTCGCCGAGGCCACGCGGGTGGTCGAGAAGATCGAGCGGGAATCCGCTGCCGCCGAACGCCGGGCGGCACCGGTCGACGAGGACTCCCCCGCACCGGACGCGGCCGCTCGCCCCGCCGCGCCCCACGAGCACGGCGTCCTCGGCCAGTTGGCCGCCCTCTGGCAAGGAAAGACGGCCCGCACCACCCTTGTCCTGTGGGTGCTGTGGTTCATCCTCACCGGCGTCAACTACGGCTTCACCAGCTGGATGCCCGCCATGCTGGTCGCCGCCAAGGGCTTCACCATCACCAAGTCCTTCCTCTTCGCTCTCGTCACCGCCCTGGCCCAGATCCCCGGCTACTACGTGGCGAGCGCCCTCATCGAACGCGTCGAACGCAAGTGGCTCATCGCCGCCTACGCCACGGGCGCCACCCTGGCCGCACTCGGCGTGGCCCTCTCGGACGGCCAGACGGCACTCCTGGTCAGCTCCTGCTTCCTGGCCGCCTTCACCAACGGCTCGGCCGCCGTCTACTACGCCTACACCGCCGAGCTCTACCCCACCGCCATCCGCACCACCGGCATGGGCGCCGCCTCCGCCGTCGGCAGGATCGGCGCGATCGTCGCCCCCATCACGATCGGCTACGTGTACGAGAGCGTCGGCTTCACGAACGTCTTCCTGGCCCTGGTCGGCGCTCTCGCCGTCGCCGTGGCCGTGATCATCCTGTGCGGCGAGAAGACCGCCGGACGCAGCCTGGAACAGCTGGAAGGTCTCACCGCATGACCACCCCCACCCCTCCCTCCGCCCCCCGCCTGCTGATCACCGGTGCACGCCTTCTCCACCCCGAGCAGGGTCAACTCACCGACGCCTCCTGGATCGAGGTGGCCGACGGCCGCATCGCCGCCACCGGCACCGGTCGCGCTCCGGCCGCCGCCGACGGAGTACGCGTGCTCGACGCGGCCGGCGCCACCGTGCTGCCCGGCCTCATCGACGCACACGTCCACCTCCTGATCACCAGCCTCGACCCCGTCGACCGCGCTTCCCACACCGCCGGATACGCCACGGTCCGCGCGCTCAAGGAAGCGGAGCGCATGCTGCGCCGAGGCTTCACCACGGTGCGGGACGTGGGCGGCGCCGACCACGGCATGGCCCGGGCCCTCGCCGAAGGCCTGATGCCCGGCCCCCGGCTCGTCCACGGCGGCAAGGCGCTGTCCCAGACCGGCGGGCACGGCGACCTGCGTCCGCTCACCGACGACAGCACACCGTGCTGCGGGCACGAGCCGGGCTTCTCCCGGATCGCCGACGGCGTGGACGCCGTGCGCGCCGCCGCCCGCGACGAGTTCCGCAAAGGCGCCCGGCACCTCAAGATGCTGCTCTCCGGCGGCGTCGCCTCCCCGCACGACGCCGTCTCCGCAGTCCAGTACAGCGACGAAGAGGTACGCGCGGCGGTCACCGAGGCCGACAACCACAACAGCTACGTCACCGTGCACGCCTACCACCCCCGCGGCGTCAACCGCGCCCTGCGCGCCGGAGTCCGCTGCGTCGAACACGGCAACCTCCTGGACGACGACACGATCCGACTCCTCTTGGAGAACGACGCCTTCCTCGTCCCCACACTCGTCACCTACGAGAAACTGGCCGAGGCCGGCCGACGCCACGGCCTCGGCGAAGCCTCATACCGGAAGATCGAGGACGTCAGGGAAGCCGGGCTCGGAGCACTCGAGAAGGCGCACAAGGCAGGTGTGAACCTCGTCTACGGCTCCGACCTCCTCGGCCCCATGCACGAGCACCAGCTCGCCGAGTTCACCTTGCGCGCCCAAGTACAGCCGCCTGCCGACCTCATCCGCTCGGCCACCACGACCGCCGCCCGCCTGCTGCGCATGGAAGGCCAGATCGGAACCCTCGCCCCCGGCGCCCACGCCGACCTGCTCGTCGTCGACGGCAACCCGCTGGAGGACATCTCCGTCCTGACCAGGCCGCGGACGCATCTCAAGCACGTCATCAAGTCAGGCACACCGATCTGACCTCGACCGGGCATCGAACCCCCGCGAGCGACGAGCGCGCCGGCTGTCGCCGCGGGGGCTGCGCCGCGCGCCGAGGGGCGACGCGAGCGTTGTCAGTGGGCAAGGGCACACTGACGGCATGAGTGCCTCCGAGTCCACCGCGGTCGACCTGCCCCACACCACCCGTGCCTGGGTGGAGTCGATGGGCGGCCCCTTGATCGTCATTCCCGTTTCCGCGCTGGCCTCATGGCGCGGATGCACGGAGAGTGGGGTCACGGCGGGAGGCGCCACCGCTCCGGACGACTACGACCGGGCCTGTGCGCTGGACGAGCCGGCCGGAGTGATCGCCATCGGCGAGAACGGTGCGCAGGCACTGGTGTTTGGGGACGAACCGGCCTCCAGCCGCTATCTGCCCGAGCACCGAGCCTTCCTGCGGTGGCTGGCCGCCGATTCCAAGGCTGGACTTATGGCCGCAGCGGAGGCCGTCCTCTCGGATCCGGGCACGGAGTGGGAGGACTGCGGTACGTGGACGTCGGACGGTCCGGCCGTGCTCAGGGACTCCGCCGAGGCGGGCTCCGAACTGGGCATCGAGTATCCCAATGGCGGGATGCCCGCCCAGGCGCCGGTCCCGCTGCCCGGCGGCCGCTGGAAGGTCCGGGTCACGCACACCGAGGTCGACGAACGGAACTGGGTCGGTCTGGTCCAGCTCCTTCCTACAGCTGAGCCATCGTGACGCCGGGCTCGATGCCCTCGACGACGACGTGGAAGCCGCTGTCCAGGGCGTAGCGGGCGGTGAGGTCGATGAGTCCGATGTTCGCGCCGCCGGGCCGGTCGCGTTCACGCAGGACGATGCGGCGCAGGTTGTCCTGCCCGACGATCGCGAGGTTGCGGCCGAAGCGCTCGCGCAGGCCGGCGGCCACGGACGACTTCCCCGAGGCACTGTTGCCCCGGAGCACGACCAGACGCGTTTCCTCGGTTCCTGCCACGGCAGGGCCTTCAGCCTTGCGGGTCCTGGGGTTTGACGTCGACCTCGTGCAGGCTTCGGTCCTTGAGTTCGGTGCGAGCCTCCGTGCGGTGGCCGCGGGCGATGTAGTCCCGCACGATCGCCTCGACAGCGTCCTGAGGAGAGCCGATCCCGGCAAGGACCATTACCTCCACCACGAGTTCGGCGTCGAGACTGATATTGACCTTGGCCACCGTGCCCCCTGATCGCGTCGCCTGCCGGCACTCTAGTCGCCGCGACTCTCCGGGGCCCGGTATCGGGTGGATCCAGGCGGCGGCCGGGTCGACCTCGTACACCACAGCTGGAATCAAGGAAGTTGGGCTTGCAGCTCTTCGGCCGTCTCTCGGAGCAACGCCAGGAACGCCGTGGCCGCAGCCGTCGGCGCCCCCGGCGCGGCCGCGCAGATACGGCGGTACGGCACGTCGTCCGGGTGGATCGTGACGAGCGCGACGTCCGGGCGTACGGAGGCCGCCGCGAGCGCCGGGACGAGCGTCACGCCCAGCCCCGCCGCCACCGCGCCCAGCTTGGCGATCCAGTCGAGGGCGAGCAGCCCGGTGCGCGGGCGGAAGCCGGCCGTGACCGCGGGGCGGAAGAGGGTGTCCTCCAGCCGCTCATTGCTGACGATCCACTCCTCCCCGGCCAGGTCCGACAGGCGTACGTTCCGCTGTCCCGCGTACGGATGGCCCAGTTCCAGGGCCACGAGCATCGGCTCGTCCAGGAGGTGATGGAGCATCACTCCGGTCGGCGGGGCGGCGTCGACCGCCGGGCTGACGACCGCCAGGTCCTCCTCTCCGGCCGCGAGCAGCCCCAGGTGCTTCACCGACGGGCCCTCCACCCGGGTCACCGTCACTCCCGGATGCCGCTTCCGGAACGCAGCCTGGGCGCGCGGGACGAGCGCGGCGGCCGCGCTGGAGAACGCGCCGAGCCGGAGCAGGCCGCCGTCCAGCGTGCGCAGCGCGGTCAGTTCGGCGCGTGCGGCGGCGAGCCGGTCACGTACCGCCTCGGCGTGCGGCAGCAGGACCCGGCCCGCTTCGGTCAGCCGCACCCCTCGCGGCAGCCGCTCGAACAGTTCGGCTCCCCAGTCCTCCTCAAGTGACCGCACCTGGCGGGAGATCGCGGACTGGGTGTAGCCGAGCGACTGGGCGGCGGAGGTGAAGGACCCGGTGCGGGCGACGGCGAGGAACGCCTCGTACAAGCCATGCGTGACGAGCATGAGAGTCATGCTAGACAGTCGCTTGTCGCATGAGTAGGCCGGATCTAGCGTCGACGCCATGGACACCACCTCGCAGAAGATCGCCTTCCTCGGCCTCGGCTCCATGGGCCGGCCCATGGCCCGCCGCCTCCTCGACGCCGGGCACCCACTCACCGTCTGGAACCGCACCGCCGCCAAGGCCGCGCCGCTCGTCGAAGCCGGCGCCACTCTCGCCGCGAACCCCGCCGACGCCGTCCGGGACGCCGACGTCGTGATCACGATGCTGGCCGACCCGGCAGCCGCCCGAGCGGTCGCCCACGAGATGGTCCCGGCCCTGCGTCCCGGCACGCACTGGATCGACACCTCCACCATCGGCCCGGACGCCGGCCGCGAACTGGCTGCCATGCTCCCGGAGGGCGTCACCCTGACCGACGCGCCCGTCATGGGGAGCGTCGACCGCGCCGCCACCGGCGACCTGCTGATCCTGGCGGGCGGCGACACCACACCGGTCGCGGAGATCCTCGCCCGGCTGGGCACGGTCACCCCTTGCGGCGGCCCCGGCGCCGGCGCCGCCCTCAAACTGGTCCTCATCAGCGCGGCGATCGCGGGCGTCGCCGCGGTCGCCGAGAGCCTCACCCTCGCCCAGTCCCTCGGCCTGCCCCGCGAGCTGACGCTGCGCACCCTCGGCGCGGGCCCCCTCGGCGGTGCGGTCGGCCGGGTCCTCGCCACCGGCTCCCACTTCCCCGTGGCGCTCGCCGCCAAGGACGTGGCCCTGGCCACCACGAACGCCGAACTGCCCCTCCTGGAAACGGTCCACCGCTTCCTGCTCACGGACCCGTCCCTGCTCACCGAGGACCTGGCCGCGGTCGCCCGCTAAAGGGCGCCCCGCACGGCCCTCTCCGAGGCACCCCCCGGAGCCGACCTCGGAACTCCGGGTGCCCTACCAGGTCGGCGATCAGCGCTTCGCCACCGGCAACCACCGTTCCACGCCCGGGAGTTCACCGCGCACCGGACAGCCGCTCCCCGGCCGTCGACGCGCATCCGGACGACGTCACATACTGGTCCTCGCTCCCCTGTGGCAACGAGATCTTCGGCGTCCGGGGCCCGGGGGGGCAGCCGGTCGTCTGCAACGGGGGTACCGCAGTGAACGCACCTTCGTCGTCCGCCGCCTGGTCGGTCGACGACATCGTCGACGGCCGGTACCGGGTGGTCGGTGAGCTGGGCCGGGGCGGGATGGGTGTCGTGCACCGGGTGCGGCACCTGGCCTGGGGCATCGACATGGCGGTGAAGAGTCCGCGCCCCGACCTGTTCGACGGACCTGGCGATCAGGAGCTGTTCGTCAGGGAGGCCGAGGCCTGGGTGTCTCTCGGGCTGCATCCGAACGTCTGCGCCTGCCACTACGTACGGATGGTGGAGGGCACCCCGCGGGTGTTCGCCGAGTTCGTCGAGGGCGGCAGTCTCGCCGAGTGGATCCGCGACGGGCGGCTCTACGCCGGGGACGCACGGCAGGTCGTCGCCCGGGTCCTGGACACGGCGGTCCAGACGGCCCGCGGGCTCGAGCACGCCCACCGCAGGGGCCTCGTGCACCAGGACGTGAAGCCGGCCAACGTCCTGCTCGACGGTGACGGGACCGCGAAGATCACCGACTTCGGTCTCGCCCGGTCGAAGGGCGCCGTGGTCCCGAGGGGCTCCGAATCGGCCCCGGGCGTCAGCGTGTTGGTGCCGTGGGGCGGCATGACGACCACCTACGCGTCTCCGGAGCAGCTCGCGGGTGACAGCGTGGGGCGGCGCAGCGACGTGTACAGCTTCGCGGTCTCGTTGCTGGAGATGATCACCGGCCGCGCGTGCTGGTCGGCGGGCCCGGTCGCCGGTCTGGCACTGGAGGAGTATCTCGGCGCCGCCGCGAACCCGGTCGCCGCGCCGCCGGAACTCGCCCACCTGCTGCGCCGCTGCCTGCGGCAGTCCCCCGGCCGTCGGCCGCCCTCGATGGCGGACATCGCCGACGTGCTGACCGGGATCTACGAACAGGAGACCGGCTCGGCGTATCCGCGTCCCGCACCGAAGGCGGCCGATCTCCGCGCCGACGAGCTCAACAACCGAGGACTGTCGCTCCTCGACCTGGACCGGGTCGCCGACGCCGAGCAGGCCTTCGCCGAGGCGCTCGCGGTCGATCCGCACCACGTCGGCGCCGTGTACAACGCGGGCTTGCTGAGCTGGCGGACGGGGGCGATCACCGATGGGGAACTCGTCGGCCGGCTGGAGGCGCTGCCGCAGGACACCGACGCCTCCTGGCACACACGCCTGCATCTCGCCCGCGTCCACCTCGAACGCGGGGACACCCGCGCGGCCCGCGCGCTGCTCGACGTACTCGCGCGCGAACGGCCCGACGACGCGGAGGTCCGGGCGGCGGCGCGGGCCGGGGCCGACGGGAGCGTGACCGAGGCCCGCCGCATCGAGACCCGCGCGCTGGGCGAGCCGTTCCGGCTGACACCGCCGGTGGACCTCCTGGCCCGGCACGTGGTCTCCGGACATCTGCCGATCCGTTTCAGTCCTGACGGGCGGCTCGCGCTGAGCGGCCACTGGGACGGCGGTCTCCGCCTGTGGGACACGGCCACCGGGACGTCACGTCCCGCACTCATGAACGGCGGCGCGGAGCTGATCGGCGTCGACCTCACTCCCGACGGCTCGTACGCGCTGTCCGTCGAGCAGGGCGGCACGGTGCGGTGGTGGGACGTGGCCGCCCGCCGTTGCGACCGTGTCATCGACGCGGCCGCCGCTCCGAGGGGGTGTCCGGTGCGACTGAGCGCCGACGGGCGGATCGGCGTGTGGATCGGCGCGGACGGGCACGTCCAGGTCTGGGAACCGCGGACCGGGACCTGCCGGTGGTCGCTGGGGGCCGCGGTCGACGGGTCGTTGGACGGTTCGCGGTACGAGGTCAGCCCCGACGGGCGTCACGTGCTCACCGGCGAGGAGGACGGGGCACGTCTGTGGAGCGTGGCCGACGGCCGGTGCCGTGCGCTGCCGGCCGGCTCCCCGTCGTCCTCGATGTGTTTCGGTCCCGACGGACGCCTCGCCGTGGTCGCCTCCGACGACGGGACGATCCGGGTGTGGGACGTGGCGGACGGCCGGCTGGTCCGCACCCTGACCGGCCCCACCACCGCCGCCCTTCACCTGGCGCTCGGACCCGGCGGACGGCGACTGCTGTCGGGCTCGAGCGCCGAGCACACCGTCCGGGTCTGGGACGTGAGCAGCGGCCGGTGTCTGCGGACCTTCTCGGCGGGCCGCCACGGCATGCGTCACCTCGGGTTCCCGGACGCCGACGACCGGTTCGGCTTCTCTGTCGGCAACCACCCCGAACTGGCCACGCGCCGCTGGCGGCTGCCCGACGCCCGGTACACCGCCGAGCCCCACGTGGTCGAGCCGCGCGAGTACGCCGAGGTCAGCGGGCTCGGCGGGCGGGCGAAAGGCCTGCTCGCCGAGGCCCGCCGAGAGATGTCGGTCGGGCGCCACCGGTCCGCCCTCGGTCTGCTGACCCGGGCCCGGGCGATCCCCGGCTACGAAAGGGCGCCCCAGGTCCTGGCCGCCTGGCGAGAACTGGGCCGATCGGCCCGCCACGTGTCGCTCCGCGCCGCATGGTCACGACCGCTCGACGCCGGGCCACTACCCTACGGGGCCGTCACCGGGATCGGCCTGGCCGCGAACGCCCGGCTCGCCGTCAGCGGCCAGAGCGACGGAACCCTCCGCGTATGGGACCTCGACAGCGGTGAGTGGACCCGGGTCGTCGACGACCACCCGAGCCGCGCCGCCGAGGTGGCGCTGAGCGACGACGGCCGCTACCTGCTCTGCTACGGCACCAAACCGCACGCGATCACCCGCGTGCGGCTGGACGGAACAGGGCGTCATCAGGTGACCCCGCACTGGGACCTGACGCGGACCGTGCTGTTCACGGGCGACGGGCGGCACGCCCTGCTCGGCAGCGGAGAGGGCGCCGTCCGCCGGTGGGACCTGGAGGAGGACCGCTGCGTGTCGACCGTCGGGCCCGCCGGCCCGGTCAACGTGATCTCACCGTCCGCCGACGGCCGTCTCGCGGCGATCGGCGACAGCACCGGCGTGGTCGGTCTGTGGGACCTCGTCGCCGGACGACGGCTGCGCACCTGGAAAGGCCCGCGGGAACCGATCCTGTCCGCGTGCCTCAGCGCCGACGGCCGTCTCGCCCTGTCCACGCACATGGTCATGTCCTCCGGCGCGGGCGACGAGCCGATCCGGCTGTGGGACGCCGGGAGCGGGCGGTGCGTACGCGAGTTCGCGGGGCACGTGGGCTGGGTGTCCGCCGTGCGGTTCACGCCCGACGCCCGGTTCGCGTTCTCCGCGGGCCACGACCGCACGGTACGGATGTGGGAGGTCGCGAGCGGACGCTGCCTCCACATCCTCGAGGGGCACCGGGAGTACGTCAGACATCTCGAAATCACCCCGGATCTACGGAACTTGGTGACGGCGGGCGACGACGGCATCCGGCTGTGGCAGCTCGACTGGGAGCTGGCGGCCGAGTGAGTGACAGTGCCGACGTGCAGGATGGGGAACATGGTGACGATCCAGGAAGCACACCGAACTTCGCGAAGATCAGCCGGATGACCGCCGTCGCGACGACCGCCCCGGACCCGTCCACGTACAACAGCCGCCTCGTGGCGGTCGGCCGTGCGCTGTTCGCGAAGCTGATCGACCACCCGACGCTCACGCTCGTCGAACTGCCCGACGGACTCGGCGTCTGCCTCGTGCACGCCGCCCGTGGCGGCGGCAAGATCTACGTCGCCCCCGACGAGACCGTGCTGTTCGTCGGCTCGGCCGTCACCCACGAGGCCGGGCTCGGCGCGTTCCGCGACGGCATGCGCACCCCGCTCGAGAAGTTCGGCATCGAGGCAAGCACCCCTTGACACTGGTTCGCCCTGCTGACCGTCGCGTCGCAACTCGCGGGGCAGCAGCGCTTCCCCGCACCGCAAAGGCGCTACAGCCCCGAGACGACGGTCCACCGGCGCTTGAGTCAGCAGTAGCCGGCACTCAGCACGCGGTAGAGCTCCTTGTGGCCTTCGGCGTTGGGGTGCAGGCCGTCGACGAAGAGGTGCGGCTGGTCGCGGAGCGGCTCCCACAGGTCGAGGTAATCGATGTGGCGGTCCTCGCACCAGGTCTTCAGGGTGGCGCGCAGCGTGCGTGCCCGCTCCACGGTGAAGCGTAGGCCCTCGAAATCGCCGGTCCGCGACTCGTCCAGCCAGGCCGGTCCGACGACGACCATGCGCGCGTTGTATCGCTGGGCCGTGGCCGCCAGCGAGTCGAGGTGGCCAGAGATGTGGGGCAGCGCGTCGCCGTCGGTGGCCGATGCCGCGAGCGGTACGGCGGAGTCGTTGATCCCCGCCGCCACGACGAGCGTGTCCGGGTGGCGGGGAGCCAGGAGCGGCGGTGTCTGCTCGCTGACATCCGCCAGGGTGCTGCCGGGGACGGCCAGGTTGAAGACGCGGTGCGAGGTCTCGTCGGACGCGATGTGCGCCGCCGCCAGCTGGCCGGCCCAACCGCCCTGGGGGTCGCAGCGCCCGTACGCGATGCTGTCGCCGACGATCACGATGCGGGCGGCCGAGCACAGCGGCCTCGCGTCCAGGTAGGCCCAGGCCGTCTCCCCCGAGGTGAGGAGCACGCGCCGTCGCACGTAGTCGTCCACCTCGTAGTCGTCGGCTGCGGCCAGTTCCTGGTCGGTCAGGCGCAGGACGGCGCCCTCGACCGTGCTGCCGATCCTGCGCTCCAGGGTGAGGTGCACGTCCTGGCCGCTCGTGGCGATCACGGACGCGTCGGTGATCGCCAGGGGCCTGGTCGCGTGACCGGCCAGGGAGGACGCGGTCGTCGGTACGGCGCGGCCGAAGAGCGACGTCTGGACGCGCCGGTCCAGCAGCGTGCCGAAGGAGAACAGGGTGTGGGGGCGGGACTCGGTCACGGTGCCGTAAGGCCTTTCACTGGGAATGATCGATTCACCCTAACGGCTCACCGGGCCGGGCTCGTGGGCGAGGACCACGAGTTGGGCATCCGTCGGACGGGACCGCACGGCTTCCGCGCGGGGTTCAACTGAAGGAACGCGTCTGCGAAGGTGATCCGGCCTGCCATCCCGTAGCCGCCCGGGCGTGCCAGTCGCCCGGGCACCTGAGAAGGAGCCGCCCTGATGAAGCGAGCCGCCGCCCTGTCCGCCCTGGCCTGCGTCCTCTCACTCACCGCCGCCGCGCCCGCGTCACCCGGTACGGCTCGCGGCACCGGTCACCCGCACGGCACGCTCCTGGACTCCGTACCGCGGACCGGTGTGCTCAGGGTGTGCACCACCGGCGACTACCGGCCTTTCACTCACCTCGACCCCGCCGACGGAACCTACAGCGGTGTCGACATCAAGATGGCGGAGGGTCTGGCGAAGAGCCTCGACGCCAAGACCCGTTACGTGGCGACCACTTGGGCGAACGTCACGAAGGACGTGGCGGCCGGCCGCTGCGACATCGCGGTCGGCGGCGTCTCCATCACCCTGCCCCGTGCCCGTCAGGTCTCCTTCAGCGAACCGACCCGGCAGGACGGCAAGACGCCGATCGTGCGCTGCGCCGACAAGGAGAAGTTCGGTGCGGGCACGCTGAAGGACATCGACCGGGCGGGCACGACGGTCGTCGTGAACCCCGGCGGCACGAACGAGCAGTTCGCCCGGGCGAACATCCATCAGGCCACCATCAAGCTGCACCCCGAGAACACGACGATCTTCCAGGAGATCATCGAAGGCCGCGCGGACGTGATGATGACGGACGCGAGCGAGACGCTCTACCAGTCCAAGATCCACCCCGAGCTGTGCTCCCTCCACCCGGACCGGCCCTTCACCTTCTCCGAGAAGGCGTACGCACTGCCGCGCGGCGACTACCAGTTCAGGGAGTACGTGGACCAGTTCGTCCATCTCGCGACGCACGACGGCACGTACGCGGCCTACGAGGAGGAGTGGATGGGCAGCGGGGTCTGACCCGTCTCGCCCCTTGCTGCGGCTCGGGGCGGAGTTCCGCGTGCGCGAGGTAACTCAGGTCGACGGGGGAGCGCGCTCAGATGTTGGCGTCATACGCCCGGCGCAGCGTCGCCGCGAACTCCTCGTCCACCTGGCCGACTTCCTGGAGGGCGATGCGCAACGCCATGTCGTCGCCGAACCCCTTCGCCTCCAGCAGCCTTCCGCCCGCCGCCTCCTCGGGCAGCCGCAGTCCGACGTCGAGCCGGGTGCGCGTGGTCGGTCGCACGCGGGCGAAGGTGCGCCGGGGTCCGACGAGCGCCACGAACGTCTTGCGTGCCTGCAGGGCCACTTCCGGCAGCTCCACGGCGCGCAGCAGGACCGCGTCGAGGACCGGCCGGAGCGCGGGTCGGTCGGCGTACTGTCCGTCGATCAGGTCGTCCGCGCTCTGCCGCAGGAAGTCCGGGTACCCGAAGGCCTCGTGCACCAGCAGCATCTGCGCGTACCCGCGCACTCCTTGCCGCTCCAGCCACTCCCGCAGCTCCGGCTCGCTCCCGGGTGCCCGTCCCCGGATCCGGTCCGTCCACACGTCCAGTGCCTCGCCCGTTCCCCTCTCCAGCAGCTCGATCTGCCACGCGCGCATCTCCTGCCAGGATTTGACCTGCGGCTTCTCGACCATGGATCCCAGCCTACGGCGGCCGCGCGGACGCGCCCACTTTCGAGTGGCACCCCCGCGCGACGCGGCACACTCGCGATGATCTTCGGGTGATCAAGAACCCTCTGTCAGGCAAGTCCGCCGCTCTCCTCGGCGTCCTCGTGAGCCTGGCCGCCGCCTCGTCCTCCGCAGCCCCGACCGCCACCGCGGCCGCGACACTCCCTCGCGCCACGGTCCTTGCCGCCGCCGCACCCGCGTGCCCCGTGGTCGAGGACAAGCTGTACGCGGCGGTCGTCCGTCCCGTCCCGCTGGAGAAGATCACCCCTGAGCCGGTCTTCCGCAAGGACTGCAAGACGCTCTACCGTGCCGACGGGCGCGCCCCCGACAGCATCTTCAAGGAAGGCTTCCGCCCCAGGGACACCGTCAACGGCCAGTACGACCTGGAGAAGTACGTGCTGGCGAACCAGCCGTCGCCGTTCGTCTCCACCACCTATGACCACGACCTGTACAAGACATGGGCGAAGTGGCTGAAGCCCGGCGCGTACAACTACTACATCGACGCGCCCAACGGCATCGACGTCAACCGCACCATCGGCGACACCCACAAGTACGCGGACCAGGTCGAGGTCGCCTTCCCCGGCGGGGTCGCGTCGCGGTTCATCATCGGGGCCTGTCCGATCGACAAGCAGACCCGCACCGAGATCATGTCCGGATGCGAGAGCAACCCGGCCTATCAGCCCGCGACCACGCAGGTCATTCCTTCAGCCGGGTGAGGGCCAGGGCGTGGGCGTGGTCCAGGGCGTCCGTTGCGGTGCAGGGGACGTCGGGCCGCACGCCGGTGCCTTCCCAGTTCGTCCCGGAGACGGGGTTGACGGCGCGGCCGACCGGGATCGTGGCTTCCAGGTGGGGGTGCAGGGTCCAGCCGTTGCAGGGGTGGGCGCCGCCGCGGGTGGGCTCGCCGACGACGGTGGCGCGGCCGAGCTGCTGCAGGTCGTAGGCGAGCTCTTCGGCAGCGGAGAAGGTGGTGTCGCTGGTCAGCACGTACAGGGGCTTGGTGCCGCCGAAGCGGGCGCCGGGGACGTGCGGCTGGGTCCAGGACTGCTCGCGGCGCTCACCCTCGCGCCAGTACATGGTGTTGAGGTGGGTGCGCTCGTCGAGGAGGTGGCTGCAGACGAAGGCGACGGTGTCGGGGTCGCCGCCGCGGTTGGCGCGGAGGTCCAGGATCAGGGCCTGCGCGCGGGAGGTCAGGGTGAGCGCGGCGGTCAGCGGTTCGGCGGCCCAGTCCAGGGGGAACAGCATCGGCGCCAGCTCCAGCACGGCGACGCCGCCGTCGAGCAACTGCACGCGGGGCGCGCCGCCCAGGGAGGTGTCGAACTCCCGCCGCATGGCGTCCAGGGTGGCCGCGCCCTTCTTCGGGCGGATCGGGTCGGTGTGATGCTTCAGTCGCAGGTGCCGGTCGTTGTTGACGGACTGCAGGTCCGCCGTGACGAGGCGGGCGAGCTGCTCGGCGTCGTCGACGTCGTAGGCGCCTTCGGCGAGGCGTCGGCGCAGCAGGCCGGTGACCTGTTCGGCTGTCTCGGGGAAGACGTAGTGGTCGGTCAGCAGCCGGATCGTCTCGTCGATGACCGGGGCCGGCGCGAGCTTCGTCGGGGTCGTCATGGCAAGGAGTAGAGCACCGCCCTTGCGAAAGCGTCAACGAGTTTAGACACTTTCGGTATGCGAGATCAGACTCCCCCTCCGCCGCCACCTCAGGACGTCCTGGAGATCGGAGCGCCCGAGCAATTCGCCGCGCTCGCCCACCCGTTGCGCCAGCGGTTGCTGTTCGCGCTCGGCCAGCGGCCCGCCACCATCAGCCGGCTCGCGGTGCAGCTCGACGCGAAGAAGGGCAACGTGGCCCACCACCTCAAGGTGCTCCGCGAAGCCGGGCTGGTCCACGTCGCCGAGACCCGCCAGGTCCGCGGCGGCACCGAGCAGTACTACCAGCGCACGGCCCGCCAGATGGTCGTCGCCGAACCTCAGGCGGCGGGCACCGCCGCGATGTTCACCGCGGTCGCCCAGGAGTTGGACCGCTCCCCCGTCGAACCCCACCTGACGCTGCGCCACCTGCGTCTCGGCCCCGCGCAGGCGCGAGAACTCGGCGAGACGCTCACCAGGCTGGTCGACGAGACCGAGGAGGACGCGGAGGACCAACCCGTGCACGGTGTGCTGGTGGCGCTCTACCAGCAGGCCCTGCCGGGCACCCCCGCGGATCGAACCTGAACCCTGCGGGCCGTGTCAGCCGAGGTGCCGGGCGAAGAAGCTCAGCGTGCTCTCCAGCTCGAACGCCGGGACCTCCCCGTGCAGGCCGGGGTTCGCGTGCAGGGTCTTCTCGGCCGAGCCCAGGGCGTCGAACAGCGCCAGGCTCTGGGCCCGCGGCACCCGCTCGTCGTCCCACTGCACCAGGAACTCCACCGGGACGGTGATCCGGGCGGCGTCCTCGGCCGAGGCCGCCGCCCCGCCCAGGCCCAGTACCGCGGCGCGGACCCGGGGCTCGGCGGCGACGAACGGAACACCGAGTCCGCACCCGAGCGAGACTCCCCAGTAGCCCACCGGCCCGGCTCCGACGTGCTCGAGTCGCTGGACCGCGTCCAGGACCGCCCGCCATTCCGGCACGGTCCGGCGGGCCACGAGCGCCTGGAAGCCGGCGATCAGCGGGGCCAGCTCCTCACCGGCCTCCACGCGTGCCTGGTTCTCGGTCGCGAGCCGGTCGTACTCCTCGACCTTCGGCCGGTCGCCATGAGCGGGCACGTCGACCGCCACGACCGCGAACCCGCACTCCGTGACGAAGCGCCGGGCACGGGCCAGAAGGTCCGGGGCCTTCTTGTGCTGACCGCCGCCGTGTCCCATCAGGACGAGCGGACGCGTACCCGCGGCACCTTCCGGCGTCCACAGCACGCCGGGAATCTCGCCGAGGGTGAAGAGCTGTTCACGGACGCCGTCGGACGACGTCTCGGAGATGAAGCGCAAAGTGACGGATGCCTTTCGGGATGCCTCTGCGGGCCTTAGACACGGGCGTTGCTCAGCGACTGCCACACCGCGCCGGCCAGCGCCTTCGTCGCGCGCGGGACCGACAGGCGCTCGTGCTCGCGGTACAGCTCCCAGTTGTACGGGACCAGCGACAGCTTGTTGGAGGACAGCGACCCCGCCTGATGGGCCCGGTACACGGCCAGGGGTTCGGCCAGGCCCCGGGCGTCGGCGCCGTCGCGCATGATCGACAGCCACAGGGCGTAGTCCTGCCGCTTGCGCATCTCCGGCATCAGCCGGGTGCCCAGCACGGTGCGGTCGTACATGGCGGTCAGGGCGCCGATGTGGTCCTTGACCAGCATCGCGCGGTAGTCGGCGTGGGCCCGGGCGCGGATCACGCGCCCGTTCGGGACGAAGTCGGCGGCCTCGCCCGCGTAGTCGGCGTCCATCTTGAAGTACGAGGTGAACGTCAGCGGCGCGCTGCCCTCCGCGGCGAAGGCGAGCTGCCGTTCGGTCTTCTCGGGCAGCCACATGTCGTCGCTGTCGAGGAAGGCGACGTAGTCCCCGCGGGCCCGTTCGATGGCGAGGTTGCGCGCCTTGCCGGCGCCGCCGCGCTCGGGGGCCGAGCGGGGCAGGACACGCTCGTCCTGCCGGGCGAACTCCCGGAGCAGGTCCATGGAGTCGTCGGACGACTGGTCGTCGGTGACGAGGAGCTCCACGTCGCTGTGGGTCTGGGCGAGCACCGACCGGACGGCCGCGCCGAGGGTGGCCGCCGAGTTGTAGACGGGCATCACGACAGACACCAGGGGCACAGCGCTTCTCCTTGCGACAGCAGCCGGAACGACGGCCCATTCAAGCACTGCGACCGAGGAGGGAGCACACCGCGTCCGCGTCCTGGCTCCGGCCGCCCGCCGGGGCTGCCGGAGCACGGCCGCGTCTACTTGTTGACGGTGAATCCCTGGTCGTCGCCGTACTTGACGCTCGCGTCCTGCCAGGCCTTCAGTCCGTCGGAGAGCTTGGTCGGGGAGACGTAGGCCTTGCCGACCGTGTCGTTGAAGACGGAGTTCGCGTAGGCCTGGTACGGGAGGTAGGTCCAGCCGGTGCCGACGTTGCGGGCGGACTCGGCGAAGATCCGGTTGGCCTTCTGGCCGCCGAAGTAGGGGAACTTGGTGTCCAGGAACGCCTGCGATTCCAGGTCGGCGCGGGTCGCGGGGAAGGCGCCGTCGGCGACCCGTGTCGCGGCTCCGGCTCCGGTGGTGGCGAACTCGGCGAAGGCGTAGGCCAGTTCCTTGTTCTTGGCCGCCTTGGGGACGGCGAGCGAGCTGCCGCCGTTCTCGGAGCTCGCGGTGTCGCCCTTGGTCCACTGGGGCAGCGGTGCGACACGCCAGTCGCCGGAGGCGGAGGCGACACCGGAGCTGAAGTTGGCGGGCATCCAGGCACCGACGGAGAGGGTGGCGATGGAGCCGTCGGCCAGCCCCTTGTACCAGGCGTCGCTCCAGGAGGTGATCGGTGCGACGAGCTTCTCGTCGAGGAGTTTCTGCCAGGTGGCGGTGTACTTCTTGGTGCCCGCGTCGCCGAAATCGATGCCGACGTCGATGCCTTCGGCCTTGTAGGGGCGGCCGCCCGCCTGCCAGATCAGGCTGGTGGTGGCGCCGGCGTCGCCGGTGTCGTTGGTGATGAAGAGCTTCGGGTCGGCCTTGTGGAGGGCGCGGGCCGCCGTGACGTACTCGTCCCAGGTGGCGGGGACCTTGATGTGGTGCTGGTCGAAGACCTTCTTGTTGTAGAAGAAGGCCATGGGGCCGGAGTCCATGGGCAGGGCGTAGATGTCCTTGCCCTGGTGGACGGCGTTCCAGGGGCCCGGGGTGAAGCTCTTCGCGTGCCGAGTGGCCCCGTAGGACGCCAGGTTCTCGACGGACTTGCCGATGGTGAACTGGCCGAGGGCGTAGTACTCGACCTGGGCGACGTCGGGGGCGCCCGAGCCGGCGGCCATGGCGTTCTGCAGCGCGGTGTACTGCTTGTCCCCGGTGCCCGCGTTGACCAGCTCCACGTCGACCTTCGGGTACTTCTTCTCGAAGTCCGCGGCGACCTTCTTCAGGGTGGGTTCCCAGGCCCACACGGTCACCTTGCCGCCCTCCTTCAGCGCGGCCGCGACGTCCTTGGGGCCGACGTCTCCCGCCTCGCCGCCGGAGGAGCCGCAGGCGGTGGCGGTGAGGGCGAGGGCGGAGGCCACGGCCAGTGCGCCGAGGAGTCTGCGGGGTGTGCGGATTCTCATGGGTGTGCTCCTGGTCGGTGGAACGGGTGAGAAGGGCAGAAGGGAGGCAAGCAGGCAGCAGGGAGGGCTACTCCTTGACGCTGCCCGCGGCCAGGCCGGACCTCCAGTACCGCTGCAGCAGCAGGAAGACGGCCACGATGGGCACGATCGTCAGCAGGGAGCCGGTGATGATGAGGTCGAACACGGGCTCGCCGCCGGCGGTCTGGGCCTGGGCGTTCCAGGCGTTGAGGCCGAGGGTGAGCGGGTACCAGTCCGGGTCCTTGATCATGATCAGCGGCAGGAAGTAGTTGTTCCAGGTCGCGACCATGGAGAACAGCAGCACGGTCACCGTGCCCGGCATCAGCAGGGGCAGCGCGATCCGGAAGAAGGTGCGCAGCTCGCCGGAGCCGTCGATGCGGGCGGCCTCCAGGAGTTCCGTGGGGACGGCCTCGGCGGCGAAGACCCACATCAGGTAGAGGCCGAAGGGCGAGATCAGGGACGGGATGATGACGGCCCACGGGGTGTCGGTCAGGCCCATCTTGCTGAACATGAGGAAGGTGGGCACGGCCAGGGCGGTGCCGGGCACGGCGACGGCTCCGATGACGACCGCGAAGACGGCCTTGCGTCCGGGGAACTGGTACTTGGCGAGGGCGTAGCCGCCGAGGACGGCGAGGATCGTGGCGCCGCCCGCGCCGACGACCACGTACAGCAGGGTGTTGAGGAGCCAGCGGACGAAGGCGCCGTCGTCGTAGGTGAGGGTGCGGGTGATGTTGTCCCAGAGGTCGAAGTCGTCGGCGAACCAGAGGCCGAAGGAGTCGAGGAGCCCTTTCTGGTTCTTGGTGGCGTTGACGAACAGCCAGGCCAGGGGCAGCAGGGTGTAGACGAGGACCAAGCCGGTGACCAGGGTCAGCGGGATGCTGGGGCGCGGGTGGAGCGGGGAGTGCGGGGGTCGCCTGCGGCGCCTGGTCGCCGCGGAGCGCACGGGCGTCTGCTCGGTGGTGTCGGGCCGGGCGGGATCGGCGGCCGCCGGGGTGTTGAGGGAGACGGTCATCGGCTCAGCCCTTCCGCATGCCGCGCAGCTGGACCGCGTAGGCGATGACCGCCGTGACGGCCCCCATCACGATCGCCACGGTGGCCGCGTAGTTGTGCTGCCGGCCGGAGAAGGACAGCGAGTAGGTGTAGAGGTTCGGGGTGAAGTAGCTGGTGATGGCGTTGGGAGCGAGCTTCTGCAGGATGCTCGGCTCGTTGAAGAGCTGGAAGCTTCCGATGATCGAGAAGATCGTGGAGATGACGAGGGCGCCGCGGATCGCGGGCAGCTTCACCGAGCGCACGACCCGCCACTCCCCCGCGCCGTCGATCGCCGCGGCCTCGTAGAGCGAGCGGGGCACCACCTTGAGCGCCGAGTAGAAGATCAGCATGTTGTAGCCGACGAACTCCCAGGTGACGACGTTGCCGATGGAGGCGAGGACGAGGGACGGCGAGAGGGGGTCGGGCAGCGTGATCCCGAAGGCGTCGTTCACGTTGCCGACGAGGCCGAAGCGGGTGCCGTACATGAAGCCCCAGATGAGGCTGGCGACGACGGCGGGCACGGCGTACGGCAGGAAGACCGAGACCCGGAAGAAGGTCTTGCCGTAGAGCCGGCCGCTGTCGAGGGCCAGGGCGACGAAGAGCGCGATGCCGAGCATCACCGGCACCTGGACGAGGAGGAAGAGCCCGACCCGGGCGAGACCCTCCCAGAAGCGGGCGTCGGCGAACGCCTCGGTGTAGTTGTCGAGGCCGACGAAGGACGTGCCGCCGACGAGCCGGTCCCGGAAGAGACTCAGGTAGAGGGCGTATCCGATCGGCGCGAGGAACACCAGGGCGAAGACCGCGACGAACGGGCCGGCGAACCCCCACCCCACCAGAGCCTCTTTGCGCAGCGGGAAACGGGTTCGGCGGCGGGGCGGCGGGGCCGCCTTCGCCGACGTCGACAGGAGCGTCATGGTGGTTCCTTGCGTCGGTGACCGACCGGTCGGGAACTGGAGGAAGAAGGCAGAGGCTTCGGGGCGAACTGCCCGGAGGCCGGGAGGAATCCGCGCCGACGAGTCATGTTCACGTTGCCATGTTTACGTAATCATCGGCGGGCTCGATGGTTGCACCACCGCCGGAGAGGCGTCAAGCACAAGGGGGCGTCGAACGCGGGGAATTCGGCGCACGCGGGGGCCGTCGAGGGGCACCGCGGGGGAATGTCACGGCCGCGCGGCGGCGCCGGGCACGGCCGACGAAGGGCAGATCGGCGCCGACACCGCAGGGCGGCGGCGACGCGTCAGGCGGGCAGAGCCGCCGTGCTGGCCCGCACCACGAGGGTGGGCTCCACGGCGAGGCGCCGCGGTCCGTTGCCCCGGCGTTCGATCTGCTCGAGGAGCAGGGTCACGCAGTGGCGGCCCACCACGTCGAAGTCCTGGTGCACCGAGGTCAGCGGCGGCTCGAAGAAGCGGGCTTCGGGGACGTCGTCGAACCCTGCCACGCTGATCTCGCCCGGCACGGACCGCCCGGCCTCGTGCAGGGCGCGCAGGACACCCAGCGCCATCTGGTCGTTCGCGGCGAAGACCGCCGTGGCGTCGGGGGTCTGGGCCAGGGTCCGCCCGGCCAGGTATCCCGATTCCGGGGTCCAGTCTCCGTACAGGGCCGGGGGCACCGGGGCGCCCGCGGCGACGAGCGTCCGCTCCCAGGCCTCGGCGCGGCGCCGGGCGGCGAAGGAGTCGCGGGGGCCGCTGACATGGTGGACGGTGCGATGCCCGAGCTCCAGCAGGTGGCTGACGACGGTCCGCGCGCCGCCGGCCTGGTCGAAGTCGACATTGGGGTACTCGTGCCCGGTCGCGCCGTCGGCGACGACCACCGGCATCGTGGGCGGCAGATGCAGCGACGGGGTGTCGAGCATCTGCGACTCGATCAGCACGATGCCGTCCACGGACTGCAGCATCAGGTGCTGGAACGCCTGCCGGACGGCCGCCTCGGTCTGTGCGCGCACGCCCATGAAGTTGACCGAGAATCCCGCCTCGCGCGCCGCGTCCGCGATGGCGCCGAGCGTCCGGGCATTGCCGTGCGCGCCCACGTCGAAGCTGACCACGCCGATCGCGCCGAACTTGCCGGTGACCAGGGCGCGCGCGGCCGCGTTGGGGCGATAGCCGAGCTCCCGCATGGAGGCCAGGACCTTCGCGCGGGTCGTCTCGTCGACGTTGTCGTGGTTGTTGGCCACGCGCGAGACCGTCTGCGAGGACACGCCGGCGTGCGCCGCGACCTCCGCCATGGAGGGCCACTTGCGGGGCGGCCGCGAGCGGGGCGTCCTGGTCACCTTGTCCGCCACCTTCGACCGTTCCTTCCCCGGGGTCTTCGAGGGCGCGCGCCTGTCGCGCCTCACCGCATGTTGACGCAACCACGGAGCGGGGTCAAAAAGCCCGCCCGACGCCACCCGGCTTCTTGACAGGGTCCCACACCCCTCCCACACTTCCGGCTACGGGATGTTTACGAAAACATTTCGCGATCATGAAACTCGTACGACCACACCACGCACCTCTCCTCCTCTCCCCCACGCGAGGTATCGCGCCATGCGACGCATGATCTCCGGGACGGCCGCATTCGTCTGCGCCTTCCTTCTGTCCCTGGTCACGGCAGTGGGCACCGCCCACGCCGCCCCCGTGACCCTCACCAACGGCACGCAGTTCACCGATCCGGCCGGCGATCCGGTGCACGCCCACGGCGGCGGCGTCATCAAGGTCGGCGCGTACTACTACTGGTTCGGCGAGGACCGGAACAGCGACAACACCTTCCGGTACGTGTCCGCCTACCGCTCCACCGACCTGAAGACCTGGGAGTTCCGCAACCACGTCCTGACCGAGGCCTCCGCCCCCGAGCTGGACTCGGCCAACATCGAGCGTCCCAAGGTCATCTACAACAGCACCACCCGGCAGTTCGTCATGTGGATGCACAAGGAGAACGGCTCCGACTACGGCGAGGCGCGTGCCGCGGTCTCGGTGTCCGCCACGGTGGACGGCGACTACACCTGGCGCGGCAGCTTCCGCCCGCTGGGCCACATGTCCCGGGACATCACGACCTTCGTCGACACCGACGGCGCCGGCTACATGGTCTCGGCCGCCAACGAGAACCGGGACCTGCACGTCTACCGGCTGACCGCGGACTACACCGGCGTGGAGTCGCAGGTCCAGAAGCTGTGGGCGGGCTGGTCCCGGGAGGCGCCCGCCCTGTTCAAGCGGGACGGCGTCTACTTCCTGCTGACCTCCGGCGCCACCGGCTGGGCCCCGAACCAGCAGAAGTACGCCACCGCCACCAGCGTCACGGGCAGTTGGAGTGACCTGAAGGACGTCGGGGACGGGACAGCCTTCCGCAGTCAGACCGCCTACGTCCTCCCGGTCCAGGGCACCGACGGCACCGACTATCTCTACATGGGTGACCGCTGGGGCAACTCCATGGGCGGCACGGTCAACGACTCCCAGTACGTGTGGCTGCCGCTGAAGTTCCCCACCAGCACGACCATGACCATGGACTACTCGCCCCAGATCACCGTCGACACCGCGGCGGGGACCGTCAGCGGGATGGCCGGCCCCTGGGAGACGCTGACCGCCCGCAACAGCGGCAAGTGCGCGGACGTGGCGAACTTCGACCCGTCCGACGGGGTGGGGCTGGTCCAGTGGGGCTGCGGCAGCGGTGTGAACCAGCACTTCTGGTTCAAGGACCTGGGCTCCGGCTACGCCCAGATCATGGCCCGGCACAGCGGAAAGTGTCTCGCCGTCGCCGAGGCCTCGACGGCGGACGGCGCGTACGCCGTGCAGAACACCTGCGATGGCTCGCCCGCCCAGCAGTGGAAGGCCGAGCCGACGGATGTCCCCGGACAGGTACGGCTCGTCGCCCGGCACAGCGGCAAGTGCCTGGATGTCGTGAACCAGTCGACGGCCGACGGCACCGCGCTCGAGCAGTGGACCTGCAACGCGGGCGACAACCAGAAGTGGGCCCGTTCGGCGGCCTGACCACTCCCCCATGCCAGGTGTGGCTCCCGGCTCGACGGCCGGGAGGCACACCTGGCTCCGACGTCGGCTACTCCTCGGTGGGCCCGAGATCGGCCGTCGCACGGAACCGGACCGTGCGCGCCCGGTGGGCGGAGTGCAGCTCCAGCACGACCAGTTCGTTGGCGCCGCCGCGCAGCACCGGTGCGGGCACGTAGAGCGAGCGCTGCGGGCCGCGCGACCAGTAGCGGCCGAGCGGGAAGCCGTTGATCCAGGCGTTTCCCTTGGTCCAGCCGTCGAGGTGCAGGAACGTGTCGGCCGGGTCGGCCACGTCGAAGACGGCGCGGTGGAAGGCCGGTCCGACGGGCGTACGGACGCCGGGCGCGAAGGGGAGGGTGTCGAGGCGGGTGAGCGGGAGCGGCCGGCTGGTCCATCCCGCGGGTTCGGCGCCGTCGAGGAGGACCTTGCCCAGCAGGCCCTTGCGGTCGTGGATGCCCTCCCCGTAGTTGACCCGGCCCTGGTTCTCGACGAGGACGGTGAGCGTGGCCCCGGCTCTGGGCACGGTGAACGCGAGGGTGTGCTCGTGGTTCTCCCGTTCCAGGACGCCGACCGGCTGCCCGTCCACGAAGACCTGTGCGCGGTCGCGGACCTGCTCGATCTCCAGGAGCGCGGGGCCGGTCCGCGGCAACTCCGTCTCGTACAGGACGAAGCCGAAGTCCTGCTCCAGTTCCTCCATGGTGAGGGGCCGGCGTGCCTCGGTCGCGGGCCCGAGCGTCGCGGCGTTCGCGAGCAGTTGGGCGCACTCGGTCAGCTCCACGGTGCGCGGGGCGAGTTTGCGTCCGGGTGACGGGAGGGGCGCGTCCGGGACCGGGGCGTACTTGGCGATCACGTCGCGGAAGGCCGCGTACTTGGCGGTGGGGTCGCCCGCTTCGTCGAGCGGTGCGTCGTAGTCGTAGGAGGTGACGGTCGGCCGGTACGTGTGCTTGTCGTTGGCTCCGTTGGTGAAACCGAAGTTGGTGCCGCCGTGGAACATGTAGAAGTTCACCGAGGCGCCGGTGGCGAGGAGTTCGTCGAGTTCGCGCGCCGCCTCGTCGGGATCCCGGACGGTGTGCTGGGCGCCCCAGCGGTCGAACCAGCCGATCCAGAACTCGCTGGTCATCAACGGCCCGTCGGGGCGCTGCGCCCGGAGTTCCGCGAGATGGCGGGCCGAGCGGCTGCCGAAGTTGGCCGTGGCGAGGACGCCGGGCAGGGCGCCGCGCTCCAGGTCGGCGGGCTGGTCGCAGGTGAACAGGGGGACGTCGACTCCGTGGCGGCGCAGCAGTCCGGCGAGGTCCTCCAGGTAGGCGGTGTCGTCCCCGTAGGCCCCGTACTCGTTCTCCACCTGTACGGCCAGGATCGGTCCGCCCTGGCCGGCCAGGTGGGGCCGGAGCGGGGTGATGAGCCGCTCGAGGTAGTCGTCGACGGCGGCGAGGAAGCGGGGGTCGCGGGAGCGCAGACGCAGGTCCGGCTCGGTGAGCAGCCAGGACGGGAGGCCGCCGCCCTCCCATTCGGCGCAGATGTAGGGGCCGGGCCGCAGGAGCACGTACAGGCCCTCGGCGGCGGCGAGTTCGAGGAAGCGGGGCAGGTCGAGGCCGCCGTCGAGCAGGAACCGGTCGGGGCGCGGCTGGTGGAGGTTCCAGGGCACGTACGTCTCGACGGTGTTGAGGCCCATCAGCCGGGCCTTGCGCAGCCGGTCGGCCCACTGCTCGGGGTGGACCCGGAAGTAGTGCAGGCCTCCGGACAGGAGCCGGAACGGTGCGCCGTCGAGGGTGAAGCCGCCCTGGTCGATCTGGAGTTGAGGCATGTGCGGGTGCTCCTGTGCTGGGGGTGGTGTGCGGTGCGGTGCCGATCGGTGCGGTGCTGCTCGGTGCTGTGTCGTGAGGGCAGGCAGAGCCGGGTGTCAGTATGTTTGCGTAAACATAGGCGGGTGACAAGCCTTCGCCTCGAACACCGCCTCGCCGTGGGCGACGAGGACCTCGACTGGACCGATCGTGACGACGCGGCGGAACCTGGGGGCATGACGGACAGCTCCCCCTCTCCCCGTGCCCTGCCGTGGTTCGCCCGGTCCGGTGCCCGCACCTGGCGGTGCGCCCCCGCGCCCGCCGAGACCCGGGCCTTTCACCGCACCCTGGCCGCGTACGCACCGACCCCGATGCCGGAATTCCCCTCGCTGGCACATGAGTTGAGGGTCGGGCGGGTCTTCATCAAGGACGAGTCGGACCGTCTGGGGCTGCCCGCGTTCAAGGCACTGGGGGCGTCCTGGGCCGTCCATCGCGCCCTCGAGGAGCGGGCGGCGAACGGTGAGGGGCGCGGTCCGGTGACCTTGGTGACCGCGACGGACGGCAACCACGGCCGCGCGGTGGCCCGTACGGCACGCGTGCTCGGGCAGTACGCCCATGTGTTCGTGCCGCAGGGCGTGCATCCCGGGGCCGTGGCCGCGATCGTCGCCGAGGGGGCGAAGGTGACAGAGGTCGCCGGGGACTACGACGAAGCCGTCCGGCTGGCGGCCGTGGCGGCCGAAGGTCCGGACGCCATCCTGGTCCAGGACACCGCGTGGCCCGGTTACGAGCGGATCCCGGGCTGGATCGTCGAGGGGTACTCGACCCTCTGCGCCGAGGTGGACGAGCAGTTGGCGGCGGCAGGGGCGGGTGAGGGCCCCGGCCTCGTCGTCGTCCCCGTCGGCGTGGGTTCGCTGGCCCAGGCCGTGGTCACCCACTACCGCAGCCGCCCGGAGGGGCGCGCCCCGGCGCTGCTGTCCGTGGAGCCCGAGGCCGCGGCCTGCGTGCTGGAGAGCCTCGGGCGCGGTGGGCTCGTCAGCGTCTCCACCGGTGACACCACGATGGCCGGGCTGAACTGCGGCACCCCGTCCAGCATCGCCTGGCCCTGTCTCCAGGGCGGGCTGGACGCCGCGGTCGCCGTCACGGACGCCGACAGCGCCCGCGCGGCCGCCGACCTCGCCGGCCTCGGCCTCTCCTCGGGCCCCTGCGGGGCCGCGCCGCTCGCCGGAGTCCGGGCAGCGCTCACCGGCGAAGGGGCCGAGGAGCGCCGGGCGGCCCTGGGACTCGGCCCGGACTCGGTCGTCGTCCTGCTGAGCACCGAGGGTGCGGCGGCCAACCCGTACGCGGGCGCCTGACGTCAGCCGTCTCGTGGGAACCTGACGAGCGCGTCGCCCCCGCGCTCACCTCCCCTCCGCTCGGCTCCGATGGGCCGTCAGGCCTCCTGGGTGAGGGACACGATGATCGACCGGACCGTCTCCTCGGTGATTCCCGGGTGGAGGAACGCCAGCCGGGCGACGGTCTCGCCCTCCCAGACGCTGGGGGTGATGAACGCGAGGCCGGAGGCGAGGAGGCGCTTGGACCACGCGTAGTAGTCCTCGGGCTGCCAGCCGGTACGGCGGATCAGGACGACCGTCAGCTCGGGCTCGCGGAGCAGTTCGAGGCCCTCGGTCTCCTCGGCGAGGCGGGCGGTGTACCGCGCGATCTCGGCGCCCCGGGCCACGGCGTCCCGGTAGGCGTCGGTGCCGTGGACGGCGAGCGAGAACCACAGGGGCAGGCCGCGCGGACGCCGGGTCAGGTGGTAGGCGTAGTCGCTGGGGTTCCAGTCCTCGTCGTGGCCGTCTCCGTCCGCGCCGTGGATCGCGTCGAGGTAGGACGCGTCCTGGGTGTGCACGGCCCGGGCGAGGCGCGGGTCCCGGTAGAGGAGGGCCCCGCAGTCGAACGGCGCGAACATCCACTTGTGCGGGTCGACCACGAGCGAGTCGGCGTGCTCGATGCCGCGCAGGCGCGTGCGGAGTTCCGGTACGAACAGGGCGGCTCCGCCGTAGGCGGCGTCTATGTGCAGCCACAGGTCGCGGGCCCGGGCCTGCTCGGCCACGCCGTCGAGGTCGTCGATGATGCCCGCGTTGGTGGTGCCGGCGGTGGCGACGACGGCCACCACAGGGGCGCCGCCGTCGGTCGACGCCGCGTCGAGGGCGGCGGCGAGGGCCGTGACGGTGAGCCGGTGGTCCGAGGTGGGGACGACGAGCGGTTCGACGCCGATGATGCGCAGGGTGTTGCCGACGGAGGAATGGACCTGGTCGCTCACGGCGATCCGCACGGGGTCCGCCGCGGCCAGGCCGAGCCGGTGCCGGCCGGTGTCGCGGGCCACGACCAGGGCGGAGAGATTGCCCGCCGAACCACCGCTGACGAAGCATCCGCCCGCGCCCTGCGGCATTCCGGCCAGATCGGCGAAGAGGCGCAGCACCTGGTTCTCGGCGGCGACCGCTCCCGAGGCCTCCAGCCAGGACACGCCGTGCAGCGAGGAGGCCGAGAGGACCATGTCGAACAGCGCGGCGGCCTTCGTCGGAGCGCCGGGGATGAACGCGAGGAAGGCGGGGTGGTCGCAGGAGACCACCGTCGGCTCCAGCTCCTCCTTGTAGGTCCGCAGCACGTCGGCCGGGCGGCGGGGCTCCGTGCCGATGGCGTCCTTGAGCGCCAGGGCGAGTTCCTCGCGCTCGCCCAGCCGGCCCAGCGGCGGCGGGTCCAGGCGGAGCCGGTCGAGAAGATGGCCCATGACCTGCTGGGTGAGGTCTTCGTCGTAAGCGTGCACCGAGGGCTCCTGTCGGAACGAGCGACTAATTGGATCCGCATCGGATCCAATTCGGACCTTAGGCCGCCGCCCGAGCGCTCGTCAACCACGAGCCAGTAGGGGGTCCGGTCAGTCGGAGGACGTGGCGAACTGGTCCAGGAGCACCAGGAACTGCCGGTGCGACTCCTTGAGGTGCTCCCGCATCCGGCGCTCGGCCGTGTCCCCGTCCCCCGAGAGCACGGCCAGCGCGATGGCCTCGTGCTCCTCGCGGAACGCCCGCCCGAAGTCCTGGCCGGTCGGGTAGACCGGCGTCCAGTCGGAGCCCAGCCAGAGCGCGTTGCCGGCCACGAACATCTCGGTGCGGGCGCGCGTCACGGCTTCCGCGAGCACCTCGTTGCCGCCGGCCTCGGCGACGCCGAGATGGAAGCGGGTGTCCACGCGGTGGTACTCGCCGAGGTCGGCGACCTTCGCGTCCAGCATCTCGACGAGCCCGCGCCGGCCCGCCGCCGCACCGCGCTCGGCGGCGAGCCGGGCCGCGAACGGCTCGATGGCCTGGCGGTACTCCATGTAGTCGCGCAGGGAGGCGCGGATGCCCGCGGCGATCGCCGCCCTGTTGTCACGGCCGCTCCGGGGCGCCGGTGCGACCCGGGTGCCGCCGGAGCGGCCCAGGGTCGTGACGACGAGCCCCTCCTCGGCCAGTTCCCGTACGGCCTGACGGACCGTGTTGCGGCCGACCCCGAACACCTCGGCGAGCTCGCGCTCGGTCGGCAGCTTGTCCCCCGGACCGAATCCGCCGAGGGCGATCCGCTGGCGCAGCGCCTCGGCGACGACCGCGTACGACGGCGCCTGCCGGGGGCCGGCACCGTTCGGCGCCGGCTCACCCCCCTTGGCCTTGCCGTCACCCTTCCCGTCGCCCTTGACCTTGCCCGCGCCGTCGCCCCGGCTCGCGCCCGTCCCACCCATGGCCTGCCCCTCACGCCTGGATTCCGTTCCTGCCCGTCCGACCAGTCTATTGGGATCGCTCCGAACCCTATTGACAGGCCGCGCGGGCGGACCTAGCGTCGCCCCATCGATTTTGGGTCCACCCCGAACCCAATCGATGTCCCCCAAGGAGCCACGTATGAGCCAGTCCACGGGCACCGCAGCCCCCGCCGCCGGGGCGCCACGCCGCTCCGGGCCCTGGAAGATCGCCACCGCGGCGATGATCGGCACCTCCGTCGAGTGGTACGACTTCGGCATCTACGCCACCGCCGCCGCACTGGTGTTCCCCGAGCTCTTCTTCCCCGAGATGAGCCGCGCGCTGGGCACCGTGATGTCCTTCGCGACCCTGTTCGTCGGCGCCCTCGGCCGACCGCTGGGGGCCATCCTCTTCGGCCACATCGGTGACCGGCACGGCCGCAAGAAGGCGCTGATCTGGTCGATGACCCTGATGGGCGCCGCCACCGTCTGCATCGGCCTGCTGCCCACGTACCACCAGGTCGGCATCCTCGCGCCGCTGCTCCTCGTCCTGATCCGCATGATCCAGTCCCTGGCCGTGGGCGGCGAGTGGGGCGGGGCCGTTCTGTTCGCGGTCGAGCACGCGCCGCCCCGCCGCAAGGCGTTCTTCGGTTCGTTCCCGCAGGTCGGCGACGGTGTCGGCTACTTCCTGTCGACCGGCGTCTTCGCTCTGGTCGCACTGTTCGGGCACAACGCGCTGGCGGACTGGGCATGGCGCGTCCCGTTCCTGCTGTCCGCAGTACTCGTCGCCGTCGGCCTGGTCATCCGCCGCTCGATGGACGAGTCACCCGAGTTCGAGGCCGCCCGGCGGGCCGAGGAGGCCGCGGGCCCGGCGGCCGGGAGCAAGGAGTCCGCCCCCGTGATCGGCGTGCTGCGGCACGCCTGGAAGACGTGGCTACTGGCCACCGGCGCGTTCCTGATCACCGTCGGCGGCTACTACATCGTCGTCACGTTCATGTCGACCTACGCCGTCACGGAGCTGGGCTTCACCGACGCCCAGGCTGCGGCCGCCGGGACCGCGGCCTCCGTCGTCGTCATCGTGTGCACCCCGCTGAGCGCGCTGTTCGCCGACCGCTACGGCCTGCGCCGGGTCACGCTCATCGGCGTCCTGCTGCACCTGGTCGCGGCCTTCCCGATGTTCTGGCTCGCCGACACCCGCTCGGTCGCCGGTCTGTGGCTCGCCATGTGCCTGCCCATGCTGGCCAGCACGATCGCGTACGCCTCGCTCGGCACACTCGCCTCGGGCTGGTTCGCGCCGCGCGTCCGCTACACGGGCCTGTCGATGAGCTTCCAGACCGCGGGTCTGCTCGGCACGCTCGCGCCCGCGGCCACGACCTGGCTGTACTCCTCCTTCGGCAACTCCTGGGTGCCCGTCGCGGTCGCCTTCGCCGCCATGGCGGTGGTCAGCGCCGTGTGTCTGATGGCGTGCCGGCCGGCGGCGAACGCGGGAGAGTCCCTCGACGCACCGGAGGCGGCCGATTCGGACGCGGTCTCCGGCGTTTCCGGCGGTGCGGGTGATGCCACGGACGCCGTCGACGCCACGCGGGCCGGCTGACCGGCGCGGGAGACCATGAGCGTGCCGCTGCTCGCCCTGCCCGGCGAGCGGCACTCCGGCACCCGGTCCACCGCCGGCCCGTCGCAGACACATCTGTCGGCGCCGCGGCCGGTGGTGGCCGTGCCAGCCGGACCCTGTGTCGAGCCAGGAGATCAGGTCCGTGACGGCCTCGTCGCGACGGGTCTCGTTGAACAGGGCGTGCCGCGCACCCTTGTAGGACCGGTGGGCCGCCTCGGCCAGGCCCGCCGCACGGCAGCGCTCCACCGCGAGGTCGCCCAGCGTCAGGCCCTGGTCGCGGCCCGTCGAGCGTGGTCAGGTGACATGAGACGCCATGCGGTGCAGGCCCTTTCGGTCGTAGTACCGCGTCATGAGGAATCCGAAGGCGAGGGCCGCTGCGATGCCGATCGCGATCATGATCCAGCCACGCGCGAGTCCCGCGTCCGCGCGGGCGTCGAAGTACAGAATCGCCCGGACCCCGCCGGAGAGTTGACGCATCGGCTCGAAGAGGGCCAGGAAGCGGTAGAAGCCCGGCACGGCCTGCAGCGGGATCGTGGCGCCCGAGGACGGGAGGGCCAGAGCGATGAAGACGAACATGGACACGATCTGGCCGATGCCCCCGAACGCCGCGTTGATCGCCTGCACGCCGAGCCCCACGCCGAGACAGGCAAAGTACGAGAAGAGAGCCAGCATGGGCAGGTGCGGAGCGTCCATGCCCAGGATGGGGATGCACGCCACCATGACCAGCGCCACGGTCAGTACGGACAACCCTGCCGTCATGATCATTTTGAGGAGCAGGGTCTGCGTGCGGTTGATCGGGACCGTGGGGTGGCGCCGGTGCCAGGGGCCGATCTCGACATCGGCGTAGCCGAGTGCGGTGTCGATGCTGTTGTGGACGATGTTGGCGCCCAGGAATCCGGCGAGGACGAGAAGCAGCACGTAGTAGAAGGCGCTCAGTCCCAAGCCGCTGTGGCGGCCGATGGGGTGCCCCTGTTTCGTGTTCACGGCAATGGGGTCGGACAGCAGCATGCGGGCCGTGGGGTCCTTCTCGGCGAGCTGCGGGGAGGAGACGAGCTGTTTGCCGATGCCCAGGGAGGCGCTGTGGGCCGCCTGTTGGGTGATCTTGGCTGCCATCGAGGAACCGAGGCTGCCCGTGCCCGGGTTGGTGAGCACGGTCAGCGTCGGCCGGGTCGCACGGGGTCCGCCCAGAGATGTCACGGCGTCGGTGAAGTCGCGCGGGACGACGAGAGCTCCGTAGACCTTTCCCGAGGCGAGTTGGTCCTGGGCTTCGTCGATGCCGAGCCGGCGCCACTGGACGTCACCGGGTGGCGTGCCGGCGACGATCCGGGTGCTGATCTGTGCACCCAGATTCTGTTGCGCTCCGGGCAGGGGCCGGCCGGAGTCCTGATCGACGAGGGCGATGGGCAGCCGGTGCAGGCTGCTTTCGGGGGTGAGGATGCCTCCCATGTAGAGCAGCGAGAGGACGAGGGCGACCAACCCGCTCAGCACGCCTGGAGCGATCCACAGCTTGCTCTGGAGCAGTAGGGAGCCGGGCTTCGCCCCGGCCTCCGAGGGCTGGGCGTTGTCGGAGGGCATGGGACTCCATCAGCGGTCGCGGTTGCTGGTGCGTACGGCAGTGGGAGCGTAGGCGTCGACGCGGCCGGGCCCGACCCGCGACACCAGCCGCGTCGCGGTAGCCGCCCGAACGTGTCAGTGAGGTCCGGCGCGGAGCTCGGTGCGGCCGACGGCTGCCGCACGTACATGCCCCTCCGGCACCCGGTTCCCGCCTTATGCGTCACCTGGTATCTTGCTTTGCATGGAACCTGGTCAGTCGATGAAGCAGGCCCGGGCAGCCGCCCAGCTGCGCAAGGGCGTGCTGGAGTACTGCGTCCTCGCCCTGATGCGGGACCAGCCGCGTTACGGCGTGGAGCTGCTCCATGCCCTGGAGGGCTCCGGGGCGCTGGCCACCAGTCAGGGCACCGTCTACCCGCTGCTCTCCCGGCTCCGCCGCGACGACCTGGTCACCACCACCTGGCAGGAGTCCGCCTCCGGCCCACCCCGCCGGTACTACGCCCTCACCGACAGCGGCCGGGCGGCGCTCGACGAGTTCACTCACGTCTGGCCCGGCTTCCGTGATGCCGTCGACACCTTCTTGACCACCCCCCACCCCGCCACCGGAGACCTCGTATGAAGACCACCGACCCCGTACGCGACTACCTCGCCGCCGTCGAGCGCGAGGCCTCCGCACTGCCGGCCGACCGCCGCCAGGAACTCCTCGCCGACCTCGCCGAACACATCGAGGTGACCCGCGCCGAACGCCCCGACACCGCGCTCGGCGACATCCTCCGGGACCTCGGCGACCCCCGCACCATCGCCGCGACCGCACTGGCCGAGGCAGGCGGTCAGGGCTTCGCCTCCTCGGCGCCGGGCCCCGCCGCCGACCGGCGCGGCAAGGTGCGGCCCCTGGTCCCGCTCCTCATGCTCACGCTCCCCTTCCTCGCCGCGGTCCCCTTCCCCGACAGCACCGCCCTGCAGTTCCTCAGCGGCGTGTTCCGCATCGTCGGCGCGATCCTGCTCTGCACCTCTGCCCACTGGACCCCGCTCAAGAAGGCGATCGGCGTCGTCCTCACCTTCGTCCTGCCGACCACCGCCGTCATCATCTGGGAAGAGACCACCGTCGCCCCGGCCGGTGACCTCCCCGCCCTCGTGGCCAACCTCATCACGCTGGCCGTCCTGGCCGGCACGGCGACCTGGCTCTGGCGCACGCGTCGCCCTTGATGCCTCGGGCGGCAGGGGCCGCTCTAGACGGCGGAGTCCCACAGGCCGCAGTGGTGGGCCGCGTGCAGCCCTGATGTGACGGCGTTGCCGCCCGCCGCCGTGGTCCGCAACCGCAGCACGGCCCCGCTCTCCTGGCGTGGCATCGCGGGCTGACCGGCCGAGCGCGGCGCCGAGCCGTGCACGAACGATCCCCAGTACTGCGCCATCTGATCGACCAGCGCCCGCTGTTCGGCAGTGAGGCGCGGTGCGATGCCGTACGGCTTGAAGAGGTAGTTCAGCTCGGCGGCGTGCGTGGCGCCGAAGTCGAAGTCGGCGTTCTGAGGGAGCGAGGCGAACAGCGGCGAGGTGCGATCGGCGAACTCGTACGTGTACACGGGACCCCGAGCGGCGAGGCTCTGGTCCACGCGCAGCGCCGGGCAGGCGAAGAGCCGGTCCCCGAAGGCGGCGCCGTAGGCGTATCCGGGTCGCTCGTACGACGACAGCGGGTAGGTCGCCAGCGCCTCAGCCCCGGTCTTGGCTCCGAACGCCGAGGTGAGCGCCTTCGCATAGCCGTCCGCGGTCAGGGGGGTGCCCCACCGGTCGAAGGAGTCGTAGGCGAAGACGAGGCCCTCGTTGCTGTTGGCCCCGTTCATGACCGGCACCCGGGCCGCCTCCCCCGAAGCGAACGCCTCGGTGGGCTGCTGTGGCAGCGATGCTCCGCCGACGGTGTACGTCCAGTCGGCGGCGCCGGTGCCTTTCTGGGCGTCGAGGATCTCCTTGGTGGATTTGCCGCGCAGACACGCGGCGGCCGAGGCGGGCTGTGCGCACCCGAGCTTCGCCGCGAACGCGAGCCCCGACTTCTCGGCCTCCTCGCGGTTGCGGCCCGCGCAGTCGCCGTACGTCCCGCTCTGGATGACGGCCGCCCGGTACATGCCCCGGCTACCGGGCGAGGCGAGCTGAGCGCACACGGCGCCGCCGCCGGCCGACTCGCCGGCCAGCGTCACCCGGTGCCGGTCGCCGCCGAAGCGGCCGATGTTGGTCTGCACCCAGCGCAGCGCCTGCTGCTGGTCCAGGAGGGCGAAGTTGCCCGTGGTGCCCGGCAAGGTGAGGAAACCGGCCGCGCCCAGGCGGTAGTTGAGCGAGACCACGACGGTGTTCGTGGCCCGCGCGAACGTGTCGGGCACGATGTCCCGTGCGGCACCGCCGATGTTCGCGCCGCCGTGGATCCACACCATGACCGGCAGCTTGCCCCGCCGGGATGCGGCGGGCGGGGTGTAGACGTTGACGTCGAGACAGTCCTCGGCGGTCTGCTGCTTCTCGTGGCCGGGCGCCCAGTAGGTGTTCTGGGCGCAGTCGTTCCCGTACGAGGTGGCGTCCTTCACCCCGTGCCACCGCGCCGAGGGCCGTGGTGCGCGCCACCGCAGGTCGCCGCTCGGGGCCTGGGCATAGGGGATGCCGAGGAACTGCCGCCCCTCGGCGGTCCGCTCGCCACGGACCCAGCCGTCGGCCGTACGGACGAGCGGGGCGCCGACCCCGGACGTTGCCGTTGCCGGGAGCGGCGAGAGCACCACGGCGGCGACGGCGAGCGGTGCCAGGACGCGCCGCACAGGACGCACCAGTCTTGCGGGGACAATCATGAGGGACTCCTGGTGACAGGAAGAGCCGGAAGGGAACCGCGCGAGGCGAGCATAGGTGACTAGTGCCATAGGTGACTAGTGGCATGCCCTGGGCGGCCGGGAAGCGGGCAGGCGGATCGAGTAGAGGTGGGACAGCAATGAAGTTCGAGCACGTGCTGCTGGGTTTCGTGGCGATGCGACCGTGCACGGGCTACGACCTGAAGCGGTGGCTGGACAGCGAGATGGGCCGGATGACCCGGCTGCCGCGCCAGCAGAGCCAGATCTACCGGACGCTGGCCCGGATGGCCGCCGACGGCTGGGTCACCTACACCGTGGAACGCAACGAGGGCCGCCCCGACGCGAAGATCTACACCGTCACGCCCGAAGGCCGGAAGGTCCTTCAGGACCGCCTCGCCGAGCCCTACTCACCCGCGGCCGACTTCGGCGACCCCGAGTTCCTGATGCGCTACCTGTTCGCGATCTTCCTCGACCGCGCGCAGCACATCGACCTCATCCGCACCGAACTCTCCGCCCGCACGGCCCAGATGGAGCGCTTCCGCAGCCGCGAGATCCGCGACGAGCCCTGGGTGCCCGACGTGGACCGGCGGCGCATGACGCGCATCCTCGACCACGTCCACGACTACAAGGAACACACGCTCCGCGCGCACGTGGAGTGGCTGGAGCGAATGCTCGCCGAGCTGACCTCGTCCTGACCTCACCCCGCCCGGTGGGCCCCTCACGCGGCCCGGCGAGCGCCTGCCGTCGCGGCGGCCAGGAAGAGAACGGCGAGCAGGGCGAACGGCCACGGGGAGGAATCGCCGTTCACCTCCGGGGCCACGCGCCGCGCGGAATCGAAGGTCACGCGGATCTTCCCGCCCTTGGCGCCGAGCCGCTCACGCTTCGTCAGCGCGTCCGGGTAGCCGCCCGGGCAGCGCAGCGCGTGATGGTAGACGGTGATCTCCACGTCACCGTCGCCGAATCCCTTCTGCTGCTCTTCGGTGACCTTGCCGATGACGCAGGTGACGGCCTCGTCCCGGGAGGCCGATCGATCCGCGGCGGCCACGCACAGCAGTAGCGCGGCGGCCAGCGCGAGCGCCCCGAAACACCCCGTGGCGCCGCCCACGAGACGGAGGTAGACCACCAGAGCACCGCCCCGCCGGTCACCGCGACCGCACCGGGTGGTGCCGACAGGCTCCCGAACGACCAGGCCGCCCAGCCGTACAGCACCGCGGCCGCGACGGCGCACGGCCAACGCGGCCATCCGCTTCGCCGGCGACGCAGCCTCGCCCCCGGCCTCTCCCACTGGATCCACTCCCGGCATGGACACCACCCCCACCCCATGGACGCCCGTTCCAGGGGCGCGGTTTCCCCATCCGGACATGGCACTAAGATCGCGTTCCAGTTCAGGCGAGCTGCTCGGGGGGAGACAGCAGAATGCAGCCGATGGGACCCGACGAGCCGTCACATCTCGGGCTGTTTAGGGTGATTGCCGTACTCGGTCAGGGGGGCCTACACGGCGCCGGTGATCGACGCCGACCCGGACGCACCCGCGCCGTGGCTGGCCTCACTGTTCCTGCCGGGCCCCTGCCGGAGGAGACGGTGCACCGCATCGCCGCCGGGCTCGCCCCCCGACTGCGCCGAGGCGACCGCGGAGCTGCCCCTGCCGGAGCGACGCAAGGACATGGACAACACCAGTGACAGCTCCACGTCCGCCGAGACCCGCTGCTACTGGTACGAGCACAACGAGCTCTTGGCGGGCGGCTGGGAGCCCACCTCTCAGGCCGATGTCAGCTGGCATCTGCGCCGCACCGTGGGCTCCTCCGAGAACAGCACGGAGGTCCAGCGGGCGGACTTCGCCGACAGCGCGCACGACGGGCGCCCCGCGACCGGCCTCGCCTTCGCCGACGAAGCGTTCTGGGCACCTGCGTCCGCACTCGGCTCGAGTACCTGCGCCCTGTCGGTCCGCTCGGCGAACCTCGTCGTGGACGTCGTGCTCACCGGTGAGCGCCACCCTGCGAGCACCTGCGAACAGGAGGCGGTCAAGATCGCCGAAGCAGCCGTGAAGGGCGTCCCTGAGAAGCCGTGAGCGGGCCGGTCGGGACACCGACGCAGCCGGCCCCCGCCCTTGTGGGGAGGGGGCCGGCCGCGACGGAGCGGCGAACGTCAGCTGCAGTGGTTGAAGTTGGCGGTGCGGTAGTAGACCGTCTTCCACTCACCCTGGTTGTACATCTGCCAGTAGCCGCCGGTGACCCGGCGGAAGCCGACGTTCTTGCCCGTCCTCGCGCCCGACGCGGTCCGGCCCTCGTACCAGAAGGTGCCGGTGGAGCCGTTCCAGCTGCTCACGAAGACGCGGGACGCGGCCTTCTTGAAGGTGTTCGGGCCGACCTTGCCGTCCGCGGTCAGTCCGTAGCGGCTCTGCCAGCGCTTGGTCGAGTACGTGGTGTTGGCGCCGAACCGGCAGTCGATGTCCGACAGGTCGGTGGGCGTGCCGTTCTGCTCGTAGACGCTGTCCGCCCACAGGATGCCCTGCCACATGGCCGCCAGGTTGCTGTGGCTGTAGGCCGACGCCGAGACCGTGCCCTCGTCGTACCAGTCGTCGCCCCACCCGCCGCCGCCGGTCACCGCTCCCGCCGAGGCGTTGGCCGACGCCGGTGTCGTGGTGAGCGCGGCGCCGCCGGCCAGTACCAGGACCGCTGCGGCCGCGGCAGCCTTCGTACGTACAGACATGTTCGTTTCCCCTCGGTCATGGCCGCGGGCCTGTGTCCCCCGTCGGGACCCCCGTAAGTCCCGCGACCACGACGAGGGCGGCCCACCGTCCCCCGGCTGTTTCGCCCGGGCCGCCCTCGTCGTGGTGAAGAAGCTACGGACCGCCCGGCACCGACACGTCCCCTGGCGGTTGGAGATCGGCCGTGAGAGCCGCGGTACGCCCGCGGTTCCTGCAACTTCCGTAGTACAGCGGAAGGTTGACGCCGCACCTCCGGCCGCCCGGCTACGCTGCGACGGTGTGGCACCCGCGGATCAACGGACCCCGGCGCCCCCTGGTGGTGGACACCGGCATCGCGCTCGCCTATCTGGCATGCGCCCTGCTGCTGGGCCGACAGGACAGCCGCGAGGGCTACCCGAGCCTCGACGCCCTCGGCCTCACGCTCACCTGCGTGATCAACCTCGCCCTCGTCGCCCGCCGGCGCACCCCGGTCACCGTCGCCGCCGTCGTCTACGGCGTCTGGGCGCTGTACGTGGCCCTCGGCTACTGGCCGGCGGTCAACAGCCTCGCCTCGCTGCTGGCCCTCTACACCGTCGCCGCCACCCGCCCGCTGCGCACCGCGGTCGCGGCGGCCGTCGCCCTCGGCGCGGTCTGGGTGTACGCGGGGTACGCGGCGCCGGACGGCTCCGTGACGGCCGCCGCCGCGATGGCGGTCGTCTTCCCGGCGATCCTGGTCCGGTTCGGGCAGTCCGCGCGGCAGTCGGAGCGGCGCGGGGAGCGACTCGCCGAGCTGACACGGCAGTTGCGCGCGGAGCGCGACGAGAACGCGCGGCGGGCCGTGGCCGAGGAGCAGGCGCGCATCGCGCGCGAGCTGCATGACGTGATCGCGCATCACATGTCGGTGATATCCGTGCAGTCGGGCCTGGCGCGCTACGTCTTCACCACCGCCCCCGACACCGCGCGGACCGCGCTCGCGACCATCGAGAGCACCTCCAGCGAGGCGCTCATGGAGATGCGCCGCATGCTGACGCTGCTGCGCGGCCGGGCGAACGGCGGCCCCGAGTCGTACGAGCCCGTGCCCGGCCTGGACGAACTGGGCGAACTGGTGGAGCGGGTGCGCACGGGTGGGGTGCCGGTGGACCTGATCGTCGAGGGTCCGGAGCGGGCGCTGCCTCCGGGCGTGGGACTGTGCGCGTACCGGGTGGTGCAGGAGGCGCTCACCAACGTGCTGAAGCACGCGCGGCCGGCGAGCGCCGTGGTGCGGGTGTCGTACGGGACGCACGCGCTGCGGGTGAGCGTCACCGACGACGGCGCGGCCTCCATGAGGGCGAAGGCGTCGGAGCGGACCGACGTGGCACCGGAATCAGGAACGGGCCACGGACTGATCGGCATACGGGAACGCGTGCGGCTCTACGGCGGTAGCGTGGAGATCGGCCCGCGCCCAGAGGGGGGCTTCCAGGTCCGGCTCACCTTGCCGACGTCCGCTCCGTCGGGTCGGGAGGGCGCCGGCGGCTGAGGGGATGTCGGCGGTCGATGACGCGGGTGCTCGTGGTGGACGACCAGTTCCTGGTGCGTGCGGGGATCGTGGGACTGCTGGAGGCGGCCGACGGGTTCGAGGTGGTCGGCGAGGCGGCGGACGGTGCGCAGGCGGTGTCGGAGGCGCTGCGCTGCCGGCCCGAGGTGATCCTGATGGACATCAGGATGCCGGGGATGAACGGCATCGACGCCATGGAGCGGATCCTGGCCGCCGACTGCGAGCCGCTGCCCCGGGTGCTGATCCTCACGACGTTCGACCTCGACGAGTACGTGTTCCACGCGTTGCGCGCCGGCGCGTCCGGCTTCCTGCTGAAGGACACCGGGCCGGAGCGGCTGTTGACGGCGGTGGCCGCGGTGGCCGGCGGCGACACCCTCTTCGCGCCGAGCGTCACCCGCCGCCTGGTCGAGACGTTCACCGCGCCCTCGGCATCGGTGCCTCCTCTGCCCGCCCCGCCCGCGCTGGCTCAGTTGACGGCGCGGGAGACGGAGGTGCTGCGGCTGACGGGCCGCGGCATGTCCAACACGGAGATCTCGGAACGGCTGTTCATCTCCGAGGCCACGGTCAAGACGCACCTGAACCGCGCGATGACCAAACTGGGCCTCACCAGCCGGGCCCAGGCGGTGGTCCTGGCGTACGAGGCGGGGCTGGTGGCGCCAGGGGGCCAGTGACCACACCCGTAGCGGGGAGCGCTCCCCGCTACGGATGCTATCGTCGGACACGGAACCGGGGATCACTCCCCACTTCATCCTGCGGGCAGGGCGCCCGCCGGTCGTTCGCGAGGAGGAGGGGCAGCGTGTCCGACACCGCACTCGTGCTCGGAGGTGGCGGGCCGGTGGGTGGGGCCTGGCTGGCGGGGGTGCTCGCCGGGCTCACCGAGGCCGGGATCGATCTCCGCGGCGCCGATGTCGTCATCGGCACTTCCGCCGGCGCCGTGTTCGGATCCCGGCTCCTGGCCGGCGTCCCGGCCGCTGAGCTCTACGAGCGCCAGCTCTCCGGAGCCGACGCGGTCCGTCTGCCGGTGACGGTGCGCCAGACGGCACGTTTCCTGTGGGCGGCGCTCGGCTCGCGCGATCCGCAGCGGTCCGTCGAACGCCTGGCCCGGGCCGCGCTCCGCGCCCCGACCGGCCCCGAGTCGGAGGTCTTCGACACGGTCGGCACGCTTCTGGGCGACGTCCACGCCTGGCCCGAGCAGGAGCTCAAGGTCACCGCGGTCGACGCGCGGACCGGGCAGGTCGAGGTGTTCGACGCGCGCTCGGGAGTGCCCCTCCGCAAAGCGGTCGCGGCGAGCTGCGCCGTACCTGTCGTCTGGCCGCCGGTCACCGTGGCAGGCCGGCGCTGGATGGACGGCGGCAGCCGGTCGACCGCCAACCTCCAGCTCGCCCGCGGATACCGCCACGTACTGGCGGTCGTCCCGATCCCCCAGGCGGTCGGACCGCATCCGAGCGCCTCGGAGCAGGCCGCGGAACTGTCCCAGGACGGGGCACGCGTCACCCTGCTCGCCCCGGACCGCGCCGCGCGCCGCGTCATGGGCCGCAACATGACGGACGACACCCGGAGGCCGGCCGCCGCCCGGGCCGGTCACGCGCAGGCCCGCGCCATGGCCTCTTCCGTGGCCGACGCCTGGCGGGGATGACGTTCAGTCCAGCCCCGACCCTGACCAGCCGCCGGCCCGTGGCGAGGTACGCGGTTCAGCGGAGGGCCGCCACGGCCTCCTCGGCCGCGGCCAGGATGCGGTACAGCACGGGGACCGGGATCGCCGGGTTGGTGACCGCCGTGCCTGCCGTGTCGCGGTCCTGCAGCAGCCCGGCGAGGACACAGGCCGGCAGCCGCGGGTTGCGCATCGCGGTCGCGCGGACGTGGGCCGCCGGGTCGTTCAGGAGCCGTACCGCGTCGGCCGGTGAGAGACGGGGGTCCTCGGCGGCGCGCCGGCGCACCTCGGTCTCGGGGTCGCGGGCGAGGCGCGCCACGTCGCCGGGCGTGGACTCGGGGTCGTCCAGGGCCAGGCGGCGCATGCGTCCCTCGGGATCGTTCGCGTGGCGCAGCAGGTCCGTGCGCGGGAAGTTGGGGTGGCTGCGCGGGCGGTCGGGGTGACTGAAGCTGCCGTCCCACCAGCGCCAGACCTCGAGGAGCATGTCCCCCGGCGCGTCGTCGCACGATTCGGCGAGGAACAGGCGGACCGTGCGGTCCTCGTCCCGCGCCAGACGCTCCACGACATCCGGGGGAAGGTGCCGTGCGCGGGCCACGCTCCGGCGGACGAGCGGATGGGACGACGCGGCGAGGCGCCGCATCGCGTCGGCGTCACCGTGCAGCTCCTCGATCCAGGACAGGGTGTACGACATCGATGCCGGGTCGAAGTCGTGGCGCACGGCGGCGCGTTGTTCCTCGTCGAGGTCGGCACGCACGGCCACGGCGGCGCGGACGCCGTCGTCCGGATCCTGCGCCAGGACGGCGACGCCGTCCGCGCCCAGCCTCGGGTTGGCGGCCAGCACACGGCGCACCGCCGGGTCCGCGTCCCGGACCAGGTCCGCTTCCAACTCTGCTGAGAGACAGCACTGTTCGAGCGCCCGACCATGGATCTCGGGGTGCGCGGCGAAGACCTCGCGGGGCATGGGTACGTCGCCGTGGGTGTGGTGGGCGAGCAGTGCCGCTGTACGTACTGCGCCATCGACGTCGGCCAGTAGCCGCCTCTGCTGCGTCGCGGCGAGGTCGTTCCACCGGGCGCAGGCAGCGGCCCGTACGCGGGGGTCGGCGTCGGTCGCGAGGTCCGGGAGGTGGTGGGCGGGCAGCCCGGGCAGTGCGGCGGCTTGTGCGCGGGACGGGCCGGCGAGGAGGTCGTCGTACAGGTCCTCGGGGATCTGGATGCCGCGGGCACCGGCCTGCTGGGCCCACAGCACCTGCCGGCTCGGCGATGGTTCGGCGCGGATCAGGCGCAGCCACTGGTCGGGGGTGAGCTTGGGCCGGAAGGTGTCCGCGGGGCGCGCCCGCACGGCCGGATCGGGGTGGGCCAGGGCGGCGTCGAGGACGGCGGGCCGGTCGCAGCCGTGCAGGAAGCCCGTCTCCACGTCCAGCAGCCGGATCAGGAGTGCGTCCGGCGCGGAGGGATTGGACCCGATCCAGTCCGCCCAGTGGAGGGGCAAGGCCTGCCGACCGGGCACGGCCTCCCACACCTCGGCGCGCTGGGTCTCCGTCTCGCGCCCGGCGGCCACGGCGGCCTCCTCCAGTCGCGCCGGCAACCGGTCTACGGCCGTCGCCCGGGGCCCGTCCGCGCCGGGCACCCGTGCGAGCAGCACCTGCCCGTCGAGGGAGAGGGCCACGAATCCGGGATCGCCGGTGAGCTGCGGCACGGCGGTGCCGTCGGTGGAGCCAATGGAGCGGACCCGGGTCCACCAGGCGTCGTTGCCGCCGATCCGGTGTCCGAGGACGGCGACCAGGAACTCGCCGTCGGCGCCCGCGAGTCGGCGCCACCAGGCTTCGTCGATCGTGCCCCGCTCCGCGCCGTCGGGCGCCGCGATCCCCCGCGCGACCCGCCATGCCGCCTCGGGCGGGAACAAGCCGCCGGGACGCTCCTCCCCGACGACCGTCAGTCCGACGTGGGCGAGCAGTTCGTGGAGCTTCTCCTGGCGTGGCACGCGGTGATGATCCCCCGCGGGCTCACTGCGGGACAAGGCGGTTCCGGATCAGGTGACCTGCTCTGACACCCTGGCCGGAGCCGCTCGCGCGGCACCGACGTCCTAGAGTGGCGCCGTACGCGCAGTCGCCGCACCGGAGGGATCAGTGAGCAAGGTGAGGATCGTCGTGGACGACCTGTCCGGACCCCGGATCGCCCAGTTCCTCGCCGAGCACGTCGAGCAGATGCGGTCCCTCACCGCCCCGGAGAGCAAGCACGCACTCGACCTCGACGGGCTGCGCCGCCCCGAGGTCACCTTCTGGTCGGCGCACGAGGGCGACGCCGTCGTGGGGTGCGGGGCGATCACCAGGCTGGACGCTTCTCACGCCGAACTGAAGTCGATGCGGACCGCGCCGACGCGCACCCGCGGCGGGATCGCCTCCCGACTGCTGGAGCACATCCTCACCGAGGCCGAGACGCTCGGCTTCACCCGGCTGAGCCTGGAGACCGGCGCGGCCGACTTCTTCCTCCCCGCCAGAAGGCTCTACGAGAAGTTCGGGTTCGACTACTGCGCGCCCTTCGCCGACTACCGGCCGGACCCCAGCAGTGTGTTCATGACGAGGTCTCTCTGACGATCCGGGCCTGCTTGCCGCGCCCCGCGCTCCGAACGCCCGCCCCTAGGATCTTCCTATGAAGATCGAATCCGTGATCGCGAAGCTCGTCGAGGATCTGGAGAGCGGGGACTCTGCTCAAGTCGCCGTGGCGGTCGAGCAGTTGGCGGCGCTTGGCGAACCTGCGCTGCCGGAGTTGCTGCGCGGTGCGACCGGCCAGGCGGCGATACGCCACATCGATGCGTACAAGAAGGTGCTGGGACTCATCGGGCCGCCGGCCTTCGACGAGGTCCTCGCTGCCACGCGCCGCGGGGAGTTGCACGGTTTCGTGGTCAGCCGGCTGCTCAGCTGCTTCGACGAGCGCTGCGCCGAGCGGTACGCGGCGCTGGCGGTCGACCCAGACCGTGATCTCGCGTACTACGGCTTCCAGGGGCTGATCAGGCTGAAGGTGGACTCCGAGGCCGGGCTGCGCGCCCTGCTGGAGGTCGTCGCCCGGGGCGGTGACTCCGCGGGCAACGTCTCCGCGTACGCGCGCGCCCTATACGAAGCCCGAGCGCCGCGGCTGCGATCCCTGCGCCGGGATCCCGCTGCTTCCCGGACGGCGCGGCGGGGTGCGCTCGGCGTGCTGCTCGAGGGCGGAGGTCTCGACGCGCTCGACGAGCGCGACCGCACGCTGGTGGAGCGGCTGGTGCGGGTGAAGATTCCGGGCGAGGTCGGCGGGCTGCCGTCGCCGCAGCTCAGCGGCTGGTGGCTGGCCGTGCCGGGGGCGACGTACGAGGGTGTCTTCGACGCGCTGGGTCTGCACGACCGCCGTCCGGTGACGGTCGCGGCGGGCGTGGCGGCCGCGTACGGCGAGGAGATCCGGATCCCCGCCCCGGACGATCCGGAGCGTGGCGTCGGCCGGGCCTTCGTGACACCCGAACTGGACGGCTGGCGGCTGGTGTTCGGCCAGTTCGAGCTGCTCGTCGGCGACGACCACTGGAACGACATGATCGAGACCGTGGAGCGCGTCAGCGACGCGTGCGGACACGCCCAGCTCTTCTACGTCGACGGGGCCGAGGGCTCGGACCTCTGGTTCGTGGCGGAGGACGGCCTGGTGATCCGGCGCTACGCGGCCCACAGCGACCCGGAGTGGGAGGGTGACCCGCTGCCGTGGGAGGACCTCGCCATGAACGAGCCCGGCTTCGACCCCGAGTCCGACGAAGCGGATCCCGAGGCCGGCACGGCGGGCGCCCGCATCGCCTGTGAGTACCTGTCGGTCGATCCGGACCTGGTGGGCGCGGGAACGGTCGTGCGCGGTCATGGCTGGCTGGCGGTCACGGCGCCGGACGTGGGGCACGGGCCGTTCCCGGGACTGCTGCCCGTCTGACCCGGTCACGGCTGGAGGTCGGTCACTCCTGCGCCGGTGGTGACGTCGAGCGGCACCGAGACCTGGTCGTGCGCGATCAGCCACGTCCCGCCGATCTTGCGCAGGCAGTGGGTGGCCCTGACCCACATGCCGCCGATCGCCGTCCCGTCCTTGAGCGTGCCGCCGAGGCAGCCGAAGCCGTGGGCGAAGGCGACGTCGCCGCCCACGGTCACCGTCAGGTCGCGCACCTCGTAGGTGACGGTCTCGAAGGCGGTGAAGACGGGGGTCCAGTTGGCGAGTTTGGCGTCGACACCCACGTGCTGCAGGGGCGGCTGGACGTCGAAGGACACGATGTCCGGTGCGTAGAGCCGCCTCAGGGCTTCGAGGTCCTTCTTCTCGAGTCCTTCGACGAGCTTGTCGATGTGCCGACGGATCTCGGCTTCGTCCGTCGCCTGCTGTTGTGTGGCCATGGGGTCCATCTTCCCTTCTCCTGACGTCAGTTGGCGCGTGCGCTGCGCTGTCAGTGCAGGATCTCGACGCGCACGCGTTCGTCGGCCGTCCCGATGTCCCAGAAGCGAGCGGTTCCCCGTGCGGTGCTGAAATCTCCGGTGCCGCCGGTGACGGCCATGTCGAGGGCACTCGGTCCGCTCGTCCACAGCGACTGCATGGTCAGCGAACCGCGGTCCAGCTCCATCGTGATCAGGCACTGTGTGGTGGGGGTATCGCCCTCCACCTGGACGACCTCGCAGGTGCCGCCGCCGTGCCCGACGGTACGGCCGTCCTCCAGCGCCGCGCCGGAGTAGACGTAGGTGTCGCCCAGACTCGGCCCTTCGGGTGCCTTGTCGTCGGCGGCGTACTGGTCGTTGCGGACCTTGAGTTCGAGCACTTCGGGTTGCCCGTCGTGCGGGGTGTCCGCCCCGGCGCCGGCGGCGGTGCCGGCGCCGATCACGACCGCGGCGACGACGGCGGCCGCGATCCTCCTGCGCCTCGCTTGCGCGCCGCAGGCCTTGGCCTCGGCCTCGGCCTCGGGCGATCTCCGCGCGTTCCTGAACATGACGGGCTCCTTCGCTGCGATGTGCCGCGATGTGGTGCGACAGCGGCTGACACCACGACGGTATGCCCGTGGAGCTATCACGTCTAAGATCTGTATTGCTATGGAGTGATGCCCTGGGAGGCATGCCCGGGTACGAGGAGAGGGTGACGGATGGACCTCAACTCGCTGCGGCAGTTCCTGGCGGTCGCACGACTGGAGCACCTCAGCCGTGCGGCAGAGGAACTGCGCGTCGCCCAGCCGTCGTTGAGCCGCACCGTCGCCCGGCTAGAGAAGGAACTCGGCACTCCCCTGTTCGACCGGGCCGGCCGGCTGCGCCTCAACGATGCCGGTCGCCTCTTCCGCGACTACGCCGAACGATCGCTGGGCGAACTCGAGGCGGGGCGGCGCGCGGTCGCCGAACTCGCCGGCGAAGGCTTCGGCAGCGTACGCCTGGCGTCCGAGACCTTCCTGACCTTCACCGGACCGCTCGCGGCGTACAAGCGGGCCCACCCGGACATCGAGGTCGAGCTCCACCAGGCACCCGCGACGGACATGGCCCGCCGACTGCTGACCCAGGAGGTCGACCTGTGCGCGGCCTCGCAGCCGATCCCCACCGACGGCCTGGAATCGGTGCAACTGCTCGACGAGCCGGTGTGGTTGGTCACCCCACCCGGTCACCCGCTCGCCGGCCGCTCCTCGGTGACCGTCCCGGAGCTCGCCGGCGAGGGCTTCATCGCCGCCCAGCCGGGGCACTGGCAACGCCGCCTGCTCGACCGGCTGTTCGCCGCGCACGACCTCGCCCCGCGGATCGTGTGCGAAGGGGACGAGCTGAGCGCGATCGCGGCACTCATCCAGGCAGGGCTCGGCGTCGGCCTCGTACCCGACCTCGCTCGGCGCCTCGCCCCGCCCGGCGCCGCCGCCTGGATCACCGTCGACAGCCCCGAGTGCCGCCGCAGACTCACCCTCCACTGGGGCTCCGGCACCCGGCTGACCGCCGCCGCCCGCCTGATGCGCACGACGATCAGCGAGTGGGACTGGAGCGCGGGCCCGCCGCGCTGAATCCTCAGCCCCGGATGTTCAGTACGGGATCCAACATGAGGTGATGGGTGGGCCGGCCGGGGTCTTCCAGTCGCCCCACGAGCAGTTTGACCGCCTCGGCGCCCACCGCGCGGCGGGGTGGAGCCACGGCGGTGAGCGGAGGCTCGGCGAGGGTGGCGAGCTCGTCGTCGTAGGTGACGACGGCGAGGTCGCCGGGCACCTGGACCCCGGCGGCCTGCAGGCGGCTGACCAGGGGCAGGGCGATGGAGTCGTTGTGGACCAGGATCGCGTCCACCAGTCCGTCCCGCACGCACCCCGCGAGCTGGGCGCACTTGTCGTCGAGGTCCGCGAGATCGTGCTCCGAGAGAACTCCGGGAACCTCGGGCGGGCACGGGTTCAACTTCAGCGCGGTCAGGGCCTGTTGGAACCCCACCTCCAGCATGGGGGAGGTCATGGTGGCGAACTGCAGCAGGGCGATGCGGGTGCGTCCCGACCCGGCCAGGTGGCGCACGGCCAGGTAGGCGCCGTACTCGTGGCTGGTCGCGACGTGTTCGGCCGCGCCCGAGTCGAGGCCGACCCGGCGCTCGGCGAGCACGACGGGAACGGGGAGTTCATTCAGCCAGGCCTCGGTGCCGGGTGAGGTGCGGGGGTCCTCCGCGGTGGTCACCAGGAGCCCGTCGACGCCGGCGTGCAGCATCTTGGCCACGAGGGCCCTCTCGGTGAAGGCGTTCTGGGACACCTCCACGGTCAGCTCCGCCCCGAGGGCTTCGGCGGCCGCCTTCGCGCCGCTGACGACCTCCGGGTAGTAGTACGAGGAGTGCGGGACGACCATGCCCAGGCTGTACGTCCGGGCGGGTGCCGCGGGGACGCCCGGCGCCGGCCCTCCCGCGGGTGCCGACGTCGCGATGCCGCCCGCCGCCGGCTCCGCGGGCCAGACGACCGCGCCGTGCACCCGGTTCACCGTGCCTCGCCGCGCCAGTTCGCGTACGTCTCCGCGCACGGTGACGGCGGCGACGTCCAGCATCTCGGCGAGCTCGCCGATCTTGATCGACCCGCGCTCCCGCACGGTCTCGACGATCGCCCGCTGCCGGTCTTCCGCATGCATCAGGTGCTCCCCCTGTTTCACTCCCTGCCCGGCCGGACCCAAACGATATCACTTTCGACAGCCGAGGCAAGGCTTCCCCATAGCGGGGCAGGGCGGGCGGAAGCTTGGGACAGAGAGGCACCTCTCGCCAAGGAAAGATAGCACCAAGCTTTCGGTATCAAGTGGAGAACAAAGTATTGACGAAGCCTTCGCTCTATCGAATGATTTCGTTCGACATCACAACGAACGATCGGCGGACCTCATGCTTCGCAAAGCCGCGGTTGCCCTGGCCGGTTCGGTCACGGCGCTCGCTCTGCTCGCCACTGGATGCGGCGGTGGAGGACAGGACGCATCTTCCGATGCCAAGAAGAGCGGAACGGTCACCTTCTGGTCCTTCGTCAAGGGGTCCGAGGAGGTGGCCGCGGCCTTCAACCGGAGCCACCCGGACATCAAGGTGAAGTTCGAATCGGTTCCGTCGGGCCAGGAGTACTACTCCAAGCTCACCAACGCCGTGAAGGCGGGCACCGCACCCGACGTGGCCGTCGTCGAGTACCCGAACCTGCCGGAGTTCGCCGCCCAGGGCAAGGTCGAGGACCTCAGCGACACGCTCGGGCCGACCGTGAAGGACAAGTTCCCTCAGTCGGTCCGTCAGCTGGTCGAACTCGGCGGCCACACCTGGGGCGTCCCGCGGGACGCGGCGCCCCTGAACCTGATGTACCGCAAGGACTTCTTCACCCGGCACAAGATCGGCGTGCCGGCCACCTGGGACGCCTACCGCACCATGACCGAGCAGGTGAGGAAGGCCGACGGGGACGCCCGCGGCGGAGTCCTCTACACCAACAACCCCGGCCAGCTCGCCGCGCTGGCCTGGCAGGCCGGCGGTCGCTGGTTCGCCACCGACAAGGACGCGTGGCGGGTCACCGTCGACGACGCGCCTTCGAAGAAGGTCGCCGACTTCTGGGGCTCGCTCGCCCGCGAGGACCTCGTCCGCTCCCTGAGCGACGCCGACCCGTTCTGGACCAGTGTGCAGAAGGGGCGGACGGTCGCCTACGTCTGTGCCAGCTGGTGCGCGGGCGCGCTGCAGGCCACCGTTCCCGACCAGAAGGGGAAGTGGGCCGTGGCGCCCGCGCCCACCTGGGACGGCAAGCCCGCCTCGGCCATGTTCGGAGGCTCCTCCTTCGTGGTCCCGAAGGGCGCCCACCACACCGGGGCGGCGGCGGAGTTCATCAAGTGGATCACCACGGACCCCGAGGGCATGAAGGCGTGGGTGGCCTCCGGGACCAGCAGCATGTTCCCGGCCGACCCCACCCTCGTACCGGTCACGAAGAAGGCGTTCGGGACGGACTACTTCGGTGGCCAGGACGTCTACGCCGTGGGCGCCGCCTCCTACGAGGCGATCCGGAAGGGCTGGACGTGGGGCCCCGTCATGGGCACCACCAACACCGCGCTCGCCGACCAGCTGCCGAAGGTCGCCGAGGGCAAGGCCGCCCTGCCGGCCGTGCTCGGCCAGGCGGAGCAGGTCACTGTCCGGCAGATGCGACAGCGCGGCATGAAGGTCTCCGCCCCCTGACCGCCCGGGGGGGGGGGGGGGGGGGGGGGCGCGCGCCCCCGCCCCCCGGCCCCCCCCCCCCCCCCCCCCCCCCCCCGCCCCCCCCCGCCCCACTCCGGAAGGCCGTCATGGCACGTTCCTCGACCACGCTCGCCCGGAGCCAGCGTCGCACCGCGGCCCTGCTCCTGACTCCGTTCTTCGGCTTCTTCGCCGCCGTCACCCTCGCTCCCCTGCTGTACGCCGCCTGGCTCAGCCTCTTCACCACCCGCACCTCCGGACTCGGCTTCGGCGGCACCGAGCAGGTCTTCGCCGGCTGGGACAACTACCTGCACGCGCTGGCCGATCCGGCGTTCCGCGACGGATTCCTCGTCATCGCCCTGTACTGCGCGGTGTACATCCCCGTCATGATCGGCGGAGCGCTGGCCCTCGCCCTGCTGCTCGACAGCGGTCTGGCCAAGGCCCGGTCCTTCTTCCAGCTCGCGCTGTTCCTGCCGCACGCCGTGCCGGGGCTGATCGCCGCGCTGATCTGGGTCTACCTCTACACCCCGGGCCTCAGCCCGGTCGTCGAACTGCTGCAGTCCGGCGGCTTCGGCGTCGACTTCCTGGCGGCCGACACCGCCGTCGCCTCCGCCGCCAACATCGCCGTGTGGGAGTGGACGGGCTACAACATGGTCATCTTCTACGCCGCCCTGCAGGCCGTCCCGCGCGAGACGCTGGACGCCGCGCGGGTCGACGGGGCGGGTGCCCTGCGCACGGCGTGGTCCATCAAGGTGCCGATGATCCGCCCGGCGGTGGCGCTCTCCGTGCTGTTCACCGTCATCGGCTCCATCCACCTGTTCACCGAACCCCGGGTCATCTACAGCGCCTCCACGGCGATCGGCAGCAGCTGGACGCCGAACATGTACGTCCAGACCGCGGCCTTCCAGGACAACGACTTCGGCCTGGCGGCCGCCGCGTCGCTGCTCATCGCCCTGTTCGCCGCCGTCCTGTCCTTCGCCGTCACCCGTATCTCACGCCGCGGGAGCAAGCCGTGACCACCTCCGTCCGCCCTCCCGCCACCCCGCGCACGCCCACGCCCGCCCGCGTCCGGCCGCCCCGCGACCGCCGGCGCGCCCCTCGCCGGTCGTCCGCGTTCCTCTCCAGGACCGGAGTCACCGCACTCCTGGCTCTCGCGACCGTCTACACCCTGGCCCCGCTCACCTGGCTGCTGCTGTCCTCGACCAAGAGCCGCACGGACCTGTTCGGCACGAACGGCTTCGCGCTCGGCGACGACATCCACCTCGGCCAGAACCTCCGGCACCTGTTCACGACCGGGGACGGCGTGTACCTGCGCTGGCTCCTCAACACCGTGCTGTACGCCGGCGTCGGCGCCCTCCTCGCGGCGGTGTTCGGCGTGGCCGCCGGCTACGCCTTCGACAAGCTCGCGTTCCCGGGCAAGGAGCGCCTGTTCTCCCTCGTCCTGCTCGGGGTGATGGTGCCCGCCACGGCCCTCGCGATCCCTCTCTACCTGCTCGCCGCGGAGGTCGGGCTCGTCAACACCTTCTGGGGCGTGTTCCTGCCCGGCCTCGTCTTCCCGTTCGGGGTGTATCTGGCGCGGGTCTTCAGCGCCTCCTACATCCCCGACGAGGTGCTGGAAGCGGCACGCATGGACGGTGCCGGCGAGTTCCGCATCTTCTGCCGGGTCGCGCTGCCGATGATCGCGCCCGGATTCGTGACGATCTTCCTCTTCCAGTTCACCCAGATCTGGAACAGCTTCTTCCTTCCCCTCGTGATGCTGTCCGACAAGGACCTCTATCCCGTCAACCTCGGCCTGTACGTGTGGTACTCGTCCGCGCTGTCCCAGGGCCGCCCCGAGGACTACCTGCTGGCCGTCGTCGGCTCGCTGGTCTCCGTCGCGCCGCTCATCGCCGTGTTCCTGATGCTGCAGCGGTTCTGGAAGTCCGGAATGACCGCCGGCGCCGTCAAGTAGGCGTCCCCGCACCCGACATGAGGAATCCATCCGTGTCTCTCGCTCCGCCCTCGCATCCGCGCGCCCTGTTCGCCATGGCGCGGGACCACCACGAACTGCTCTTCCCGCCGTCGGCGATCCAGCGCCTCGCCCAATGCGTCGACATCGATCCCGACCACGTCGCGGAGGACCTCGCCGACGAGCCCGCCCTGGCGGACGTGGAACTCCTGATCACCTCCTGGGGCTGCCCGCCCCTGGACGCGGACGTGCTCGCCCGGGCCCCGCGGCTCAAGGCGATCGTGCACGCCGCGGGCAGCGTCAAGCACCATGTGACGCAGGCCTGCTGGGACCGGGGCATCGTGGTGTCGTCGGCCGCCGCCGCGAACGCGGTACCGGTCGCCGAGTACACGGTCGCGGCGATCCTGTTCGCCAACAAGCGGGTCCAGGACATCGCCGAGCTCTACCGCGAGCACCGGGCGCCGCTCGACTGGTCCCGCCGATTCCCCGGATTCGGCAACCACGGGAAGACCGTCGGCGTGGTGGGCGCCTCGCTCGTGGGCCGCAAGGTGCTCGAGCTGCTGCGCCCGTACGACTTCGACCTGCTGCTCGCCGACCCGCACGTCGACGCCGCCCGGGCCGCCTCGCTCGGCGCCCGGCTCGTCGACCTGGACGAGCTGGTGAGCGCCTCGCACGTCATGTCCCTCCACGCGCCCGAACTGCCCGAGACGAGGCACCTGTTCGACACGCGCAGGCTCGGTCTGATGCGTGACGGCGCCACGCTCGTGAACACGGCCCGAGGCTCGCTCGTCGACACGGCCGCCCTCACGGCCGAGGCCGCGTCCGGGCGGATCCACGCGGTCATCGATGTCACCGAGCCGGAGGTGCTTCCGGCGACCTCACCGCTGTACTCCCTGCCGAACGTCCTGCTGACCCCGCACATCGCCGGCTCGCTCGGCGGCGAACTGGGACGGATCACCACCAGCGCCCTCGACGAGGTCGAACGCTACTGCTCCGGCCGCCCGTTCGCGTACGCCGTCCAGCAGACGGCACTCGCGACCTCGGCCTGACAGCGCTGCCGCGCGGACGGGGCGCGGGCGGCTCAGGGCCGCGTGTGCCGGCCGGCGAAGGCGAGGGACTCGCGGAAGAGGTCCTCGACCGCCCGCCCGTCCAGGGCGAACCAGCCGTGGTCGGCGTGCGGCACCACCCGCAGCTCCACGGGTGCGCCGGCCTCCCGCAGCGCGCGGGCCAGTTCCCGGCTGTGGTCGGCGGGCACCATCGAGTCGTCCTCCCCGTGCAGCAGCAGGAAGGGCGGCGCGTCGGCCCGGACCCGGTGCACGGGGCTCGCCGCCCGCGCGAGGTCGGGTACGCGTGCGGGAGCGGCGCCGAGGAGCAGGGCCTCCATGGTGTCGGGCGCCGCAGGTTCGAACGGCGGGCGCGCGGTGCTGAGGTCGGCCGGTCCGTACCAGATGACGGCGGCGGCCGGACGCGGCTGGTCGTGGGTGAGCGCGAGCAGGGACGCGAGGTGCCCTCCGGCGGACTCGCCCCAGACCACGGTTCGTTCGGGATCGATCCCGAGTTCCCCGGCGCGCAGGGTCAGCCAGCGCAGGGCGGCGCCCAGGTCGTCCAGGGGTGCGGGGAACGTCGCCTCGCCGCTGAGCCGGTAGTCGGCGCAGGCCACGGCGAAGCCGGCGCGTGCGATGCGTTCGAAGGGCCCGGGGTCCCAGGATCGGGTGTGGAGCCCCATGTCGTCCCGTCGCCCGCGCCGCCAGGCACCGCCGTGGACGAACAAGACGACAGGAGCGGGCTGTTGGTCCGTGGACGGGGCAGGAAGCCACAGGTCCAGCTCCAGCGGACGACCTCCGTCCACGAGCGCGCAGGGGACGCCGCGAACCGTCCGCACCCCGTCCGCCCGCTGCGCGAACGGGGGCAGCGCGGCGGTGTCGGGGTGGGGGGCGGGAAGCTGGGTGAGCAGTTCGGGCGGGATCATGCGGTCCTCCACCGGTGTTCTGTGTCCGCCCGACGTCCCGGGCTCGACGGGACGGGATCAGCTCGCGGCGGCCAGCATGGCCGCCGCGACCGCGCGGGCCTCGGTCGCGGGGGCCGTGGTGCGTTCGCGGAGTGCGGTGACGATCGCGCCGTCCATGAGGAGGACGAAGCGCCGCGCGAGGGTCTCGGGCTGTGCGCATCCGTTCTGGGTGAGCAGGTCGGCGACGTAGGCGATGACGCGTTCTTTGTGTGCGGCGGCGGCGCGGTAGGCGGCGCTGTCGGTGTCGGCGGTCTCCGCCATGGTGTTGATGAAGGCGCAGCCGCGGAAGTCGGGGTTGGCGAAGCGTTCGGTGAGGGCCTCGAAGATGTCCAGGGGGTGGCCGCCGAGGGCGCCCACCCGTTCGGCCAGCCACGTGCGCCAGGCCTGGTCGCGGCGCTGGAGGACGGCCACGACGAGGTCGTCCTTGCCGGTGAAGTGGCGGTAGAGGGAGGCGCGGCCGACGCCGGACTCGGCCACGATGCGTTCGATGCCGACGGCGCGGATGCCTTCGGCGTAGAAGAGTTCCTCGGCGGTGTCGAGGAGGCGTTCGCGTGCGTGGGTGGCCATGGGAGTCAGGTTAGCCGGATCTTGACGGAGATGGAACCGATCGGTACCGTCTCGGCGCAAGAGGTTGGAACCGATCGGTACCATCTGGAGGATTCATGCCGCGCATGCCACAGCTCACCGACGACCCGTCAGGACTGCTCGACCAGACCCGCCGACAGCTCGGCCGGGTGCCCAACCTGTACGCGACGCTCGCCAACTCTCCTGCCGCGCTTGCCGGTTACCTCGCACTGCGCGATCACCTCAGCCGCGGCGTACTGTCCGCCCGGCTCCGCGAGCAGCTCGCCCTGCTGGTCGCCCAGGAGAATCACTGCACGTACTGCGTGAGCGCCCACACCCTCCGAGGACGCAAGCTGGGGCTGAGCGAGAAGGAACTGCTCCGCACCCGGGAGGGCGCCGACGACGGGGACGCGCACGCCGATGCCGTGCTGCGGATCGCCCGTGAGGTGGTGCGCACGGGCGGCCGGGTCGAGGACTCGGCGCTGGCCGGGGCCCGGCAGGCCGGGGTGAGCGATGCCGAGCTCGGCGAGATCGTCGCCCATGTCGCGCTCAACACCCTGTCCAACCACTTCAATCACCTCGCCCGGCCCGAGCTCGACTTCCCGGAGGTGTCGGCATGAGCCGCGAGTGGCGCAGGGGCACGATCGAGCTGGACACCGCCTACACGGTCTTCAGCGCGGACGGGCGGCGGGTCAGCCGTGCCACGGGGGTCGACTTCGCCATCGAGGGCGGTTTCGTCAACATACGCGTGCCGGGCGTTCCGCGCGTCCAGGTGGTCTCGGCGCCGGCCGTCCGACTGATCACCGTCGAGGCAGAGGCAGAGGCAGAGGCCGATGGCGAGGTCGAGGCCTAGCGGGTCCGGAGGCCGTCGATGAGGACGGTCAGGACCTGGTCCGTCTCCTGCGGGGCGTGTTCACGGGTCCAGGCGGCCGCCGCGATCATGGCGTACAGCCCGGTGGCCGTGATGTCGCCTCGCACCTCTCCGGCCTGCTGAGCCCGCTCCAGGAGCCGGCGGCCCGCGGACTGCATGGCGGTGCAGGCGCTGTTCAGGTCGGAGGTCTCGTCCTTGAGGCTGTCCATCAGCGTCGTCACCAGGCCCCGGTAGGTGGTGGCGTGGGCCACGGCGGCCTTCACCCACGTGGCCAGGGCCGCTCCGGGCGGCTCCGCGGCGAGCAGGTTCTGCGCGGTGTCGCCGAGTTCGGCGAGGCTGTCGCGCAGGATCGTCTCGAGCAGGCTCTCCCGGGTCGGGAAGTGGCGGTACAGGGTGGCGTTGCCGAGTCCCGCCTGCTTGGCGATGTCGTCGAGCGAGGTGTGGATGCCGTGCTCGTCGAAGGCCTTTCTGGCCTCGGTCAGGAGTCGCTCGTAGTTGCGGCGGGCGTCTGCGCGCATCGGACTGTGTTCTCCTCGGCGGCCGTACGGGGCGCGGTGCCGCTCCTGTGGGTGACGGGAGCGGCACCGGAAGCGGGGTGTGGCCCCGCATCCTATCCCTGTCGCCCCGCGGCGGGTTCGGGGGCCGGTTCGGGGGTCGGCTCCGACGCCGCGTTCTCCGTTCCGCCCGCGGAAGTGGTGCGCATGACGAGGGTGAGCAGGATGGTGAGCGCGGTGAATCCGGCGCCCCAGGTGAACGCGGTGGTGACGCCCTCGGTGAGGACCTGGTCGGCCGCCTGACGGGGCGTGAGCGCGGCGGGCAGTTCGCTGCGGGCGCTGCGGCTCGCGGCGCCGAAGACGGTGACCATGAAGGCCAGGCCGAGCGCGCCGCCGATCTGCTGCATCACGTTGAGCAGGCCGGACGCGGCGCCGGAGTCCTGCGGCGCGAGGCCGGACATCAGGATCGTGGTGACGCCGACCAGGAGGGTGCCCATGCCGAGTCCGGCGATGAGCATGGGGGCGAGCAGCGCCGAGACGTAGTCGGCGTCGGGGGTGATCCGGGCGAACCAGATCAGGGCGACGCTGATGGCGGCGGCGCCGACGGCGGTCAGGACGCGCGGTCCGGTCCGGGGCAGGGCCTTCGCGGCGACGGCCGAGGCGGCGAGGATCAGGGCGGCCAGCGGCACGAAGGCCAGGCCGGCCTGGATCGGGGTGAAGTCCCGGACCTCCTGGAGGAATTGGGTCAGAAAGAAGAACATCGCGTTGCCGGCCGCCATCACGAACAGCAGCACGAGGTAGCCGGTGGCGCGGTTGCGGTCGGCGAACAGGCGCAGCGGGGTGATCGGCTGCGCGGCGCGCGTCTCGACGACCACGAACAGGGCGAGCAGGACGACGGCGAGGGTGAAGGAGAGCAGGGTCAGCGGGTCGGTCCAGCCGCTGTCGGCGGCGCGGATGAAGCCGTGGACCAGGGCGGTGGTGCCGACGGTCGAGGTGAGGGCGCCACCGAGGTCGAAGCGGGCGGGGGTGCGTTCGGTCTCGCGGATGAACAGCGGGGCCGCGACCAACAGGGCGATGCCGACCGGAACGTTGATGAACAGGACCCAGCGCCAGGAGAGCCAGTCGGTGAGCAGTCCGCCGCCGATGAGCCCGATGGCGGCGCCCGAACCGGAGACCGCCGCGTACAGGCCCAGGGCGCGGGCCCGGGCGGCCGGGTCGGTGAAGTGGGTGGCGATCAGGGCGAGGACGGTGGGCGCGGCGAAGGCGGCGCCGACGCCCTGCAGGGCGCGGGCGGCCAGCAGCATGCCGGCCGAGGTGGACAGGCCGCCGAGGAGCGAGGCGGCGGTGAACACGGTGACGCCGATGACCATGCCGCGGCGGTGGCCGAGGACGTCACCGGCGCGGCCCCCGAGGAGGAGCAGTCCGCCGAAGGCGAGCAGGTAGGAGCTCAGGACCCAGGACAGGCCGGTCGGGGTGAAGCCGAGGGCCTCTTTCAGGTCGGGCAGGGCGATGTTCACGACGTTCACGTCGAGGATCAGCATCGTCTGGAGGGTCAGGACGATCGCGAGCACCGCGCCGGGGCGGTGGCGGGTCCTGCTGCCGGTGGGGCGGGGCGGGCTCTGGCCCGGGGCGCCGGCGCGGTGTTCTTCACTCATGGGTCGGCTTCTCCTCGAATCCTGTCGGACGATAAACGGGGGCTGTCCACGTTTCCTGTCGGGGAAGATACAGGGACTGTCCCCGTTTCACAATCAGGGCTGTACGCAGGCCAGTTGACGCCCCGCTCCCCCGTAGCGGCATCCGAGGCGCCGACCCGCGCCGCGACAGTGCCGACGGGCGGGCCTAGCCTGGTGACATGGCGACGACGCGGGCCGACGGGCTGCCGATCGCCTACGACCGGGCGGGGGCCGGGCCGCTCCTGGTCCTCCTGCACGGCGCGGGCGACGACGCCCGCGTGTGGACACCCCAACTCGACGCGCTGGCCGACGCGTTCACGGTCGTGGCGTGGGACGAACCCGGCGCGGGACGCTCGGGCGAGCTACCCGCGTCGTTCGCCCTCGCGGACTACGCTCACCGCCTGGCCGCGCTCGTGACGTCACTGCGGCTCGGGCCTGCACACGTCGCGGGACTCTCCTGGGGCGGCACCGTCGCCCTGGAGTTCTACCGCCACCACCCGGACCTCGTCCGCACCCTGGTCCTCGCCGACACCTACGCCGGCTGGAAGGGCTCCCTGCCCGCCGAAGAGGTGGCGGCCCGCGTCGCCGGTGTGCGCCGGATGCTGGACGCCTCGCCGACCGGTTTCCCTCCGGCCGCCGTACCGGGACTGTTCGCGGGTGCGCCGCCCGCCGCGTACGTACCGCTGCTGGAGGCGATGGCCGCCGCCGCGCGACCGGACACCCTGCGGGCACAGCTGGCCCTCATGGCCGGGACCGATCAGCGGGACATCCTGCCCGCCGTCTCGGTGCCGACGCTCCTCCTCTGGGGCGAGCAGGATGTACGCTCGCCGCTCGCCGTCGCCCGTCAGTTCCGGGCCGCGATCCCCGACGCCGAACTCGTCGTCATCCCGGGCGCGGGACACCTCAGCAACCTCGAACGGCCCGAGGACTTCAACCGGGCCGTACGGGACTTCTGCCGACGCCACTCATGAGACGCCCACCGCGGGGTCATCGCGACCCCGCGGCCACCACTTTCGCGGTGAGGGGCTCGAGCACCGCGATCAACTCGTCGAGCTCGGCGGGCGGGAGCGCCTCGTACGGCGCGGCGGCCAGCTCGTCGGTGAGGTCCTCGATGCGCTGCTTGACGGCGCGGCCGGTGTCGGTGAAGTGGCCGTCGGTGCCGACGATCCCGCGCTCGCGCAGGCCGTTCATGACCGCGGCCAGCCGCTCCTTCGGGAGGTGGTGGATGCGACCGAAGGACTCCGGCGGGTGGATGCCCTGGTCCAGCGCGGAGAGCACATGGGCCTCCGTTCCACCGATGCGCGCGCCGAGGAGGGCGGCGATGTGCCCGTCGCCGCGGTGTTCGCGCAGCATGGTCGCGCAGTGCCAGAGCCGGGCGACCGGGTCCTGCGGCACGGGGACGGTGCGCAGGCCGGCGTACATGACGCGGCCTTCGGTGGGGGCGCTCGTCGCGGCTCTGGCGGTCAGGTCGGCGGCGCGCACCAGGCCCGGGGAGCCGGCGAGCTCGGGGCCGAGGATGCGTCGCAGGGAAGCGGCGCTGCCCCGTTCGCGTGCGGCGAGGGAGGCCTCGGGCGGGATCGTCTCCCAGGCGCTGGGGATGTGCCGCGCGACCTCCCCGTCGGCGAAGTTGTAGAACGCCGCGTGCACGACCTGCGCCGGGACCCGTCCCAGGGGCGCGGCGCGGCTGGCGAAGTAACCGTCCCAGTAGGTGCGGTGGCCGAGCGCGGCGAGCTCCTGGTGGCACTCGTCGGCGAAGAAGGTGACCAGGCAGAGGGGTTCCAGGAGCTCGTGCATGCGGCGGGCGATCCGGGTCATGTCCCCCATCATGCCCGCGGACCGGCTGCCCCGTGAGGAGCGGCACAGCCCGCGATCCCGGCCCGCGCACGGGTCGGCACCGGACGCGAGGTGTCGATCCCGCTGCACGAGACGCGCCGGACGGGCCGGTGAGGGATGCGCCGGGGCCCGCGTGCGGGAAGTGTGGCCCAGCCGTGGCGACTTCGTGACCCCGGACCGGCCGAGCCGCTGGGATACTCCTCGCCGCACCACCAACTGCACAGGCTCAGCCCGGCAGTTGACACACAACGCGGACGGGGGCTGACCTTCCTCGTCCCTCCATATCGGCCAGGAAGGCTGCGCTTCTCATGGAAGGCACCATCGACGGCTTCACTTACGGGGCAGTGACACCCGCCGTCGGCTACGCCATGGCGTACTTCGGCAGCGCCCTGGGGCTGCGCTGCACCACCCGTTCCCTCAGGTTCGACCGTTCACGTCGCCGTCCGGCCTGGCTGGCCCTCGGCGCCGGGGCCATCGGCTCGGGAATCTGGACGATGCACTTCATCGCGATGATGGGCTTCAGCGTCGTCGGGGCGCCCGTCGAGTTCGAGTGGACGAAGACCTACGCCAGTCTGGCCGTGGCCATCGCCGTGGTGAGCGTCGGTGTGTTCATCGTCGGCTTCCAGGGCCCGACCGTTCCGGCGCTCCTGGCCGGCGGCGTCATCACCGGCCTGGGAGTCGGGGGCATGCACTACCTGGGCATGGCCGCCATGACCGTACGCGGAGCCTCGCTCGACTACGAGACCTCCACCGTCGCGCTGTCGCTGGTCATCGCCGTCGTGGCCGCGACCGCCGCGCTGTGGGCGGCGGTTCAGGACAAGGGTCTCGCGTGGAGCCTGGGCGCGAGCCTGATCATGGGCGTCGCGGTGACCGGTATGCACTACACGGGTATGGCGGCCCTCGAGGTCCACCTGCACTCGGCCGGCACCCCCGCGTACATCACCAGCTCGTCCTTCGACATGCTCGTCCCCATGCTCATCGGCCCGTTGGCCTTCCTGGTCATCGCCGGCGCCATCGTGATGTTCGACCCGCTGATGGTGATGGGCCCCACGGACCGGGCGTCCTCCCCGCCCGAACGCCTCAGCGTGGACGTGCCGTCCCTCGGGCTGCGCGGGCGCACCACCGACACGTCGGGGCACGCGAGCGGCTACAGGAACGCGTACGCCGACGACCGGTTCTCCGCGTTCCGGCCCACCACGCCTCCGGGCGATGAACGCGCCCGCCCCGGCAGCCGCCGCCGGACCTGACGTCCGGAGGCGCTCAGGGGGTTCCCGGGCGGATGCAGAGGAAGCGTCAGAAGGCGACCGCACGGTCCTCGGGCGAGGGGAATCCTCCGCCACTGTTGACACCCTCGCCATCGGTCGGCACGAAGGACTCGACCAGGGACTTGAACTGAAGCAGGTACTCCTCCGCGAGAGGCGGGGTGTAGCCCAACTCGTCCCAACGGTGGCGGCTCCGCGCCAGTGCGACGGCTCGCAGGACGAAGCCCTTCGCCCGGGCACGCTCGGCCGAGGTCGCTCTCCACTCGATGCCCCGCAGATCGAAACCGACGCCGCCGCGTCCCATGACAGTCAGGAGTGCGGCGAAGCGGTGGTCCCACTCGTCCTCGGCGAGTGACGACAACGCCGCAGATGTGAGTGCCACGCCCCGAGAGCCCAGACTGATCCGAACAAGTGGCCCTAGGCTTCCTGGTTCGTCGTCCCGCGCACCTTCGCCTGGATGAGCCTCATCGCTTCCAACGCGGGCAGGTGCGTCAGGCCCTCCGTGAGAGGGAGGTGCGCGGGGCAGAACCATTCGCAGTTCTCCGGGTGGCCGGCCCAGTCGTCCGGATACGTCGTCATGGGCCGGAACTCCACAAGGGTGAAGTCCTCGTACGGGACATCCGAAAGCTGGTACGGGACACGACATATAGGGCAGGAGGGCGGCATCATCGGGGTGCTCTCACTCTCTGACGGATCGACAGCTGATCACCGCTCACCGTAACCAACCCACGCACGACGATCACTCCTCGCCGCCGCCGGAGCCGGTACGCACACCCCATCAACTCCCTCGGAAGGACGACGACATGGCTCTGGACCTCTTCGCCGGGATCCCCGTCACCGACTACGCCGCGGCGCTGCCCTGGTACGAACGGCTCTTCGGCGAGCCGCCGTCGATGCAGCCGAACGACATCGAGGCGGTGTGGGAAGTGGCGGAGCACCGTCACGTCTACATCGTGGAGGACGCGGAACGGGCCGGGAACGCCCTGGTCCTGTCCTTCGTCGACAACCTCCAGGAGCGGGTCGCCGGGGCCGCCCAGCGGGGCATCGAGCCGGCGCTTCGCGAGTCGTACGCCGGCGGCGTGACCAAGTTCGTCTACCGGGACGCGGACGGCAACGAGATCAGCTTCGGAGGCGAGACCGGGTGAGGGAACCCCGGCCGGCGAAGGAGGACGGTCACAGGTCCAGGCCCGCGCGATCCATGTCGAGAAGATCCGGATCCTGGGCCACGAGTGCCTGCTCGAAGGCCGGCCAGCCCTTGATCCGGACGAAGTCGGCCTCGGCCGAGGTGATGGGGACGAGCCACACGATCGCGACGTCGGCGCCGTTCTCGATCGTCACGGAGGAGAAGCCGTCGTCGAAGTACACCGGCAGGGCGGCGTAGAGCGCCGTCATGCCTGCGCCCGGGAGGGGAACCGGCAGGGGGATCACGTCCCCGCGCAGGAGCGCATGTCCCGCCGCCACCATGCGTTCGGCCACGAACTCCACGACGCCGGGCAGCGGGCCGTGGTCCTCGCTGTCCTTGACGTAGTCGCAGGCCAGGAGTTCCAGGTGGTAGTGGCGATCGGAGTCCGGGGACCGCAACGGCGTCCGCGACAGTCCGATCGTGGCGAACGCCTGCACCCGCTCGAGCCGGCCCTCCCGGAACGCGGCCACCTGGGGAGTGCCGGACGGTGCGCCGTCACGGGCCGACCAGGCGCCGGCCATGAGCCCGAGCCGGTTCTCGAGGTGATCGATCAGCACCGGCACCAGACACTCCTCGTCGAACGGTCACCCTCGCGGCCGCCGCCCGTCGCGTCGGCCCCGTCCCCCAGACACTAGTCGGGCCGCCGCTCCGGGCCGCCTTCAGGCCTTCCGGTCGGCGATGATCCATGCCAGGCCCACGAGCGCGGTGACGGCGGCGAGGACGGCGTAGGCGAGCGTGTAGGAGGTCGAGGCGGCGACCGCGCCGGCTGCGAGCGCGCCGAGTCCGGTGCCTGCGTCGAAGCCGACGTTCCAGGCCGTGCCGACGGTCGATCGCGCGTCCTCCCCCGCCGCCGTGAAGGCGTGGACGAGCGTGAGGTTCTGCAGGCCTCCGTACGCGACGCCCAGGGTGAGCATCCCGCCGATCAGCAGTGCCCCGGCAGCGGTGTCCGAGTCACTGGCCGTTCCGGCGCCGATCGCGGCGAGTCCGGCGGCGCCGAGCAGGAGGAGCGGTGCGATCGCCGGGGCGGCGCCGCGCCGGTCGGCAAAGCCTCCGAAGGCCCAGCGGCAGAACGCCGAGGCCCCGGTGAACGCCAGGAGTGCCACGACCACGACGGCGGGGTCGGGGGCGAGACTCGGGGTGAAGGTGAGCACGGCGCCGCCGGCCGAGGTGATCGCGAGCAGTGCGGCGATCGGCCCGGTGAGGGCGCGGCGCAGGCGGGCGGGGTCGGCCGGCGGGCCGGACGGGGTCGCGCCCGCGCCGGGGACATCGTGGGTGTGCAGGGCGCGGGCCACGGAGGGGACGAGCGCGACGGCGGCGAGGGGAATGGCCGCGGCGGTGAAGACCAGCCAGTACCCGACGCTCTCGGCGAGCCAGGGTGCGATCGGGATGAGCAGGAACTGCGGTGCCGCGATGGCGAGTCCGTAGGCTCCGACGGCGCGGCCGCGGCGTGCGGGCTCGACGAGCGCGGCGACGCCTGTGGCGCCGCAGACGGTGATGATCCCGAAGCCGAGGCCGCGTATCGCCGCGAGTGCCGTCACCGCCCGCACGTCGTCGGTGAGCAGGTGGGCCGGTGCGGGGGCTCCGAGCAGGACGGCCCCGAGCACGAGCGTGCGGCGCCAGCCGATCCGTCGCAGGGTTCGCCCGACGAGGAGTTGGGCGACCACGGTGCAGAGCATCATCACGGCGTTGACGACACCGGCGCCCAGCTCGTCGGCCCCGCCGTCGAGCACCCAGAGCGGGGCGACCGGCATCAGCAGCGAGACACCGGCGAACCCGAGCCCGGTCGAGCCGAGCAGGGCGGGCATGCCCGGGGCACGCCAGACCGACGGGACACCCGGGGCGCCGTCGGTCAGATCATGTGTCCGTCTGTCCAACATCGTCGAACGGTATACCGAATGGAACAGCGATCGTGATCCCGGTGGCCACCTCCCGCTCGCGGCTCACGGTCGCAGGGGTCCAGAGGTCCAGAGGTCCAGCCTCTATGAACCGTGAGGGTGTCGTCCGTCGCGCGGAGCGAAGGCCGTGAGGGCGTCCGTGTCGGTGGCGCGCGCGTTCAGGTAGTAGTCGGACCAGGCGGTGATGTCGGGGTAGGAGGAGTCCCGGGCCAGTCGGGTCGCCGCGGCTTCGAGGTCGTAGGGGGTGACGCGGAGTTGTGCGCCCGGGCCCAGGAGGGCCCAGTGGGCTCCGGTGCGGCCGTAGGGCATGCCGATGCTGCCGGGGTTGACGATCAGTCGGCCGTGGGCGAGGCGCGCGTACGGCATGTGGGTGTGGCCGCAGACCACGGTGCGGATGTCGGGTTCGAGCCCGTCGAGGACTTCCGCCCAGCGGTCGAGGCGGGAGTCGACGAGGACGACCTCCTCGTCGTCGCGCGGGGTGGCGTGGCAGAACAGCACCTTTCCCAGCCCCTCCACGGAGAGGGTGAGGGATCGTGGGAGTGCGGCAAGGAGGTCGAGGTCGGCCTCACGGAGTTGTTCGGCCGCCCAGGGGGCGATCGGGTCGGGGATCGTGTCCCGTCCGCCCCGGCGGAATTCGAGGAGTTCCCGGTCGGCGTTGCCGCTGATCCAGCTCACGCGGTCGCCGAGGCCCGTCAACAGGTCCAGGACCTGGGTCGGTTGGGGGCCGGCCGCGATGTCGCCGGTGAGCACGATGCGGTCGGCGGAGCGGACGTCGGGCTCGGCGAGCACGGCCTCCAGGGCCGGCAGGACTCCGTGGATGTCGGACAGGACAGCTACTCGGTTCAGCATGGGCACCACTGTGGGGCGGGGGCCGGTGACCGGCCCGGACTTTCGCCCGGCGCGTAGCCGCCGAGGTTCGGCGAGGGCCGGCGAGAGTCGGCCAGGAACACCACGTGGTGCGTGGTCCCGCCGGGTCAAGGGATTCGTCCATGTGGCGGTAGGTGAACGTTTCCGCAGTTCACGGGCGCCTTCAGGCGTACATGATCATGACGCTCGCCCGTACCGGGAACCCCCCTCACCGCCCCTCGGAGGTGGCCGCTCGTGGTCCTCGTCATCGTCGTCGCCGTACTGGCCCTGCTCGCCGGACTGGCCGCGAACCACTGGCTGCGGCCATGGCTGCTGAACGAGGACGACGGCACGGGCATGGCCGTGAAGGACCTCGTCGGCCCGCTCCTGACGATGACCGTCCTCCTGCTGAGCTTCGTCCTCGTCACGGCCAACGGCTCGTACGGGAAGGCCGAGGTCGCCTCGCGCGGCGAGGCCCGGGCCCTGGACCAGATCGTGGAGACGGCCGAGTACGCGCCCGGCGTCGAACGCGCCCGGATCCAGGCCGCTGCCGTCTGCTACGCCCGCGCCGTCCGCGTCCGGGAGTGGCCCGCGATGTCCGACGGTGAGGGGTCCCCGGCCCCGAGCGTGTGGTCCACGGACTTCCGGAACACGTTCGAGGACCTCGCGGGCCAGCCGGTGTTCGGGATGCTCGTGGCCGCCGACAACAAGCGCTCCGACGAGCGCGAGGAGCGTCTCACCCAGGCGACCGCGAGTATCCCGAGTGCCATCCTCTGGTTCCTGCTCATCACCTTGGTCATCACCGTCGTGGCGCTCGGCATCTGTCTGCCCCGCAAGAAGAACCGCGGCCAGTTGATCGCGCTCCTCGTCATCACCGGCCTCCTGACGACGGCGCTGTGCATCATCCGGGACGTCGACCGCCCCTTCGGCGGCATCATCGACGTCGAGCCGACCGCCATCAGCGAAGCCGAACGCCAGGCCACCCGCGACTTCCTCGCCCACCACCCGGCCTCCGCGCTCCCCTGCGACAACCAGGGCGACCGCCGGTCCGTGTGAGCCGGAGCGGGGGCGCCGTGAACATATGACTGTTGCCGCCCCGGGAGTGACCGCCCGCCGATCCGGGCGGCACTCCCCTCCGGCGCGGATATACAAGGTCCATCTTGTTGATCAACTGATGGGCCATCACCATGTTCTCCGCAGTCCTGCGTGTTCTCGCCGCCACCGCGCTCGCCACGGGCTCCCTGGCTCTGGCCACCCCGGCGGACGCCTCCGACCACCGCACGACGACGGCGGCCGCGCAGGCCCCGGACACCGGCCCGTGCGGGCCCGTCACCGGGTTCCACCCGTTCGACTGGTGGCGCACCACCACCTCCCCCGCGATCGCCCCGGCCGTGCACCGCGCCGCCGCAGAGGAGAACTGGCAGTGGCGCGACGACACCAACACGCTGTGGCGCGGAGACACCCGCGAGAACGTCGAGCAGCTCTTCGAGGACGGCTTCGCGCCGCGCGGCGAGGCCATGACGCCGCTCGCCGAGTACATCGTCAAGGGCGGTGGCCAGAACACCGCGCACCTCAGCACGAGTTGTGAGAAGTGGGTCGCGGAGAAGTTCGCCACGTACGGCGCGGCGAAGACCGGCTGGGTCTACGAGATCGAGGCGCCGGGCGGCATCGACGTCAACGCCACCGCACATCTCAACGGGTACGAGTCGCCCTACCTCTGGAACAAGGAGATCGACTTCCCCGGCGGCGTCTCCGGCAGCCACATCAAGGGGGCCTGCAAGTACCACCTCGTGAAGACCGACCCGGACACCAAGGTCAACACCTACGAGAACCTGGGCTGCCGCACCAACAAGGACTTCGAGCCCACCTTGGCAGCCGCCCGCTGACCGACCCGCCGGCCGTTCCCCTTCACCCCGGCCGGCGGTCGAGGACCGGGCGCCGGAGCACCCCGTCGAGCAGGTGTCGCCGTCGGTCCGGGTCGCCGGCCGCCGTCACGGCGGTCAGCGCCATCGCCGCGGCGGCGTCGAGGACGGCCCGGTCGGCGCCCGGGCTCTTCCCGTAGGCCGTGAACTCGGCGGTGTGCTGCTTCGCTCCCCCGGTGTCGTAGCCGATCGTCGGGTGGATGGAGGGGACGAGGCGGGACACGTTGCCCATGTCGGTGGAGGCCATGGTCTCGCCGTGGCGGGACTGCGGGTCGCGGCCGAGGGAGCGCGCCGCCGCCGTGTAGGCCTCGGAGAGGAAGGGGTCCTGCCGGAGTTCGGCGAAGTCCTTGCCGTGGGGCTCCAGTTCGAGGCGGGCGCCGGTCGCGAGGGCGCCGGCCTCGAAGCAGGCGTGGACCCGGTCGCGTACGAGGGCGAGCTGTTCGAGGTCGGGGGCGCGTATCTCGTAGCGGGCGCGGGTGAGTTCGGGGATGACGTTCACGGCGTCGCCGCCCGCGGTGATGACGCCATGGACCAGGGAGCCCGGCGGGAGCTGCTGGCGCAGCAGGCCGATGGCGGTCTGGGCGACGGTGAGGGCGTCGAGGGCGTTCACGCCTTCCCAGGGGGCGAGGGCGGCGTGGGCGGGGCGGCCGTGGAAGGCGACGTCCCAGGCGCCGATGGCCAGTGAGGAAGCGCCGACGCTGTCCTCGGGGGCGGCGTGCGCCATCATCGCGACGGCGACGTCGTCGAAGACGCAGGATTCCAGGAGCAGGACCTTGCCGCCGATGTCCTCCTCGGCGGGGGTGCCGATCAGGCGGACCGTGATCCCGAGCCGGTCGGCGACGGCGGCGAGGCCGATCGCGGCGCCGACGGACGCGGCACCGTTCACGTTGTGCCCGCAGGCGTGGCCCAGGCCCGGCAGGGCGTCGTACTCGGCGCAGAAGGCGATGACGAGTTCGCCGGTGCCGTACGTCGCCTGGAGCGCCGTGGGCAGTCCGGCCAGGGGGCGGGTGACGGTGAAGCCGGCCGTGTCGAGGAGGGCGGCGACGCGGGCGGCCGACCGGTGTTCCTGGAGGGCCGGCTCGGCGTCGTCGTGCAGGCCGTGGCTCAGTTCCGTCAGCTGCTCGGCGTACGCGCGGACCGCGTGGAGGACGGCTTCGCGGGTGGCGTCGGGGGTGGGGGCGGGGGCGGTCATGCGGGTTCTCCGTCGGCGGTGAGGGGTTCCGGGTGGGCGGGGGCCGGGGCGTGGCCGGCGCCGTAGGCGAGGGCGACGACCGAGCCGAGCAGGGCGACGGCGGCGCAGGCGCCCCAGCTCCACAGGAAGCCGTCGAGTCCGATGTGGGCGCCGAGCCGGTGCCCGGCGAACAGCGCGCCGATGACGGCGGCGCCGATCGCGGCGCCCAGGGAGAGGGCGAGTTCGTTGAGGCCGACGGCGAGGGCGGTCTGGTGGGCGGGCACGATCTCGGCCGACAGGGTGCGGGTGATGGACTCGAAGAGGCCGGTGGCCAGGCCGACGAGGAGGGCGCAGGCCACGTACTGGGGCAGCGTGGCGTGGAAGAGGAGCATGCCGAGGAAGCCGAGCGCGATCAGCGCGCCGCCGGTGCCGAGCACCGCGCGGTCGCCGATGCGGCGGGCAAGGCGCGGGGTCGCGGTGGATCCGGCGAAGCCCGCGACGACCATGGCGAGGGAGACGGTGGCGATGGCCTGCGGGCCGAGTCCCATGCCGTAACCGGTCCCGTCCGGGTCGGCGCCGAGGAACAGGGCGTTCGCCCCGAGGAAGCCGATCGTGCCGAAGGCGGCGCAGAAGGTGTGAGCGCTGACCACGGCGAGGCGGCGCTCGCTCAGCATCCGGACGTTGACCAGCGGGTGCTCGGCGCGCCGCTCGACGGTCGTCCAGGCGGCGAGGACCAGGACGGCCGCGGCGCCGAGGCCGAGCGTGCGGGGTGCGGTCCAGCCCCAGGTGCCGCCCTGGGCGAGGACGAGGACGAGGGCGGTCAGACCGGCGGTGAGGAGGCAGGCCGCGCCGTAGTGGAAGCGTCCGCCGCGAGGGCCGTCGCTGTCGGGCAGGGCGATGCCCGCGGCGACGGCGAGCACGGCGACGGGGACGGCTGTCCAGAGTCCGGCGACCGCGTGCTGTTCGCTGAGCGCCCCGGCGACGAGGCCGCCGACGCCGATGGCGATGAGCAGGGAGCCGACGAGGAGGGACATGCCGGTGCGGCCGCGTTCGGGGGCGCGTGAGCGCAGGATCCCGGCGAGCAGCGGGAAGAAGCCGACGACCGCCCCTTGGAGCACCATCCCCACGGCCAGCGTCAGGGGTGTGGGCCGCAGCGCCATGAGCAGGGAGCCCAGCGCGACCATGGCGAGGGCGACGCGCAGCAGCCGGCGGTGGCCGTACAGGTCGCCGAGGCGGGACAGCAGCGGGGTGAGCACGGCGAACGCCGCCTGTGCCAGCAGGTACAGGTTGTTCTGCCCCACGCCGTCGATGCCGAGGCGGGCACCGAGTTCGGGCAGCAGCGGTGTGAGGTAGCCCTGCACGACGCCGCTGAACACGACGACGACCGCCATCGCGGCGAGCATGCCGCGACCTGTGCCGACGCGGCTGCCCGCGCTCGTTCTTGGGATCACCGGGACTGAGTTCACAGTGCGCACCCCTTCTGGTGGCCGGAACCGAAAGTGGTGGCTACTGTGCTCGCCACGGCCGTAGCGGCCAGAAAAGTCGTGGGAATCGTGCACGGGGAGGACGGCGCATGCGAGAAACGGTCATCAGCGAGCTCGATCTCGCGCTGGTGAACGCGCTGCAGCTGAGGCCGCGGGCCGCCTGGGCCGAGCTCGCCGCGCCCCTCGGCGTCACCGCGGGCACGCTCGCCCGGCGCTGGGACCGGCTGTCCGGTGAGGGGCTCGCCTGGGTGTCGGCGGCGCCGGGCCGGGAGTTCTCGCGGACCCGCTGCACCGCGTTCGTGCTGCTGCGCTGCCGGCCCGGGACGCGGCGGCGGGTCGCCGAGCGGCTGTGCGCGTTCGAGGAGGCGGCCACGATCGAGCTGACCGCGCCGGGGAGCGCCGACCTGCTGCTCGACGTGCTCGCCCCGGACCTGCCGGCGCTCGGCCGTTTCCTCACGGAGGACCTCGAACCGCTGCCCGACCTCGTCTCCGTCGACTGCCTCTTCGCCACGTCCCTCTACGTGGAGGGCAGCCGCTGGCGTCTGCGCTCCCTGGACCCCGCGCAGCTCACGGCCCTCGGCACGGGCGGCCCCGGCGGCCCGGAAGCCGTCCCGACCACCGAGCTGGACGCGGTGGACCGTGCGCTGCTCGACGCCCTGGTGCGCGACGGGCGGCTCGGTCTCGCCGCGCTGGCCGAACACGCGGACAGCAGCCCGGCGACGGTACGGCGACGCCTGCGCCGGCTGACCGACTCGGGGGTGCTGACCTTCCGCTGCGACGTCGCCGACGCCCTCGCGGGGCGGCCCGTACCCGTCTCGCTCCTGGGCCGCGCGCCCGCCCGCGACACCGCCGCCGTGCACCGTACGCTCGCGGCCCTGCCCGAGTGCCGGCTGGTCGCCGCCGTCACCGGCACCGCGAACATCTTCACCACGCTCTGGGTGCACGACCTGGGCGACATCCAGCGCCGCGAGACCGCCCTGTGCGCCCGTCTCCCCTCCCTGACGGTCACCGACCGCATCGTGGGCCTGCACACCGTGAAGCGCATGGGCCACCTGCTGACCGACGACGGCCGCCGCACGGGCGTCCACCCGATCCGCCCCTGGTGAACCCCCTTCAGCCGCCGCACCCTTCTACGCTCCTGGCCCTTCTTCCGGTGGCGGCGCGGCGGCGGCCCTGCGCCGCCACGCCCGGGCCTGCCGGGCGTACCCCTGCCGCTCGGAGAGCTTGGCCAGTTGCTCCATCGCCCCCACGTGCCCCGCCTCTGCGGCCTTCTCGTACCAGCCCTGCGCCGCGTACAGGTCACCGCGCAGTTCCTCGGAACGGCCCATCGCCAAGGACGCGTTGACGTCCCCCTTGCGGGCGCGCCGGGTCAGCCAGCTCTCAAGCTCAGCCAGCATCTCGGCACCGTCGAGCAGCGCGGTGAAGTGCCGGCCGCCCTCGTCGTCGCCGGCGAAGGCCGACTTGCGGTACCAGGACTTGGCCGTCTCCCTGTCCCCCTGCTCCATGGCGAGGGCTCCGAGGGTGTTCATCGCGGCGGTGGAACCTCCGGCCGCCGCCCGGCGGGCCCACGTCTCGGCCTCGGCCGACTCGCCCCGCTGGTACAGCAGTTGCCCGAGGGCGTACGCGGCGTCGGCGAGTCCCGCCTCGGCGGCCCTGCGGAACCATGCCTCGGCCTCTTCGTCGTCGCCCCGCTCCTGGCCCGCGGCCCCGAGTACAGCCATGGCCTGAGGGTTGCCCTCGTCGGCCGAACGCCGGTACCAGAGAAGGCCCTCGGCCTCCTCCCCGCGCGCCCGCATCAGGTACCCGACCATCTCCATCGCCCGCACATGTCCCGCGCCGGCCGCCGCTCGCAACAGTGGCTCGGCCTCGGCGTTCCGCCCCCACTCGTGGAGCAGCACGCCGAGGATGACGGCGGCGTCGGGGTGTCCCAGCTCGGCCGCGCGCCGCAGCCACCGCTCGCCGCCCGTCCGGTCGTCGTGCGTGCCGAGGTGCAGGCCGTAGCGGAACGCCGCCACGGCGTCTTCGGCCTCCGCCGCCTCGCGAAGACGCCGGACCGCCTCGCCCCGCGCCTCGTCGTTCGCGCTCCCCCGCACGGCCGTCCCCCTCCGGATCGTGTGCGGGGCCGGAGCCCCGCCCGCGGTTCACACCACCGGGGGAACAGACGCGGGAACCGTCGGGTCCGTTCCTGCGTGACCCCCTGTGTTGCCGACTGACCCTGGGGGACGGGATGAACGCTCGAACGCTGGCTCCGACGCTGGTGAAGCTGGCCGTGACGACCTGCGTGGTCCTGGGCGCCGTGGCGTGCGGGCCGGGCGACTCGAACGACGACGCCGCGTCGAAGCCCTCGCAGGCGTCGTCGCCCGCGCAGACGCAGACTCCTTCTGCCACGCCGTCGCCGTCCGCTCCGGCCGAGCAGCCGTCGTCCGCGAAGCCGTCGGCCGAGCCGACCGGCGCCCAGGCCGCGCCCAGGACGAAGGAGGGCGCGATCAAGCGGTACGAGGAGTTCCTCCACGCGGTGGGGCGTGAGGACATCGACACGGTCTGCGAGATCTCCGGGCCGGCCGCGAAGCAGGCGGAGGACCAGGGGTTCGGGCCCTGCACCTCGACGTTCCGCGTCACGTTCCAGATGTTCTCGCCGGAGCAGAAGAAGGCCCTGCAGACCGCGACGGTCGACCCGCAGGGCGTGATCGTGCGCTCGGCGGAGAATGTCGAGATCCCGACCTCCGCGGTCAAGGCCTCCGTCACCTTCACCGAGGAGCAGCTCGGCAGCAGCACCCTCGAGTACCTCAAGGACAACTGGTTCATCACCGACTGACCCGGACCGCCCCGGCCGGAGACGACGGAATCCGGTCAATCTCGCCCAGGCTCTACCCCGTCGGCCCGCCACATTGGAAAGTGTAGCTATCCAAGTGGTCACGCTGACGCCGCACGCGGCAGCCGGAGCTGGTCGAGGGAGAAGCCCATGGGCAGGCCCAAAGGCAGGGACACCATCTATTTCGCCCGCTGCACCACGTGCGGATTCCTCCTGTGCCTGGGGGACGAGTACGACGGTGCGATGCGGGAAGCCCGGTTCTCGATGCCGATCCATTACGAGGAGGCCCACCGGAGCCGGCAGCCGGGCTGGGAGATCGAGACGAAGCGCCGCCGGGAGGTCGATCCGCACTTCTAGGGCGTGTGTCAGCGTGTGGTGTAACCGCCGTTGGCGAAGATGGTCTGGCCCGTGACCCACCCGCCGTCGGTCGCCAGGAAGGTGACCAGGGGCACGATGTCCTCGATCTTCGTGAGGTCGTTGCCGAGCGCCTGCGACTTGTGGAAGGCGACCCGCTCGGGCGTCTCCTGGCCGTAGAAGAACGGGGTGTCCATGGGGCCGGGCGCGACGTTGTTGACGGAGATGCCGCGTTCGGCGAACTCCTTGGCCGCGGCGCGGGTGAAGTGTTCGACGGGGGCCTTGGCGCCGGCGTACGTGGAGTAGCCGTCGGTGAAGGCCGCGAGCAGCGAGGTCACGATGGTGATGACCTTGCCGTTGTCGTTGAGGTGGCGGCCGGCCTCGCGGATGAAGAAGTAGGCGGCCTTGGAGTTGACCGCGAACATGCGGTCGTACTCGTCCTCCGTGGTGTCCACGATGGGCTTGCGCAGCACCATGCCCGCGGTGTTGACGGCCACGTCGATGCCACCGAAGTGGTCCTTGGCGGTGGTGAAGAGCCGTTCCACCTCGTCGACCTTCGTCAGGTCGCCCTGGACGAGGAGCCCCTTGCCGCCCGCTTCCTCCACGGCTCGCAGGGTGTTCCTGGCGTCGGGCTCGGTGGCGTCGGAGTGGTAGTGGACGACGACGTTCGCTCCCCCGGCGGCGACCGTGGTGCTGAGCAGTCCGCCGAGGTTCTTGGCGCCCGCGGCGACGAGGACGGTCTTCCCGGACAGCGTGTGGTTCGAGGTCATCGCGATGGTTCCTTCCGAAGCGATGTCGGGGACGTGTGATGTCTGGATGTCTGGCTGGTACCTGTGACACCAACATCGCTGCTGGGACGGCCCGGATTCTTGAACGATCCGGCGGTCCTGGAACAAACGGCTCACGAACCGGCGCCCCGGGCGGGCGGTCCGTGCCGCTCGGCTGCGGGCCCGGTCCGCGCGGGCTCAGAATGGTGGGGTGAGCACGTCACTGATCAAACCGCATCTGGTGCGCCTGTCCGGCAGCGGCGAGGGGCTCGGGCACGCGGTGGTCGAGCGCGACAAGGAGCTCGGCGCGGGCCGGCACCCGGTCGCCCAGCCTCCGGTCGGCCCCGGTGCGCACATTCTGGCGGTGCACTCCGGGACGTCGACGAATCTCGCCTGGTCGGCGGACGGATTCGCGCGGCGCGAGCGCTTCCACCGGGGCCAGTCACTGATCAATCCGGCGGGCTGGGCCTGCCGGCCGCGCTGGCAGGAGGACGTCGAGCTGATGCTGGTCGCGCTCGACCCGGTCTGGCTGGAGAAGCTCGCCGCCGAGGCCGGACTGCCCGGTTCCCTGGAGATCACCCCCAGCTTCCGGCTGAGCGACCCGTTCCTCGCGATGATGGTGGAACGGCTCGTCCTGGAGTACGAGCAGCCGGGGCCCGCGGATCTCCTCTACGCGCAGTCGCTGGTGCAGGCGGTCGCCGCGCACGTCATCAAGGTGTCCGCCGCCCGGGGCGGGCCGGACCCGGGGCCGTCCGCCGCCCTGCCACCGCGCCGCCTCGCACACGTCCTGGACTACGTGCACACCCATCTCGGCGAGCCGATCACGCTGGACACGCTCGCCCGCCTTGCGGGCGTCAGCCCGTCCCACTTCAGCCGCGTCTTCCGGGCCTCGACCGGGCACTCCCCGCACCAGTACCTGCTGCGCAAGCGCCTCGACCGGGCCCGCGCCGCGCTGCTCGACACGGACACCCCCATCGCCGTCATCGCCGAGGCCTGCGGTTTCGCCGACCAGAGCCACCTGACCCGGACCATGCGTCGACACCTCGGCCTCACCCCGCGCGCCCTGCGCGCCACGGCTCCGCGTGCGGGTGGTGTCGGCCCGGCCTAGCGTGGCCGCATGTGTACACGTGTGCTGTGGCAGGCGGACGGGCAACCGGTCGTGGTCGGCCGGAACATGGACTGGAAGCAGCGTCTCGACACCAATCTGTGGGTGCTGCCGCGCGGGGCGGAGCGGACCGGCGTGGGGCCGGACGATCCGCGGCCGCTGCGCTGGACGGCCCGTCACGGCAGCGTCGTGGCCACGGCGTACGACGCGGCGACCACCGACGGGATGAACGAGGCCGGGCTCGCCGCGCACCTGCTGTGGCTGGCCGAGTCCGACTTCGGCGAACGCGATCCCGCGCGGCCGGCGCTGAGCGTCTCGCTGTGGACGCAGTACTTCCTGGACCGCTTCGCCACCGTGTCCGAGGCCCTGGCCTCCCTGGTCGCCGAGCCGTTCCAGATCCGGCCGCAGGGCGACTCCCGGTCAGGGACCTGGAGCACGGTGCACCTCGCCCTCGACGACGCCACGGGCGACTCGGCGATCATCGAGATCCTGGACGGTGAGCCGCGGATCCACCACGGCCGCACGTACACCGTGATGACCAACTCCCCGCCCTTCGACGAGCAGCTCGAGCACCTGAACCAGTACGAGGGCTTCGGCGGCACCAGGCCCCTGCCCGGCACGACCGAGGCGGCCGACCGCTTCGTCCGCGCCGCCTACTACCTGCGGCGCCTCCCCGCCGCCGAGACCCCGGCCCGCGCCTACGCCGCCCTGCTCAGCGTCATGCGCAACGCCGCCCAGCCCTTCGGGACGCCCGATCCGGCCCGTCCGAACATCTCCATGACCATCTGGCGCACCCTCGCCGACCTCACCCACGGCGTGTACGCCTTCGAATCCTCGTTCAGCCCCGACATCGTCTGGACCCACCTCGACGACGTCGACTTCGCCCGCGCCGCCCGCCTCGATCTGAGCGCCGACGGCCTCGTCGGGGACGTCACCGCCCGCTACGAGCCCTGCGAGCCGTTCCGGTTCTCCGTGGCCTGAGACGAGGACCCGACCCCGCGCATCTTGGCACGTTGTGCCACTCAGGCATATGTTGACGCACAGGGGTCGTCATGGGCGGGAAGCCTCCGGCGGCCGCACCACGCCGTGAAGGAGCGATCGTCGACATGTCTCGTACGCATCTGGTGACCGGAGCCGCCTCCGGCATAGGCAAGGCCACGGTGGAGCGGTTGCGCGCCGCCGGGCACCGGGTCATCGGGGCCGACCTCAAGGGCGCCGACATCTCGGCCGACCTCTCCACCCCCGAGGGGCGGGCCGAACTGGTCGAGCGCGCCACCGAGTTGACGGGCGGCCGGCTCGACGCCGTGATCGCCTGCGCCGGCCTGTCCCAGTTCACCCCGCTCACCGTGCGCGTGAACTGCTTCGGCGCCTTCGCGACGCTCACCGGGCTGCGCCCGCTGCTCGCGGCCGGGACCGACCCGCGCGCGGTCGTGATCTCCTCGGTCGCCTCCGTGCACCCCGCCGACCAGGCGATCGTCGACGCCGTGCTCTCCGGTGACGAGGACGCCGCGGTCGCCGCCGCGCAGGCCGCCGCCGATCGCGGCGAGGGCCACCTCATCTATGGTTCGAGCAAGCAGGCCGTCGCCCGCTGGCTGCGCCGCACCGCGATCGGCGAGGAGTGGGCGGGCGCGGGCATCCCCCTCAACGCCATCGCGCCCGGCACCATCGTGACGCCCATGACCCAGCCGCTGCTGGACGACCCCCAGATGCGGAAGGTCGTCGACGCGAGCGTGCCGATGCCGCTGCACGGACACGCGACGCCCGAGCAGGTCGCGCCGCTCCTCGAGTGGCTGACCTCGCCGGTCAACACCCATGTGACCGGCCAGGTCGTCTTCATCGACGGCGGCGCCGACGCGGTGCTGCGCGGGGACGGTGCCTGGTGACCTCCCCTCAGCACACCCAGAAGCACACCCCGCAGCAGACCCTGACGCGTTCCGTCGTGCTCCCTGCCGCGCCCGCCGACGTCTGGTCGGTGATCGGCGAGTTCCACGGGCTCGGCGACTGGCACCCGTACGTGCCCCCGTCCTCCGTCGACGCCGAGGACGGTGACATCCGGGTGTTCGCCGTCGAGGGCAAGGTGGTGGCCCGGGAGAGGCTCCTCGCGCCGGCCGTCGGCCCCGAGGACCACGCCGCCTACACGTACACGGTCCTCGACCCGATGCTGCCGATCACCGACTACGTCGCCACGCTCGCGGTCCGCCCGCACGCGGAAGGCTCCGAGGTGGTGTGGTCGGCGCGGTACCGGTCCACCGAGGAGGCGGCGGCCCAGGTGGAGTCGGTCTTCGGTGACGGCACGTACGGCACCGGACTGGCGGCACTCCAGGCCAAGTTCGGCTGACGCGCGCACAGGAAGACCGCACAGCGGGGTGGTCGGCGCCCGGTCGCGCGCCGACCACCCCGCCCCGCCCCGTCCGCGGCTAACGCGCCGGCGGCAGCGGAGCAGGTGCCGGCTGGAAGGTGGAGCCGTACATCGGCAGGTGGATGTCCTGGCCGTGGCGGGCGAGTTGGGCCCAGGGGCGGTTCAGGCCCGCCGAGCCGTGGGTGCGCACCCGGGTCACGGCGTCCAGGTCGAGGACGTCGACGAGGGCCTCCTCACCGGGGCCGGCCTGCTGGCGGACGATGCCTTCGGGGTCGACGATCGTGCTCGCGCCGACGCCGGCGGGGTCGGCGGCGTTCAGGTTCACGACGTAGACCTGGTTGGTCCAGGCGTTGGCGCGGGCGCAGACGAGTTCCATCTCGCGGTCGCGGGTGGTGGTCAGGGTGGGCTGGATGATGACCTCGGCGCCGAGCCAGGCCAGTTGCCGGGCGGTCTCGGGGAAGGATCCGTCGTAGCAGATGGCGAGCCCGGCGCGGCCGATTCCGGGCAGGTCGAAGACGACGAACTCGCTGCCGGGGGTGGTCTGTTCGTAGGGCTGCCAGGGGAAGACCTTGCGGTAGCGGGCGGCGATCTCACCGGCCGGTGAGATCGCGAGGGCCGTGTTGTACGGGTCGCCGCCGGGGTTCTGCTCGTACAGGGTGCCGGGGACCAGCCACAGGCCGGTCTCGCGGGCGAGGGCGCAGATCCGGTCGGTGAGCGGGCCCGGGACGGTGACGGCGTTCTGCCGGGCCCAGTCGGGGCGGGCCTGCAGCAGGGGTGCTTCGGCGGCGAGGAACAGTTCGGGCACGACGACGAGTTGGACGTGCGGGAAGGTGTCGCGCACGGCGCGCACGCGGTCGCTGAATCGCTCCCAGGTGGCTTCCGGGTCGTACGGGACAGGCGTGGTCTGGACTGCTGCGATCGTGAGGGTGCGCATGGTGCTCAGGGTTCTCTTCTTTCGGTTGCCGTGCCCGCGGTTCGGGACCGGCCGGGTCAGTGGTCGGTGACGGAGACGCGGGTCACGGCCGTACGGCCGCCGCGGAAGAAGCCCGCGTGGCGGGGGCGGACGACGCAGACCATCACGACGGCGCCCAGGACGATCGAGCCGACGCCGAGGAGGAACACGCCGCCGATGCCGCCGAGTCGGGTGGATCCGTAGGCGGGGTCGGCCATGTCGTAGGCGCTGCGGGCGAAGGCCGCGAGCATCATCAGGCCGCCGAGCGCCGGGAAGACGCCCTTCAGGAGCGCGTCGCGCGCCGAGCGGGTGAGGTCGCGGCGGAAGTGCCAGGCGCAGGCGAGGCCGGTGACGCCGTAGTAGAAGGCGATGAGCAGGCCGATGGAGAGGACGGCGTCGGCGAGGAAGTCGGCGGACAACAGGGTGAGCAGGACGAGGAATCCGGCCGCCACGACACCGAAGAAGACCGTGCCGAAGGCCGGGGTGCGGTGGCGCGGGTGGATGCGGGCGAACGCGGCCGGGAGGGCTCCGTGCGCGCTCATCGACAGCGTGGTGCGCGGGGTGGAGGTGGAGCAGGTCAGCAGCGCCCCGACGGCGGAGACGGCGATCGCGAGCTGGACCACCTTGGCGAAGGTGTCGCCGAGGACGGCGGGCGCCAGGCCGGTGAGCACGTCGGCCGCCGTGTCCGGGTCGGCGAGGCGGTGGCCCGCGCTGCCCGTTCCGGCGAAGGAGACGGTCGCGAAGGCCGTGAACAGGTAGGTGACCAGCAGGACGAGGGTGGACACGAGGGCCGCCCGGCCCGGCGTGCGGGCGCTGTCGACGGACTCCTCGTTGAACGTGATCAGCGCGTCCCAGCCCCAGTAGATGAACAGGCAGAGCAGCACGGCCTCGGCGAACGGGCCGAAGCCGCCGACGGCGAAGGGGTTCAGCCAGGCGAGCGAGACCCCGGCCGCGCCCTCGTGGGTCAGGGCCGCCGTGCCGAAGGCGAACAGGGCGAGCAGTTGCAGGCCGAGCATGACGTACTGGATGTGGGCGGCCAGCTGAACGCCTCGGTAGGCGACCGAAGTACTCAGGGCGATCAGCGCGACCGCCACGGCGGTGACGGCGGTGGTGCTGTCGGAGACTCCGACGAGGCCGAGGAGGGCGGAGGCGCCGACCTCGGCGAGCGCGGTCATCGCGACGACGGTCGCGAACAGGACGGTCCAGCCGCCCGCGATCCAGCCGACGGCCGGGCCGAACACGCGGGTGTTCCACACGAACGTCGTCCCGCAGTCCGGCATCTCCCGGTTCAGCTCGCGGAAGGCGAAGGCCGTCAGGAGGATCGGGACGAAACCGAGCAGCAGCGCGGCCGGTGCCAGGTCGCCGATCACGAGGGTCACCAGACCGAGCGTCACGGCGATGCTGTACGCCGGCGCGACCGAGGCGAGGCCGAGCGCGACGGTGGCGAGCAGCCCGACCGATCCGTCGCGCAGCCCCTTCGAGGGCGGGGATTGCACAGTCATGACGACCTCCGGCAGGACAGCTGGGCAGGGCGAGGGAAGCGGACGGGCCCTTTCCGATCAGGGATCAGAGATCAGGATCAGGGCCTCTCATTCGCTAAACGCAGATTTAACGAAACGCCGCTGGAGCCGTCAACATCACGGGAGGTATCTTTTGCGAGTGCTTCAGCGAATGAGTCGCTGGAGTGAGGGACGAGCGAGGGAGCCGGGAGCCGGTGGCACGACGCAAGGACCAGGACGGACGGCGGGCCCAGCTGGGCGAGGCCGCCGCGCACGCCCTGCTCAGCCGCGGCCTCGAGGGCCTGCGGCTGCGGGACGTGGCGGAGGCGGCCGGTGTCACGCCTGCCGCGGTCCTCTACTACTACGACGACCTCGACGCGCTGATGTACGAGACGTTCCAGCAGGCCATCGAGCGGTTCTGCCGCGATCGTGAGGAGGCGGCCGAGCGGCACGAGGACGCCCGGGAGCGCCTGCGCACCTGCATCGCCTCCGGGGTCGCGGACGGGCCCGACGACCGGCTCCCCCGGCTGCTGTTCGAGTACTGGCCGCGGACGCTGCGGGACCCCAAGGCGGCCGCCCTCGACAGCGCGCTGAGCGAGCGTCAGGTGGCCGTGTACCAGGCGGTGCTCGTCCTCGGCGCCGCCCAGGGCCACTTCACGCTCACCGACCCGCCGCGCCTGGTCGCCGCGAACCTGCTGGCGATGGAGGACGGCTACCAGATGGACGTCCTCTCGGGCCGCCGCACCCACGCGGAGGTCGTCCAGGCGCTGTACGCCTACGCCCGTGCCACCACCGGGTGCGTGCTCGGCACCTGATCCCTCGAGGGGGCCGTGTCCTGGATGTCGTCCAGCGTCGGGTAGTCGGTGTAGCCGTCGGGGCCGCCCGTGTACATCAGTCCGTGGTCGCGGACCTGGTTGACGGGGGCGCCGGTGCGCAGGCGGTGGACCAGGTCCGGATTGGCGAGGAACGGGCGGCCGAGGGCGATCAGGTCGGCGCCCGCGGCGAGAAGCCGTTCGCCGGCGGCCTTTCCGCCGTCCTCGGGGAGGGGGCCGCCCCAGCCGAGGACGGGGTTGGCGACGAGGGTGCCGGGCCAGGCCGCGCGGAGCTCGTGGAACAGGGGCTGGTCCGGGTCGGCGAAGACGATGTGCAGGTAGGCCGGGGCGATCTCGGCGAGGGCGGCGACGAGATCCGGGTAGATGGCCTCGGTGTCGCCCTCGGCCATGGCGTTCGCGGTGACACCGGGCGCGATGCGCACACCGACCCGCTCGGCGCCGATCGCGTCGACGACGGCGCGGACGACCTCGACGGTGAACCGGATGCGGTGGGCGACGGGGCCGCCGTAGGCGTCGGTGCGCCGGTTGGTGTCCTGGCCGAGGAACTGGTGGAGCAGGTAGCCGTTCGCGGCGTGCACCTCGACGCCGGCGAATCCGGCGGCGACCGCGCGGCGCGCGGCGTTCGCGAAGTCCTCGACGGTGGCGTGGATCTCGTCGACCGTCATCTCGCGCGGCACGACCGGGGGCCGCGAGCCGGACGGGGTGTGCATCGGGTCGGGGAACGGGACCGGGGACGGTGCCACGGGGTGGTGGCCGCTGGTCTCCGGGTGCCCGATCCGGCCGCCGTGCTGGAGCTGCAGGAACATCCGTCCGCCGGCCTCGCGCACCGCGCCGGTGACCGACTTCCAGCCCTGGACGTGCCGGTCGTCGTAGATCGCCGGGATGTCGGGGTAGGTCGCGCCGACCGCGTTCGGGGTGGTGGCCTCGGCGATGATCAGCCCGGCGCCGGCCCGCTGGGCGTAGTACTCGCTCATGATCGGGGTCGGCGTGCCGTCGGCGGCGGCGCGGTTACGGGTCATGGGGGCCATCACGAGGCGGTTGGGCAGGTCGAGGGCGCCGAGACGGGTGGCTTCGAAGAGGGTGCGCGTGGTCATGGTGGTGCCTTTCGGGTTCCGAGTACGAGGGGGAAGTGGTCTGTCCGGGACGGGAGTTCAGGCCGTGCGGTGCTGGGCGGACGGGAATCCGTGGGCCCGGGCGGCCAGGACGACCGCGAGGACCGGGATCAGCAGGGCCAGGGCGCTCCAGGCGAAGGACTGCGCGCCGAACAGGTCGAGGAGCAGTCCGCCGATCAGCCCGCCGGCGGCCATCGCCGCGTTCCAGAGCGTGACCAGCGCGGCCTGTACGGCGTCGGCGGCGTCCCCCGCCGCGTCTCCGGCGGCGGTCTGCAACAGGGTCGGCACGCCGCCCCAGCCGAGTCCCCACAGCGCGGCGGCGACATAGACGACCGGGGTGCTGTCCGTACCCAGGGCGAGAGCGGTGGCGGCGGCCGCGACGAGGAGGGTGCTGAGGACGGTGAGGGTCCGCAGCCCGCGGTGGATGAGCGCGCCCACGAGCCAGATCGAGAGCAGTGAGGCGGCGCCGAAGACGAGCACCACGGTGTCGGTGGCGTCGGCGAGGCCGAGGTCGCCTAGGAGGGTGGCGATGTACGTGTAGAGGATCGTGTGTGCCAGGACGAAGACGAGGGTGACGGTCAGCACCGGCAGCACGCCGGGCACCTGGAGCGCGGCCCGCACGGGTGTGCCCGCGGAGCGCTCCCGGCCCGGCTGGTCGGGGACGAGGGCGGCGATCCAGGCGAGCAGCAGCAGCGTCAGTCCGGTCATGACGAGGAACGCGGTCTGCCAGTTCACGACCTGTCCGAGGAACGTCCCGGCCGGGACGCCGAGCGACAGCGCGACGGGGATGCCCGCCATCGCCACGGCGACGGCCCGGCCTTCGAGGCGCGGCGGCGCCAGGTGCCGGGCGTACCCGGCGAGCAGCGCCCAGGCGAGTCCGGCGGCGACACCGGCGACGAACCGGGCCGACATGGTCAGTGCGTACGCCGACGACAGGGCGGTGACCGTGTTGGCCGCGGCGAACCCGGCCATCGAGGCGAGCAGCAGGCGCTTGCGCGACCAGCGGGCGGTGGCGGCGGCGAGCGGGATGGCGGTGAGCGCGGTACCGACGGCGTAGACGGTCACGGTCTGTCCGGCCGCCGGCTCGCCGACGCCGAGGTCGGTGCTCATCGCGGGCAGGAGCCCGGCGGGGAGGGTCTCGGTGAGGCTGGTGATGAAGACGGCGGTGGCCAGGGCGAGCAGTGCGGGCAGTGGGAGTCGGCCGGTGCCGGGGGACGGCGGCGCTGTCCGGTGCGGTGACTCAGGCGCACCCACAGTTGCCGTGGATTCGGCGGACGTTGTGGATTCGGGAGAGGTTGTGGACTCGGGGGAGGGCATGGCGAGGCGTCCAGTTCTGCTGGTGAGTGAAGGCGCGGCGGGTTCGAAGTAGGTGGGCCGGTAGCGGGGTCGGGCTCAGTGCTCGGGCTCCGGACACGCGCGCCGCCGGCGGTCGGCGCAGCCGAGTCCGCCGTCGACGCTGAGCACGGTGCCGGTGGTGAACGTGGCGTCGGCGGCCAGGAAGAGCGCGGCCCGGGCGACGTCGTCGACGGAACCGCGCCGGCCGAGGGGCGGCGACGCCGTGGCCGACCGTGGCGCTCGGGTGTCGTCGTGGGCGGTGGTGTCGATGGCGCCGGGCGCGACGGTGTTCACGCGGACGCCGCGCGGAGCGAGTTCGACCGCGAGCGTCCGGGCGAAGGTTCGGGTGGCGGCCGCGGAGGTGGCGTGCGCGCCCGCGTCCGGCATGCCGGGCAGGCAGCGGTCCAGCGACGTCGTGGTGAGGACCATGGCGCCGTCGTCGGTGACCAGCGGGGCCAGGGCCCGGACGGCGACGGCGTACGCGACGGGGCCGGCGGTGCCGGGTTCCGGCTCGGCGTCGACGAACAGCATGTCGACCGCGCCGAAGGTGTGCGTCGCGGCGGCCTCCATCAGCGCCTCGGCGGACAGCTCGCAGAGGGTGACGGCCGCGGAGCGCCCCAACTGTGCGACGGCGTCCGGGACTTCGTTCCTCCGGTCCTGGATCAGCAGCACGTGGGCGCCGCCCTCGACGAGGCGCTTGGCGATCGCGAGACCGACCCTCGTGGCGCCGCCGACGACGATCGCCTTCCGGCCCGTGTGCTTCGGCATGGTGGTCCGCTCCCTTCGCCCTGCTCGGTGGTGCCGCCCTTTCCGGCGGTAACGACTCTGGCCGAGGGCGCTTCGGGTCGGCTGATGATCCGCTGACGGTGCCTCGCGGCACGCTGTGTAGCGTTCCGGTATGCGTTACGGGGTGCTGGGTCCACTGGTGGTGCGGGACGCCTCGGGCGAACCGGTGAAGGTTCCCGAGGCGAAGGTCCGCGCGCTGCTGGCCGCGCTCCTCGTCCGGGAGGGGCGGGTGGCCTCGGCGGACCGGCTGGTCGACGACCTGTGGGGCGACGAGCCGCCCGGCCGTCCGGCCAACGCCCTTCAGGCGAAGGTGTCTCAGCTGCGCCGGGCCCTCGGCCGGGACCGCGTCCCGCGGCAGGGCGCGGGCTACCGCTTGGCGCTCGCCACGGCCGACGGCGGCGCGGAGCCCGACGAGGTGGACGCCACCCGGTTCCTGACCCTGGCCGCCGAGGCCCGCGCCGTCACCGACCCCGGGGAACGGGCCGCCCGGCTGGCGGCCGCGCTGGAGCTGTGGCGCGGGCCCGCGTACGCGGACTTCGCCGACGAGGAGTTCGCCCGGACTGCCGCCCACCAGCTCGACGAGCAACGCGTCGCCGTACTGGAGGAGCACGCCGAAGCGCGGCTGGAGTCGGGCGACGACCCGCTCCTGGCAGGCGAGTTGGCGGCCTTGGTGGACCGGCATCCGCTGCGCGAACGGCTCCGGGCCGCGCAGATGAGGGCCCTGTACCGGGCGGGGCGGCAGAGCGAGGCACTCGCCTCGTACACCGAGCTGCGCGGCCGGCTCGCGGAGGAGCTCGGGCTCGACCCGAGCCCGGCGCTCGCCGGACTGTACGAGGCGATCCTGCGGCAGGACCGGTCGCTGGAGGAGCCCGGGCGATCACCGGAAGGCACCCTGGCATCAGACACCGGCCCGGCACCGCGACACGACACTCACACGACCCAGGGTGACCGGCCCTCCTCCCGCGCCGCCGTCCCCTCCAACCTCCCCCCGGACCTCACCCCGCTGATCGGACGCGACGCGGCACTCGACCACGTCACCCGCCTGATGGACGACGCCCGCCTGGTGACGCTGACCGGCCCGGGAGGCGTAGGCAAGACCCGACTCTCGATCGCCGCCGCACGACGCAGGACGGACAGCGCCTGCGCCCACCGGCCCGACAGCGCCTGGATCGTCGAACTCGCGGGACGGCACGGCGATGCCGCCGAGCTCGCGGCCGAGGTCGCCGCCGTCCTCGGCATCCGCGACGACTCCCCCACCGGATCCCCGCGCCTCGGCGCCCCGTCGGCGCCCGTCGAACGCCTCGTCCAGGCGCTGCGCGAGCGCCCCGTCCTCCTCGTCCTGGACAACTGCGAGCATGTCGTGGACTCCGTGGCGGAGTTGACGGCCCAGCTGCTGCGCTCGGCGCCCCGCCTTCGGATCCTGGCGACGAGTCAGGAGCCGCTCGCGGTGGCCGGTGAGGCCGTCGTGCTCGTCGAGCCGCTCGAACCGGCCGACGCCCAGGCGCTGTTCGTGGCGCGGGCGACCGCGGCCGCTCCGGGGTTCGGACCCGCCGAGGGCGACGAGGACCTGGCCGCGGTGGCGGAGGTGTGCGCACGGCTGGACGGGATTCCCCTCGCACTGGAGCTGGCCGCGCCACGCGTGCGGACGCTCGGGGTGCGGGGCCTCGCGGACCGGCTCGGCGACCGGTTCGGGCTGCTGACCTCGGGCCGCCGGGACGCGCCCGCCCGTCAGCGCACCCTCCGTGCCGTGATCGACTGGAGCTGGGAGCTGCTCGGCGCTCCGGAGCGCATCGTGCTGCGCCGGCTGGCCGTGCACCGCGACGGCTGCACCCTCGGCGCGGCCGAGGCGGTGTGCGCGGGCGGCGGGGTCGAGGAGGCGGAGGTCCTGGACCTGTTGACGCGGCTCGTCGACCGGTCGCTGGTCGCTGTCGTCGCGGGCCCGACGGGTGTGCGGTACCGGCTGCTGGAGACGGTGGCCGCCTACGCCGCCGACCGGCTGGACGAGATGGCGGACACGGCCGGGACCCGGGACCGGCACCTCAGGTACTACCTGGCGCTCGCCGAGGAGGCGGACGGGCGGCTGCGCGGCGCGGACCAGCAGCGGTGGCTGGCCGTGCTCGACGCCGAGTCGGCCAATCTGCGCGCCGCCCTGGACGAGGCGCTCGCCCGGCCCGAGCCGTCCGTCGCGGCCCGGCTCACCCGGTCCCTGTGCTGGTGGCGGCTGCTGCGCGGCCGCCTCACCGAGGCCGTACGCCGCCTCGAAGCCGCCCGCGAGGCCGACCCGGACGACTCCGAACTCGCCCTGCTGCACCACGCGTTCGCTCGCATGACCGGAGCGGAGGTCGCGCCGGTCGAGGGCGCCGCCGACGGCGTGCCGGATCCGGTGCGGCGCGGCCGGGCCCTGTGGCTGTGCGCGTACGGGGAGTTCAGCGCGAACGACATGGCCGCGAGCGCGGCGTCGAACGACGCGGCGGTGGAGCTGTTCGAGGCGCATGGGGACCGCTGGGGCGTCGCCGCCGGGCTCGCCCTGCGCGCGATGCACGGGCTGTTCACCGGCGATCTGTCCGCGCTCGACCGGGACGGCACGCTCGCCGCCACCGCGTTCCGCGAACTCGGCGACCGCTGGGGCGAGGTGCAGACCGTCGCGCCTCTGGCGGCGCACGCGCAGATCATGGGCGACTACGCGGCCGCCGGGCATCGTCAGCGCGAGGGGCTGAAGCTCGCCGAGGAGCTCGGGCTCCACGCCGAGGTGGCCGCACGGCTCTCCGGGCTCGGCCGGCTCGCCCTGCTCGCCGGAGACTGGCCGCGTGCCGCCGAACTCCACGAGCGGGCCCGGGAGTTGACCGTCTCCCAGGGCTACCGGTTCGGCCAGGCAGCCGCCGAGACCGGACTCGCGCTGGGCGCACGCCGCTCCGGCGCCCTCGACGAGGCCGAGTCACGGCTGTTCGGCATGCTGGAGCGCTTCGCGTCACCGGCCGGAGACCACCTGCGCCATGCCGAGCTCGGCTTCGTCGCCGAGCTGCGCGGCGACCGCGAGGCGGCCCTCACCCGCCACCTGAAGGGCCTCGATGCCGCCTTCGGCCTGGCCGAGCCGCGCGCCTTCGCCCTGTCGCTCGAAGGCCTGGCGGGGGCGGAGTCCCTGGCGCCCGGCACCGACGGTCCGACCCGAGCCGCATTGCTGCTGGGCGCCGCCGATGCCGCGCGGCGCGGTGTGGGCGCCCCGCTCCCCGCGGCGGAGCGCTGCGACGTCGACCGGATCACGGCCCGCGCGACGGCCGCGCTGGGCGAGAAGGTGTTCCGTACGGCGTTCGAGCGTGGCACCGGCATGACGCCACAGGAGGCCGCCGAGCTCGGACGGACGCCGACGGCGGGCTGACCGCTCCCCCGGAAGCGCGAGGCGACACCCACGCCCCCAATGTGACCGGCATCACTCTGTACTCGTCGTCGCGCGCAGGTCATCATATGACCTGCTGATGGACGGACAGTGGCTGCGCAGCGGCAGGAACAGAGGCAGGTACCCCCGCATGAACGACCAGGAACACCCGGCACCGACAGCGCCGACGGCACCTCCGACCCGTGTCGGCGTCATCGGTCTCGGCGCCATGGGCCTCGGCATGGCCCGCAGCCTGCGCACGGCGGGATTCTCCGTCGGGGTCCACGACCTGCGCGCCGACGTGGCCGCGGAGTTCGCCCGCGACGGCGGCACCGCGTACGCCTCCGCCGGCGAGCTGGCGGCCGAGGTCGACGTCCTGGTCGGTGTCGTGGTCAACGCGGCGCAGGTCGAGGCGGTGCTGTTCGGTGACGGCGCGGGCGGCGAGGGCGCGGGCGGCGCCGCGGAGCGGCTGCGGCCGGGTTCCGTGTACGTCATGTGCTCCACCGTCGACCCGGCCTTCTCCGCCGCGCTCGAGAAGCGCCTTGTCGCGTCCGGGGTCCGCTACCTGGACGCCCCGATCTCGGGCGGCGCCGCGCGGGCCGCGTCCGGCGAGCTGACCATGATGACGTCCGGCGGCCCGGAGGCGTACGCGCTCGCCGGTCCGGTGCTCGACGCGATGAGCGCCACCGTCTACCGGCTCGGCGACCGGGCCGGGCTCGGCTCCAAGGTGAAGATCGTGAACCAGCTGCTCGCGGGCGTGCACATCGCCGCCGCGGCGGAGGCGATGGCGCTCGGCATCAGGTCCGGGGTGCCGGCCGAGGCGCTGTACGAGGTGATCACGCACAGCGCGGGCAACTCGTGGATGTTCGAGAACCGGATGGCGCACGTGCTGGCCGGGGACTACACGCCGCTGTCCGCCGTCGACATCTTCGTCAAGGACCTCGGACTCGTCCTGGACGCGGCCCGGCCCGAGAAGTTCCCGCTGCCTCTGTCGGCCACCGCCCACCAGATGTTCCTGCAGGCCTCCGCGTCCGGCCTGGGCGGCGAGGACGACAGCGCCGTCATCAAGATCTTCCCCGGCATCGAGCTGCCCGCGGCGAAGACCGCACCGCAGGAGGAGAACTGACATGGCCCTGCGCCTCGGATGCATCGCCGACGACTTCACCGGCGCCACCGACCTCGCCAACAACCTGGTGCGCGCGGGCCTGCGCGTGGTCCAGCTCGTCGACGTACCACAGGACGGCGGGAGCGCGCCGGACGACGCGGACGCGGTCGTCATCGCTCTCAAGTCGCGCACCGTACCGGCGGCCGAGGCCGTCGACGCCTCGCTGCGCGCCCTCGCGTGGCTGCGCTCGGCGGGTGCCGGGCAGATCTACTTCAAGTACTGCTCGACCTTCGACTCGACACCGGCCGGGAACATCGGCCCGGTCACCGAAGCCCTGCTGGACGCGCTCGGCACGGACTTCACCGTGGCGACGCCCGCCTTCCCCGACAACGGGCGCACGGTCTTCAAGGGCCATCTCTTCGTCGGTGACGTGCTCCTCGGCGAGAGCGGAATGCGGCACCATCCGCTCACCCCGATGACGGACTCGAACCTGGTGTCCGTGCTGGGGGCCCAGATGCGCCGGCCGGTCGGGCTCGTCGACCACACGGTCGTCGCCGCCGGACCCGAGGCGATCGCCGCCCGGATCGACGCGCTGCGCAAGGACGGCGTCGGGGCCGCGATCGTCGACGCGGTCTCGAACGAGGACCTGCTGCGCCTGGGCGCCGCCGTCGCGGACCTGCCCCTGGTGACCGCGGGTTCGGGGCTGGCCATCGGCCTGCCCGCGAACTGGGGTGTCGAGCCCTCGCCGGACGCCGCCCGGCTGCCGAAGGCCTCCGGGCACGCGGCGGTCGTCGCCGGTTCGGTGTCCGCCGCCACGAACGGGCAGGTGCGGGCATTCCTGGCCACGGGGCGGCCCGCGTTCAGCGTGGATCCGCTGCGGATCGCCGCGGGCGAGGACGTCGCCGCCGAGGCCCTCGCCTTCGCCGAACAACATCTGCCCGAAGGGCCCGTCCTCGTGTACTCGACCGAGTCGCCCGACACCGTACGGGCCGTGCAGGCCGAGCTCGGCGCGGCCGACGCCGGAGCGCTGGTCGAGGGCACGCTCGCGCGCGTCGCCCAGGGCCTGGTCGAGCGCGGCGTGCGCCGGCTCGTCGTCGCCGGCGGCGAGACCTCCGGCGCGGTCATCCAGGCCCTCGGCCTGACCGAACTGCGCATCGGTCCGCAGATCGACCCGGGTGTGCCCTGGTGCGCGGCGCCGCTGCCGGACGGCTCCGGCACGCTGCACATCACGCTCAAGTCGGGGAACTTCGGCGGCCCGGACTTCTTCACCTCGGCGTTCACCCTGCTCGACGAGGTCGTCGTATGACGCTCCCCCGATCCCAGGACCCCGCGACCGACGCCGCGCGCGCCGAGATCGTCCGCGTGGGCGGCAGCCTGTTCGCCCGCGGCTACGTGCACGCCAGCGCGGGCAACATCAGCGCGCGGCTCGACGACGACCGCGGGCACCTGATCACCCCGACCGACGCGGCCCTCGGCTTCCTCGACGCCGACCGCCTCGCCCTGGTCGACGCCGACGGGCGGCAGCTCGCGGGCGACCGGGCCAGCAAGACGCTCACCCTGCACCGCCGGATCTACGCGGCCGACCCCACGGCCCGCTTCGTCCTGCACACCCATTCCACGCACCTGGTCGCGCTCACCCTGGCCGGTGTGTGGCGGCCGGACGACGTCCTGCCGCCGATCACCCCGTACTACGTCATGAAGGTCGGGCACGTCCCGCTCGTCCCCTACCACCGGCCCGGCGATCCGCGCGTCGCCGACCTGGTGACCGAGCGGATCGCCGCCCGCGCCGCCGAGGGCACCCCCATCAGGGCCGTGCTGCTCGACCGTCTCGGCCCCGTCGTCTGGGGCCCGGACGCCGCCTCCGCGCTCGCCGTCCTCGAAGAACTCGAGGAGACGGCCCGGCTCTGGCTCACCACCCCGCGCACGCCCGAGCCGCTCCCCGACCACGCCGTCGCCGAACTGAGAGAGACCTTCGGCGCCGCCTGGTGACCTTCCCGCCCGGCCCGTCCCCCGGCCGGCCGTCCCCGTCCGCTCGTTCCCACCGAGCCGCACAAGGAAGTGCTCCTCATGCCCACGACCGTGCCCACGGAGACCACCCCCGAACTGGCGCGTGAGAACGCCGTGTTCCGCAAAGTGGTCCGCCGCATCGTCCCCTTCCTGATGCTGTGTTACGTCGTCTCGTACCTGGACCGCGTCAACGTCGGCTTCGCCAAGCTCCAGATGTCCGCGGACCTCGGCTTCAGCGAGGCGGCCTACGGCCTCGGCGCCGGCCTGTTCTTCATCGGCTACTTCCTCTTCGAGGTGCCCTCGAACCTGCTGCTGCAACGCGTGGGCGCCCGCACCTGGATCGCCCGCATCATGATCAGCTGGGGTGTGGTGTCCGCGGCGTTCGTGTTCGTCTCGAACGAGACCACGTTCTACGTGCTCCGCTTCCTGCTCGGCGCCGCCGAGGCCGGCTTCTACCCGGGCGTCATCCTGTACTGCACGTACTGGTTCCCCTCCCAGCGCCGGGCCCGCGTCATCGCGCTGTTCATGTCCGCGATCCCCGTGGCCGGCATCTTCGGCAACCCGCTCTCCGGCTGGATCATGGACGTGTTCCACGGCCTGGGCGGCTGGGACGGCTGGCAGTGGCTGTTCCTGGTGGAGGCGGTCCCCGCCGTCATCATCGGTGTCGTCACGCTGTTCTGGCTCGACAACGGCGTGCGGGACGCCAAGTGGCTCACCGACGAGGAGAAGGACGTCGTCGAGCGGGCCGTCGCGACCGACGCCGAGCGCCACAGCGTCCACGGCCGCGCCCTCGACGCCTTCCGCGACGGCAAGGTGTGGCTGATGTGCCTCATCTACTTCTGCTTCGTGATGGGCCAGTACGCGCTGACGTTCTGGATGCCCACGTTCGTCGAGTCCACCGGCATCGAGGGCGCCCTCGCGATCGGTGTGCTGAGCGCCGTCCCGTACGTGGCCGCGCTCGTCGCCATGAACCTGTTCGGCTTCTCGGCCGACAAGCGCCGTGAGCGGCGCTGGCACCTGGTCGTCCCCTCGCTCATGGGCGCCGCCGGCTTCTCGATGGCGGCGAGCTGGACCGGATCGACGGCACTTTCCCTGGTCGCCCTGTCGATCGCCGCGGCCGGTGTCCTCACCTGCGCCCCGCTGTTCTGGTCGCTGCCGACCGCGTTCCTCGGCGGCACGGCGGCCGCCGCGGGCCTCGCCGCGATCAACTCGGTCGGCAATCTCGCCGGTTTCGTCAGCCCGTACATGATCGGCGCGCTGAAGGACTCGACCGGTTCGACGGCGATACCGATGTACGTACTGGCCCTGGCTCTCGTCATCGGCGCCGCGGCCGTCCTCACCACGAAGAAGAGCGTCGTCAACCGCTGACGCCCGCACCGCCCGACCCCTAGGAGCCACCCATGCCGAGGTTCGCAGCGAACCTGTCGACGCTGTACCCGGAGCACGACTTCCCGGACCGCTTCGCCGCGGCCTCGGCGGACGGCTTCGACGCCGTCGAGTACCTCTTCCCGTACGCCTACGAGGCCGCCGAGCTCCGCGCCCGCCTCGACACCCACGAACTGCGCCAGGTGCTGTTCAACGCCCCGCCCGGCGACTGGGAGCACGGCGAGCGCGGTCTCGCCGCGCTGCCCGGCCGGGAGGCGGAGGTGCGCGAGGGCGTCGACCGGGCGCTGGAGTACGCGGTCGCGCTGGGCAGCCCGCGTGTACACCTGATGGCGGGTCTGGTCGCCCCGGACGCCGACCGGGCCCGGCACCGTGACACGTATGTCGCGAACCTGGCCTACGCCGCGCGGCAGGCGGCGAGCGCCGGGGTCGACATCCTGATCGAGCCCATCAACACCCGGGACATCCCGGGCTACTTCCTGAACCGGCAGGCCGACGCGCACGCCGTCGTCCAGGAGGTGGGCGCCCCCAATCTGAAGGTGCAGCTCGACCTGTACCACTGCCAGATCGTCGAGGGCGACCTCACCACGACGCTCCGCCGCGATCTGCCGTCCGGCCGCGTCGGCCATCTGCAGATCGCCGGCGTCCCCGACCGTCACGAGCCCGACCGGGGCGAGCTGAATCTCCGTCATCTCTGTGCCGTCATCGACGACTTGGGCTTCGACGGCTGGATCGGCTGCGAGTACTTCCCCGAGGCCGGCACGAGCGCGGGCCTCGGCTGGCTCCGCGACCTGCGTACCGAGTTTCCGCACACTTCTTTGAAGGACAACGCATGAGGATCGTCATCACGGGCGGCTTCGGCTTCCTGGGCCGCCAGGTCGCCGAGGCCCTGCTGGAGCAGCGCACGTTCGACGGCCGGCCCGTCGAACGGATCGTCCTCGCCGACCGGTTCGTCCCGGACGCCTCGCCGCTGACCGCCGACCCGCTGGTCGAGGTCGTCCGGGGCGATCTCACCGAGCGCCTCGGCGACCTGTTCGCCGAGACCGTGGACGTGGTCCTCCATCTCGCGGCGGCGGTGTCGGCCGAGTGCGAGGCCGACTTCGACCTCGGCATGGGCGCCAACCTGGACACGACCCGCGCCCTGCTCGAAGCGGCCCGCGCCCAGTCCGCGGCCGGCGGCCCCCCGGTGCGTCTGGTCCTCGCCAGCAGTGTCGCCGTGTACGGCTCCGACGCGGCGCTCCCGCTTCCCGCTGTCGTCGACGAGACGACGCTGCCGACGCCGCAGTCCAGCTACGGCGTGCAGAAGCGGATCTGTGAGCAGCTCGTCGCCGAGTACACCCGGCGCGGCTTCCTCGACGGGCGGGTCACCCGCCTGATGACGGTGTCGGTGCGTCCGGGGAAGCCGAACGCCGCCGCGTCGGGCTTCCTGTCCGGCATCGTGCGCGAGCCGCTCGCCGGGCTTCCCGCGGTCTGCCCGGTCGGCCCCGGCCTGCGGGTCGCCCTCGCCTCCCCGCGCCGCACCGTGGCGGGCATCCTGCGGGTCGCCCAGGCCGAGCGCGGCGAAGGCCCCGGGCGGCTGTCCGGCGGGCTCCCGGTGAATCTGCCGGCGCTCACGGTCACGGTCGCCGAGATGCTCGCCACCCTGCGCGAGGTCGCGGGGGACGCGGTCGCCGATCTGGTGACGGTCGCCCCGGCCCCGGCCGTGGAGGCGATCGTCGGCTCCTGGCCCGCCGCGTTCGACAACGCGCGCGCCGCCGCGCTCGGTCTGACGCCCGACCCCGACTTCGCCTCGGTGGTGCGGCAGTACGTGGCCGACCACGCGGACGCGGTGACGGCCGGGGCCCCGGCCTCGGCGGGGGCGGCCGCACCTGCGCCGATAGACTGAAGTCATGTTCAACAAGGTGGACGGGCCCGTGCGGCTGGCCGATCGTGTCGCGGCCATGCTCACCGAGGAGATCGAGTCGGGGCGGCTGACCGCGGGCGACAAGCTGCCGACCGAGGTCGAGCTCGTCAAGCAGCTCGGTGTCAGCCGTACGGTGATCCGCGAGGCGGTGTCCCGGCTGCGCAACGCGGGCCTGGTCGAGCCCCGGCAGGGCCGCGGCGTCTTCGTGCTGCCCCGCCGCACCCGTCCCCTGGACCTGGAGGCCGACAACGGGGCCGGCGACACCAAGGCGAAGGTGCTCCAGGTCGTCGAGGTGCGCCGCGCGATGGAGGCCGAGGCCGCCCACCTCGCGGCGTCCCGGGCGACGCCCGCCGATGTCGCGCGCATGCGGGCGGCGCTGACCGCGATCGACACGGCGGTCGAGGCGGGCGGCGACGGCGTGGAGGAGGACCTCGCGTTCCACCGCTCCGTAGCCGAGTCGACGGGCAACCCGGTCCTGGTCTCCACGGTCCGCTACCTGGGCGAGGTGTCCCGGGGCGGCATCCGTGTCACGCGGGCCAACGAGGCCCGCCGGGGCGACTTCTTCGACGCCGTCCGCGAGGAGCACCACGCCATCCTGACCGCGATCGAGGCGGGCGACCCGGAGGCCGCCCGCTCGGCCGCGCGCCGCCACATGGAGCACGCGGCCGCCCGTCTGCAGGAGGCGGATCCGGAGTTCTGGGACGAGGCGGAGCGGATGGACGTGGAGCTGGACACCAAGAGCTGACGCGGCTTCGGCCTCAGTTCAGCTCGCCCCGCGCGGCTTTCATCATGCGCGCCCGGTACGCGGGGGTGTCGGCCGGCTCGCTCTCGCCGAAGACGGCCCGCATCCAGTGCCCGTCGGTGTTGTTGGGGAACAGGATGAAGTCGCGGCCGAAGTGCTCGGCGTCCTGAGCGGCCAGGGCCTTGCGCTGCGGGACGGAGGCCACGTAGTAGCGGCGGCGGAAGTCGTTGAGGTTGTCGCCGAGGTAGGCGACGACGTCGTACCGGGCCGCGATCTCCCGCTGGGCGGGCTCCTTGTTCGAGGAATCGCGGAGCATGGTCACGTGTGCGTCGTCGGCGAAGGCGAGGCCCGCATGACGCAGGTTCGCGACGCCCAACTCCTGCGTGTCGGGGCCCTGGTCGCGGGAGGAGACGTAGAAGACCTCCACTCCCCTGCTCGCGGCGTAGTGGGTGAAGTCGACGGCGCCCGGGGTGGGCGTGGGGCCGTTCTCGCGGACCCAGGTGTCCCACAGGGTGTCGTCGAACGCCTGCTTGCCGGCGGTGAGCAGGCGCGCCCAGTAGGTGTCGGAGGACAGGACGGTGTCGTCGACGTCGGAGACGATCGCGAGCGGTCTGCGGCCCGCGCTCCCCGGTCGGCCTGCTCCGCGCAGTGCGGCGTCGACGCGGTCGCGGGCGATGTTGAAGGCCTGCCGGTACAGCATGTCGCGCTCGGCCGCCGTCTGCCGCCAGGCGCCCGCCGCGCTCAGGATGTTCTGCGCGGCGTCGTCCGCCGTGGCCGCCGGTGCGCCGCCGACGGCGGTCAGTACGGTGCCGCCCGCGATGCCGGTGACGACGGTGCGTCGGGAGATGGCCATACCTGCTCCTGGGATCGATCGCCGGCCCGTCCGGGTGAGCGCCGGATGCACCGAGGTTACGAGCGCGGAACTGCGGTGTGACCCCGTATTCGTTGCGCGGGGACGGCTGATCATTGCGCGTGCGGGGCGGAGCAGGCGCCCGCCCCGGCACACGGCGTGCGGTGTGCCGGGGCGGGCCTTGGGGGGTGATGGTCAGCGGACGGTGGTGACCCTGTTCTCCTTCAGGGACGCACAGTTGGAGCCGGTGACCTGGACGTACACGTTGCCGATGCTGCCGCCCCAGTCGACGCAGTGCGCCTTGCCGTAGACGTAGGTCGGGCCGGCGTACGAGGTGTACGAGCCGTAGTCCGAGTCCCCCTGGTCGGTGTCGGCCACGTAGATCCACGCGGACATGTCCGTCCGCGTGCCCGGGTTGCTGCGGATGGTCACGACGCAGTTCTTGCCGTTGGTCGCGTTGTACGTCAGGTAGATGGTGCCCCGGGTGCCCACGGGCGCCGAGTTGACCGTCTTGTAGCTGCTGCCGCAGACCTGCTGCGGGGTGACGTTGGCCGCCGCTGAGGCGGGCGACGCCAGGGCGGTCGTGGCGCCCATCGCCAGCGCGGCCAGCGCCGCGGCGGTCAGGGCAGGTCGGTTCACACGCATATTTCCCCCATGTCACTGTCAGGGTGGGCTGTTCCTGATTGGTGTGACACGGGGCACATCGCGTTGGTTGTACCTGAATCCGGCCACCCTCCGGCCAGGAGTGGATCAGCCGAAGAGGGTGGGGCCGAGCGTGTGCCAGCCCTCCGGTCCCGGGATCCGCGCCGCCTCGGGCGGGCCCCAACTGCCGGGCTCGTAGACGACAGGAGCGGTGGTCGGGTTCAGTACGGGATCCACGATGCGCCAGCATTCGAGGATGGCGGGGTAGAACGCGAAGGGTTCCGGGTCGCCGCTGACGGCGCCGCCGAGGATGGTCTCGTAGGGCTGTTCCAGGCGGCCGAAAAGCTTCGCGTACTCGACGCCGACGGGTACTTGGGTGGGTTCGTCGTCGCCCTGGGCCTTGCGCACGACGAGGTCGGCGCGGATGCCGGTGTCGCCGTCGATGCGGAAGCGGACCACGTTCGGCGGGCTGTCCCCGTCGCCCGAGCCGAACAACTCCAGGGGCGGACGGCGCAGTTCGACGACGACCTCGGTGGCCGAGACCGCGAGCGCCTTGCCGCTGCGCAGATGGAAGGGGACGCCGGACCAGCGCCAGTTGTCGACGTGCAGGGTCGTGGCGAAGTAGGTGTCCGTGGTGGAGTCCGGTTTCACGCCGGGGACGTCGAGGTAGCCCCGGTACTGGCCCCGGACGGTCTCCGCGGGGTCCATCGGGCGCACGGCGTGCAGCACCCGCCACTTCTCGAGTCCCTGCGCGACCGGGTTCGCCGCGCTCGGCGGGTCCATCGCGAGCAGGGCGAGGACCTGGAGCAGGTGGTTCTGCACGACGTCGCGCAGGCAGCCGACGGAGTCGTAGAACGAGCCCCGGTCGGCGACGTCGAAGTCCTCGGCGAGGCTGATCTGCACGTTGTCGACGTAGGTGCGGTGCCAGATGGGTGCGAGGAGGGTGTTGGCGAAGCGGGCCACCATCAGCGACTCGACGGCGGCGTTGCCGAGGAAGTGGTCGACGCGCAGGAGGTGGTTGTCGTCGAAGTACTTGCCGAGTTCGGCCTGGAGGGTGCGGGCGGAGGCGCCGTCCTGGCCGAAGGGCTTCTCCACGACGAGACGGGCGTTCCGGTTGAGCCCGGTGCGGCCGAGCGAGGAGGCGACGGTGGTGAACAGGCTCGGCGGGATGGCCAGGTAGTGGGTGACGAAGCCGAAGCCGGACACCGCGTCCTTGAGCCGCTCAAAGGTCGCGTCGTCCGCGAAGTCGCCGGTGACGATGGACAGTCCGGCCGCGAACCGGTCGAACACCTCCTCGTCGATGGTCGTCCCGGTGGCCGTGACGGCCTCGCGGGCGTGGTCGCGCAGGCGCGCGTCGTCCCAGTCGCCCACCGCCACACCGATCACGGGCACGCCGAGCCGGCCCGCCGCGGTGAGCTGGTAGAGCGCGGGCAGCAGCATCTTGCGGGCCAGGTCGCCGGTGATCCCGTACAGGACCAGCGCGTCGGAGGGTTCGAGTCGGGTCGCGGGGAGCGAGGTCTCGGTCATGCGGGCTCGGTTCCGTTCCAGGTCGTCGGGTGCGGCGGGGTGCGGTGCTGTCGTTGTCGTGTGTCCCGGGTCAGGGGGTCTTCACGGTGGTCGGCGCCTCGGGTTCGCGGCCGAAGCGGCGGTCCAGGTCCTCTTCGATCTGCTCCGGGCCGCGGCCACGGGTCTCGGGCAGGAAGCGGCTGACGAACAGGAACGCCACCACGCAGATCCCGGCGAAGATCCAGAAGGTCTCGCCCTGTCCGATGGCGGTCGCCAGCGGCAGGAAGGCCAGGCTGACGATGAAGTTGGACACCCAGTTGACGGCGGTGGAGGCGCTCGATCCCTCGGCGCGCACCGACGGCGGGAAGATCTCGCCGATCAGGGTCCAGAACACCGGGCCCAGGCCACCGGCGAACGCGGCGATGTACACCACCATGAACAGCAGCGTCAGGCCCGAGCTGAGGTCGGCGACGAAGGCGAGGCCGAGCAGGAACACGGACGCGGCCATGACGGCGAGCGAGACCAGGACCATGGGGCGGCGCCCGACGCGGTCGACGAGTTTGATCGCGACCAGGGTCATCACGAGGTTGATCACGCCGATCGCCACGGAGTAGACGATCGAGTTGGAGGCGTCGAGGCCGGTCTGTTCGATGATGGTGGGCGCGTAGTAGATGATCGTGTTGATGCCGCCGAACTGCTGCACGGCGGCCAGGGTCAGGCCCACGATCAGGGCGGGCCGCACGTTCGGCGCCCACAGCCGTCCGCCGCCGCCGTCCTGCGAGGCGTTCCGGTCGTCCGCCATGCGCTGCTGCGCCCGGGCGACGAGCTGGTCGGCCGTGGCCTCGTCGGCCACGGAGGCGATGGCCTGCCGGGCGAGGTCGGCGCGGCCGGTCGCGATCTGCCACTGCGGGGACTCCGGCAGGATCCACAGGGCGGCCACGACGAGGATCACGGCCGGTACGGCGCCGCAGGCGAACATGGCGCGCCAGTGGCCGCCGCTGGAGAAGGCCATGTTCACGAGGTACGCCACGAGGATGCCCACGGTGATCATGAGCTGGTTCATGGTGAGGAGGCGGCCGCGGATGTCGGTCGGTGAGATCTCCGACAGGTACACGGGTACGAGCGCCGAGGCGGTGCCCACGGCGAGGCCGAGGACGATGCGGGCGACGAGCAGCATCGCGTAGCCGGTGGCGAACACCGCGAGCACCGTGCCGGCCAGGAAGACCGCGCCGGCGACGCCGAGCAGCCGGCGCCGCCCCCAGCGGTCGGCCAGTTTCCCGGAGCCCATGGCTCCGATCACGGACCCGATGAGCAGCACGCTGACCACGCTGCCCTGCTGGAAGGAGTTGAGCCCGAAGTCGTCACGGATGTAGAGCAGGGCGCCGGAGACCACTCCGGTGTCGAAGCCGAACAGGAACCCGCCCACGGCGATCGTCGCCGCCCACCACTGGATCTTGCGGAGTCCGGCGGGGGTGACCGCCGTCAGCGGGCCGTGTGTGCCGGGCTCGCGGGAGAACCCCTGAACCATGTCGTGTCCTCACGTTCCGTCGGGGGTCGGGCCCGCCGTGAAGCCCCAGGAGCCGGTGTACGACTCTCCGGGTTCGAGGCGGATCAGGTCGGTGCCGCTGGCCAGCGCGTTGGGCGGGCCCGTCATGGGTTCGACGCCGACGCCACGGCGGCGGTCGGCGTCGGGGACCTGGTCGGCCGTGTAGACCTCCAGCCAGGGCTGCGCGTCGTCGAGCCAGAACTGGACGCTGCGCCGGGCGCCCTGGAGGCGGACCCGGGCCAGCCCTCCGGCGTCCCGGTCTAGCTCGGTGAAGGCCAGGTCGACGCGCTGCGCGCCGATGCGGCGCCCGGCGGTGAAGTCGTACTCCGTGCCGGCGACGGCGACGGTCGGCCCGCGGGGCACCATCCGTTCGTCGACCGGCTGGTAGCGCCGGCCGGGGAGGTGCAGGACGCAGTCGTCGATGGGTTCGCCGACGGTCAGGTACGGGTGGGTGCCGTGGGCGTACGGGGCCGGCCGGGTGCCGGTGTTGCGGGCGGTGATCCGCACGGAGAGGCCGGTCGCGGCGTCCAGGCTGTAGCGCACGGTGAGGCTGAGGCGGAAGGGGTAGCCGGTCGAGCCGTGGAGCCGGTAGGCGAGGGTCAGCCGGTCCGGGTACTCCTCGACGGGGTGCCAGGTGGTCCAGCGGACGAGGCCGTGAATGGCGCAGTCGAGCTCCGGTTCGGAGAGGTCGAGCTGATGCTCGGCGCCGTCGAAGGTGTAGCGGCCGTGGTCGACCCGGTTGGGCCAGGGGACGAGCAGCTGGCCGAAGGCGGCCGGGGCCGGCTCGTCGGGGCCGTAGGAGAGGATCAGCGGCTCGCCCCGGTACGTGAGTTCCCGCAGGCCGGCGCCTGTCTCGGTCACGGTCGCGCGGTAGTCGCCCGCCCCGAGGGCGTACTGCACCCCGCTCAGCTCGTTGGCCATGCTGCGATCCGTAGCCCGGGTGCGGGCCGCTCTCACCGACTCGCCGCGGCTGTCCGTGGAACGAGTGAAAGTGCGGGGCCTTTCGGCGGCCGGACGGCCCGCCGGGGATGCGGGCCCGGAGATCCTCTGCGTCGTTGTTCCCGACGGGTGCGGTACGAGGCGGACGGAGGTGGGGGCTCGGGTGGTGGGCGCGATGCTCGGCCGGGTGTGGCAGCGGGTGCGCGGACGGCTCTGGCCGATCGTGCAGCAGGCGGTGGCGTGCGGGCTGTCGTGGTGGGTGGCGCGCATCCTGTTCGACCACCATGTGCCGGTGTTCGCGCCGATCGCGACGGTGGTGGCGCTGAACACGCAGCGTGGCGGCCGGGGCACGAACGCGGTGCGGGTCGTCTTCGGCGTCGTGGCGGGGGTGTTCATCGGCCAGGCGGCGTACGACGTCCTGGGCCGGGGTTCGGGTGCGGTGGCGATCGGCGGGGCGGTGCTCCTCGCCCTGCTGGTGGCGCTGGTCCTGGACGGGGAGCGCGTGACGATGGCGCAGGCCGCGGTGAGCGCGGTGGTCGTGGTGGCGGCCGGTCAGCCGGCCGGGCTCGACCGGATCTGGGACGTCCTCGTGGGCGCGGGGGTCGCGCTCGTGTTCAGCCAGCTCCTCTTCCCGGTCCATCCGCTGCGGCTGCTGAGCGGCGCGGAGACGGCGGCGCTCCAGGGACTCTCCGGGCTGCTGCTGCTCGGGGCCCGGACCGCCGGCGGGACGGGCCCCGACGGGACGCTGCCGCCGCGTCCGGTGTACGAGCTGCTCCAGGACGTGGACCAGGCCCGCACCGACATGATCAGCATCGCCCGGCGCACCCCGCGCTGGCGTCGGCACCAGCGCTCGGTGACCGCGTTGAGCACCGCCGCGCTCCATCTCGATCTGCTCGGCAACAGCTGCGTCAGTCTGGCCCGCGCGACCGCGGACGCCGGTCCCGAGGCGCGCGGGTGGCTGGTACCGGCCGTGAAGTCGCTGGCGGAGGTGCTGGAGGCGTGCGCGACGGCGCCCGCCGGGAGCGACGGGCGCCAGGGGTGTGTCCGCGCGGCGCTGGCGGTGGCGGGCCGGGTCACGGCGGACGCGGGGGCGGCGGGGGAAGCCGTCCGGCTGGTGGTGCGGGATCTGCTGGTGGTCGCGGGGGTGTCGGTGGGCGACGCGATGACCGCGGTGCGGGACGGGGCGTCGGACGCGCCGCTGGTGCCCGCACCTTAGAGCCGGGCGCGCCGCCGGTGCCCACGCCGTACAACTCCCTCAGACCGCCGGGCCGGTCAGGTGCTGCCAGACCGTCGGGTCGGTGCGGGGGCCGCCACGGGTGTCCGCGCCGTACTTGGCGATCTCGGCATCGAGGTCGAGCGGGCGGGTCGGGGACGTCATCGCCGACAGCTCCGCGACGACCGCCGCGTCGGGCACCAGCCAGCACACCTCGAACTCCAGGCCGTCAGGGTCGCGGGCGTACAGCGCCTTGGTGGAGGCGTGGTCGCTGGCACCGGTCAGCGCGCCGACCTCGGCGAGACGGTCCCGCACGCGGCCGAGTTCGGCGAGCGTGTCGACCTCCCAGGCGAGGTGGTAGAGACCGACGGAGCCCGTGCGCCGATCTCCGGGCGCCGCGTCCCGGGACTGGAACAGGCCGAGGTCGTGGTCGTTGGCCGAGTCCGCCGCCTGCAGGAACGCGGCCCCGGGGAACGCCTGGGGCAGGGCCCGGAAGCCCAGGACGTCGCAGTAGAAGTCCGTGCTGCGTGCCAGGTCGGACACGAACAGGACGGCGTGGTTCAGGCGGTGGATCGGCATGGTCGGTACCAGTTCCGTTCAGAAGCGGGGAGCCACGAGGCGGGGTGCGCGGTGCGCCTCGGGGAGCAGTATCCAGCGCCGGTCGCGTTCGTCCGCATCGGGTGCCCACCCACCGGGACAACCGGCCGGCGCCGCCCGGTTGTCCGTGATCTTTCCCGGAATTGTCCGCGATCCGTAACGGGCGGATCCTCCGGGCCCGAAGTCTCGTCCTGCTTATCGGTCGCGAGGTGGCCGAGGAGCGGCGCAACTGCGCGGAAATGGGGCGGACATGGCACGGCACAGCGGTGGGCGGGGCTGGTACGGCAAGGTCGTCGGGGCGGCGCTCGGGGTGACGCTGCTGACCACGGGCGCGTCGATCTGGACGGCGCAGGCCGGCGCGCTGGGCAGTGCGCCCGAGAAGGCCGCGCCGGCGGCCCCGAAGGCGGTCTCCGCGACCATCGCGCACGCCTCGGAGGCGGGGGAACGCGGCATCAACCTCACCATCGACGACGGCCCCGACCCCGTGTGGACCCCCCAAGTCCTCGACCTGCTGCGCGAGTACAAGGTGAAGGCCACGTTCTGCATGGTGGGCACGCAGGCGCAGGCGCATCCGGAGCTCGTGAAGAAGGTCGTCGCGGCCGGGCACCGGCTGTGCGACCACTCGGTGTCGCACAACACCGCGATGGACAAGGCCTCCCAGGAGTACCAGAAGAAGCAGATCCTCGACGCCGAGCGCATGATCACCGAGGCGTCCGGCGGCGTACGCCCCGTGTACTACCGGGCCCCCGGCGGCGCGTTCACCCCGTACAGCCGCAAGCTCGCCGCGTCGCGGGGCATGCGTCCGCTCGGCTGGAACGTGGACTCCAAGGACTTCGAGCGCCCGGGCACGGACGCGATCGTCGCCACGGTCGAGCGGGAACTGCCCAGCGGTCCGACGATCCTGTTCCACGACGCGGGCGGCGACCGCTCCCAGACCGTCGAGGCCCTGCGCCGGCTCCTCCCCCAGCTCAAGGAGCAGGGCTACACGTTCGGCTTCCCCGTCCGCTGAAGTCGCTGAACCCGGCGCAACGCCTCCGCCGGATAGCGGGTTTCCCGGCTCTCCTGGCGGAGCTCGCGCAGGAAGTCCCCCATCACGTCGGCGACCGGCGCGTGTCGTAGAAGGGCTGCCGCGATCCCCGGCGGCACGTCCGCCGGGACGTCTCCCTTCGCGCACGCGCGGACGAACGCTCTACGGGCGTCGGGCCCGTGTCCGTAGAGGGCGAAGGTCAGCCAGTTCACGAGGTGGTTGACCGTGTAGCAGCGGTCGTACGTGGCGTGCCGGTCGAAGAAGTCGGCCTCGTCCGGGGTGAGTTGGAAACGCGAGGAGAGCGCGAGGCCGTAGTCCGTGAAGAAGAGGCGGCGGCCGTCGGTCAGGATGTTCTCGAAGTGGGCGTCGAAGTGCAGCAGTCCGCGGGCGTTCATGAACGCGGTGCCGGCCGCCAGCTCCGACCCCACCATGGCGCACGCCCGCTCGGCCGGCGCTCCGCCCGCCGCGACCCGATCCCCGAGCCAGTCGTGCAGGTTCTGCGGGATGTACTCCAGGAACAGGGCGACGGTCGCCGAGGCCCGCGCGAGCTCCTCGATCCGGTGCCGTACTTCCGGGCCACCTCCCCAGTACTCCACCGCCCGCTCCACGTCGGCCAGTTCGTCGGGGAGCGGCTGCCCCGGCCCGGGCAGCACGCGCCAGTGGTACATCAGGGGGAAACCCTCGTACTCCCCCGACAGCACCCAGTTCGTCGTCATGGTGTGCACGGCGAGCTCCCGCCAGACACCGAAGCCGGGGCCGCCGATGCCGTACTGGCAGAAGGCGGGCAGCCGGAACAGGTTCGCGGTGGAGCGGACGTTCTCCGGCCGCCGCTCCAGGTCGGTCAGTGGCACCTGCTTCACGAAGACGGGCGTGCCGTCCACGTCCAGGAGGGCCGAGGTCCCGCCGATGCCGGCGCCGAGCGGGGTTCCCGCGTCGACGCGTTCACGGATCTGGTGATCGCTGAGCAGTGCGAGCTCCGTGGCGACGCCGCCGTGAGCGGCTGTGCGGGCTTCCTGGTTCGGGCCAGGGCTCTTCATCGTGCGGTGCCTCCAGTCGGCGGGCTTCCCGCACATGGTGCCAGGGTGAGGGGGCCGAGGCGGGGGTAGACAGTCCCCGTTCGCTCCGTGCACGCCACGTTCCAGCTCATCTCTCAGCCTGGAGGCGCATCACGTGAACCGTACTCCCGTCACTCCCGTCACTCTCGACACCACCGGCCGCCATCTGTACGCGCAGGCCGACCGGTTACGCGAAGCCGGGCCGGCCGTGCGCGTGGAGATGCCGTCCGGGCTCGTCGCCTGGTCCGTCACCCGCGGGCCGGTCGCCAAGCGGCTGCTGACGCATCCTCACGTGTCCAAGGACGCGCGCAGGAGCTGGCCCGGGTACCGGCCCTGGTCCGTGCCGTGGCTGGCCGCGTGGGTGGACGTCGTCTCGATGTTCACCAGTGACGGCGGCGATCACCAGCGGTTGAAGGCGCTGGTCGGCCGGGCGTTCACGGCCCGGCGGATCACGGCGATGCGTCCGGCGGTCGAGGGGATCGTCGACGATCTGCTGGACGGCCTGGAAGCCACGGCGCCGGACTCGGTGGTGGACCTGCGCGCCCGCTTCGCCTACCCCGTTCCCACGCGGGTGATCTGCGATCTGTTCGGTGTTCCGGCCGAACAGCGGCCGGAGATGCTGAGGGTCATCGACTCCGTGCTCGACCACAGCGTCTCCGACGCGGAGGCGGTGAAGAACCGGGACGGTATGTTCGCCGCGATGCACGCCCTCATCGCCGCCAAGCGCTCCTCGCCCGGTTCCGACATGACGAGCGTGCTGCTCGCCGCACAGGAGGAGGACGGCGACCGGCTCGGCGAGGACGAACTCGTCAGCACGCTCATCCTCATGATCGGCGCCGGGTCGGAGACCGCCGTCTCGTTGATCGGCCACGCGGTCGTCGAGCTGCTCGCCCATCCCGACCAGCTCGCCGTCGCCCTCGCCGATCCCGGCCGCTGGGACGACGTCACCGAGGAGACGCTCCGCAAGCACCCTCCGATCATGCATCTGCCGCTGCGCTACGCCACGGCCGACATCGCGCTCGGCGACGGGGTGACCATCGCCGCCGGGGACCTCGTCCTGATCGGCTTCGGCGCGCACGGCCGCGACCCGGACGCCAACCACGACCCCGACCGCTTCAGCATCGACCGTCACGACCGCGAACACCTCGCGTTCGGCCACGGGATCCATCACTGCCTCGGCGCCCCGCTCGCCCGGCTGGAAGCACGCGTCGCCCTGCCCGCGCTGTTCGCCCGCTTCCCGCACCTGCGCCTCGCCGCCGATCCCGACGCCCGGCACCAGCCGTCGTTCATCGGCAACGACTACCGGTCCCTGCCCGTGCACCTGCGTGCGGCCGCCGACGAGGCGCCGAGCGCGCCGTAGAACGACGTCCGTACGGGACGCTGACGTCGCATACCTGCCAGCTTCCACCACCCCGGGACTGCTGAACTGATCACGCAACGACAGTCCTTCACGGGTGGAGAACATGGGCTCGACAAGCAGCGTCAGCACGCACACACCGGGCGGTTCCAGGTCGTCCACGGCCGGAACTCCGCGGGCCGGATGGCCGGCCGTGGTCGCGGTGACGCTCGGCATCTTCTCGATCGTGACGACCGAGATCCTGCCGATCGGACTCCTCACCGAGATCGGGGCCGGCTTCACCGTCTCCGACGGCGCGGCGGGGCTGACGATGACGATGCCGGGCTTCCTCGCGGCCGTCGCCGCGCCCGCGGTGACCGTGGCGACGGCCCGTGTCGACCGGCGTCTGATGCTGTGCGCGCTGACGGGCCTGCTCGCCCTCGCGAACTTCCTGGCCGCGGCCGCGCCCGCCTACTGGCTCGTCCTGGTCTCGCGCGTTCTGGTCGGCGTCGTCATCGGTGGCTTCTGGTCCATCGGGGTCGGGCTCGCCGAGCGGCTGGTCGCTCCGGCGTCGGTCGGCCGCGCCACCGCCGTGATCTTCTCCGCGGTACCGCTGGGCTCGGTCCTCGGCGTGCCCGCCGGCACGTTCATCGGTGAAGTGGCGGGCTGGCGCACGGCGTTCGTCGTGATGGGCGGCCTGACGCTCGGCGTGCTCCTCATGCTGCTGCTGTTCCTGCCGCCCCTGCCCGCGCGTCGGGTGACCCGTCCGGGCGTCCTGCGCGGGGCGTTGCGCGGCGCCGGCACCCGAGGCGCGCTGCTGCTGACCTTCCTCGTCGTGCTGGCCCACTTCGGCGCCTACACGTACGTGACCCCGTTCCTCGAGCAGGTCACCGGCGCGGGCCCGGCCCGGATCACCGTGTTCCTGCTGGTCTACGGCGTCGCGGGCATCGCCGGGAACTTCGCGGGCGGTGTCCTCGTCGGCCGTCGCCCGCGCGCGGCCTTCGGCCTGGCCGCGGGCGCGATCGCCGCCGCGACGCTGCTCCTGCCGGTCCTGGGGCGCGGCTCGTCCGGAGCCGTGGCGCTGCTGATCGTGTGGGGTGTCGGCTACGGCGCCGTCCCCGTCTGTTCCCAGACGTGGTTCGCCCGGGCGAACCCCGGCGCCCCCGAGGTGGCGTCGGTCCTGTTCACGGCGTCCTTCCAGGCGACGATCTCGATGGGCGCGCTGGTCGGCGGATCCGTCCTGGACCGCACCTCTCCGTCGACGGTCATGGTGCTCGGCGGCGTCACGGCCTCCCTGATGGTCGTGGCGGTGTGCCTGACCGGTTCGTCCTGCCGACGGCGGCGAGCGGGCGTAGCGTCGGAGGGGTGAGTGGAACCGATGCGGACCGACGGTGGACGCGGGGCATGCCCGACGCCTACGACCGTCATCTGGCCCCTGTCTTCTTCCGGCCCTTCGCCGCGGACCTGGCGGCCAGGACGGCGGCGCTGCGTCCGCGCAGGGTCCTGGAGCTCGCCGCGGGCACCGGCGCGCTGACCTCGGCCGTGCTCGCCGCGGTGCCGGACGCGTCGGTCGTGGCGAGCGATCTCAACGAGGCAATGGTCGCCTGCGGTTCGGAGCGGGCGCCCGGCGCCGAGTGGCGGCAGGCGGACGCGCAGGAGCTGCCGTTCGAGGACGCCGGTTTCGATCTCGTCCTGTGCCAGTTCGGGGCCATGTTCTTCCCGGACCGGCCCGCCGCGTACGCGGAGGTGCGCAGGGTTCTCGCGCCGGAGGGACGCTTCCTGTTCAACAGCTGGGGCCCGTTGGCGTCGCACGGGTTCGGGGCCGCGTTCCAGGCCGCGCTGGAGCGGGCGATCCCCGGCGGGGCGCCGACGTTCCTGCCGGACGTCCCGCACGGCTACAGCGATCCGCACGTCGTGACCGAGGATCTCGCGGCCGCGGGGCTGGCCCTCGACTCCGCGGTGGAGGTGACGCTGGACGGTGCCGCGGAGTCGGCCGCCTCCGTGGCCACCGGGTTCCTCACCGGGACACCGGTCGGCGCGGCGCTCGCGGACCGCGCCGACGTGGAGGACGTGCGGGCCTCCGTGACGCGGGACATGACGGAGCGGCTCGGTACCGGTCCCGTGACGGCCGCGATGACGGCGACGGTCTACACGGCACACCGCCCGGGCTGAGCCGCGCCGGGGTCCGGCCGGCGTTCTACGCGCCCTCGTCCCCCTGTCCCGGGTCCTCGGCTTCGGGGTCCTCGGTCATGAACTCCCGTACCAGCTCGGCCGGGTTGGCCGCCGACGTCAGCGCGAACATCGCGTCCGGTTCGAACATGTCGTAGAGGAGCACGGGCAGCGGCCGCCCCAGCACCGCGACGATCCTGCCGCTGTCATGCAGGTGCCGGGCGGCCTTCACGCACACCTCGTAGAACCACTCGCACAGTTCCTCGTCGCGTTCACCGGGCTCGTCGCCGTCCTCGTACCAGAGGCCCTGCGCCATCGCCTCGCGCCGGAACGCCTGTGCGCCGTCCCCGTCCTGGCCCGTGACCCTGACGCCCTCGAGTCCGGTCGGCGGGAAGTAGGCGTAGCTCCAGCGGGCCTCCCAGGCGTCCGGCGTCTGTCCGGCTGCCTCGGCCGCGTCCGCCTCGGTGGTGTAGCCGATGGCCAGGTACGGGTGGCGGGGGTCCTGGTCGATGCTGTCCAGCCGGAAGGTCACGGCGTAGATGCCGCGATCGGCGGGGAACGTCCCGACGACCTCCTCCGCGGTCTGCCGCACGTACTCCGCGAACCTCATGCGCTCTCCCCGGTCAGCCGTCACCCCAGCACCGTAGCCCGCTCCCGCAACGGCTCAGGACTCGGGCGCGTCCCGGTAGAGGCGGACGGTGCGGAGGATCTTCCGCACCGTGGCGTCGTCGACCTCGTCCTTCACGTTCTGGGCGCCGATGAAGGACCAGGACACGACCTTGCCCTGGGGGTTCTTGAAGGCGAAGGTCGTGGACTTGCCGTCGGTGGCGCACTTGTGGCGCTTGTCGGCCCCCGAGGACCAACTCGACGCGAGCCGGCCGCTGATCCCCGAGGCGGTGGTGTACGACTCCACCGGGCTCGTCCGCACCTTCTTCCGGTCCGGCTGCGCGTAGAGGCCGTAGACCCAGGCGGAGGAGTCGTGGCGGGCCGCCTGGTCGGCGCTCTCGGAGTCCTGGTTGCGCCGGCTGCCCGCGCCCGCGAGCGCCGTGTCCTCCTTGGTGCCGTCCTGGTCGACGTCGTCCGTGCACCACTTCTCCTGGAGGTAGGCCGGACCCTGGAAGGCGACCAGAGGAGTGTCGGAGGTGTCGTCCTCGTCCGCCGTGTACGCGACCCAGCTGGGCGACTTGAGACCCCACTCGGGCGGGACGTCGAAGGCGATGTGGGTGGTGGGGTTGGCTACGACCTTCCATCCGTCGACGGTCGGCTGCGGGCCCTCGGACCGACGTGGGTTGCTGCTGGGCCGGGCACTGCTGTCGGCGGAGTCCGAGGCGGACGGGGCTGTGGGGCCGGCGTCGTTCTTGTCGTCGTCGTTCGTGAGGAGCACGATGCCGGTCGTGGTGACGGCGGCCAGCGCGACCAGGACGGCGATCACCGCGGCCACGGTCCGGCCCCCGCCCTTCTTCGGCGGCCCGCCCGGCGCCGGCGGGGCGGGCGGCATCGCCCCTTGGGTGGGCGCGTTGTACTGCTGGGGGAAACTCGGCGCCGTAGGGGTGTACGGGTTCGGCTCCTGCGGGTTGTGCCCGCCACCGGGGTACTGCGCTCCTTGGTTCATGGGGAGCAACGATAGGCATGTGCCTCCTGAGGTTCATGGGGCTCCGCATGTGTTCTCCCTCTCGTCCGGCTGCGACTCCGACTCCGACTACCGCAACGGTCACGGGAGATGACGTCGCGTCAATTCACGTACATCTCCTGTGTCCTTGAGGCCTGCGCTACGTTTCCCGGCATGACCGGACTAGGACCTGTTGCCTGGCCGCCCGCCCCGATCAGGACCGAGAGGCTCGTGCTCCGCGCGTCCGCGGCCCGCGATCGTGCGGCGTTCGTCGAGCTGTTCGCCTCGCCGGAGGTGAGCCGGTACGTCGGTGGCGCCCGACCGCGTGACGAGCTGGAGCGTGCGGTGCCGCAGGTGCCCGGTCGGCGGTCCGGCACCTTCGTGGTGGAGCTCGACGACGCGATGATCGGGATCGTCACGCTCGACCGGCGCGAGGCCGAGCGTCCGGGCCGTGTGCGCCCCGAGGCCGGTGAGCCGGAGCTCGGTTACCTGTTCCTGCCGCAGGCCTGGGGCCACGGGTACGCCGCCGAGGCCTGTACGGCCGTGCTCGACTGGTGCGCACAGGAGCTTCCGGGCGAGCCCGTGGTGCTCTGCACACAGAGCGCCAACGAGCCGGCGGTGCGGCTCGCACGGATGCTGGGGTTCTCCGAGGCCGAGCGGTTCGAGGGGTACGGGGCCGAGCAGTGGTTCGGCGTGCGGCCGTCCCGCTCAGGGCCTGAGTTCGGCTGAGTCCGCCTCCGCCGCGGGGCTCGGGGACGGCTCCGCGGTGTGCGCGTGGGTACGGGCGCGTGTGCGGGGCACCACGGTGGCGAGGGCCACGGCCAGCCCGCCCACGAGGAGCAGGGCGAGCGCCGCACCGGAGCGGTCGATGACGATCCCGGCCGCCGCGGACGCCAAGGAGGCACCCAGGTTCACCGAGGTGTTGATCCAGGTGGACGCCTCGGTCTGGCTGGACTCCGCGACGACCGTGTCCGCGACAAGGTAGCCGGTGATGAGGGACGGGGCGAGGAAGAGGCCGACGAGTGCGAGCCCGGCGGCGAAGAGCACCAGGGTGTCGAGCCGGGACACGATCACGGCGGCGACGCCCATGCTCACGCACAGCGCGAACAGCCGCGCACCGATGCCCGCCTTGAGCTTCAGCTGCCCGTAGACCAGGCCGCCGATCGCGCTGCCGCCCGCGAACGCCGCGAGGAGCCAGCCCGAGGCCTCGACCGCGCCGTGCCGCGCGGCGACCGCAGGTGCGGCGATCTCGGCGACACCGAGGACGGCGCCCACCCCGAGGAGCGCGAGCAGGATCCGTGCGAAGCCCGGCTGCCGCAGCGGGCGCTCGCCGCGCCGGGCCGTGGTCCGTGAACCGCCCAGCGCCTTGGAGGAAGGGCTCGACGTCATCGCGGTGGTGCCGAGCAGGACCGCGCCGGCGGTCACCCAGAGGCCGGCGGCCGGGGAGGCCGCCGTGATGACAGCCGTGATCACGACGGGTCCCGCCACGAAGAGAAGCTCCTCGCACACCGCGTCGATGCTGAACGCCTTGGTGCGCTGCTCCCCGGGCTCGGTGAGCGAGGCCCAGATCCTGCGCATCGCCGCTCCCAGCGGTGGCGCGGTCAGGCCGATCGCGAGGCTGAGGACGAGGTACCAGGTGTCCGCGACGCCCTCGGCGTGGGTGAGGAGCGCGAGTCCGGCGAAGCCCGCGGCGTGCCCCGCCGCCAGGGCGGTGAGGGCGACGCGCTGGCCGAACCGGTCGACGGATCGGGCGCGCCAGGGGGCGGCGACGACGTTGGCTGTTCCGAACAGTGCGGTGGCGAGGCCGGCTTGGGCGTACGAGCCCGTCCGGTCCTGCACCGTGAGGAGGAGGGCGAGGCCGCCCATCGCCAGTGCGGAGCGGGCGAGGAGCGCGGGCAGGAAGGCGCGCAGGGCGCCGGGGAGCAGAAGCACGGTGAGCACGGGAGGGGCTCCAGGGATGTGCGACCGGGGGTGGTGCCGTGGCCGGTCGGCGGATCTGACGGATGTGGGGCCCGAGAGGGAAGCGCGAATCGCACCCTGGGCGGACCGGAACCTGAGCGGGAGGAACTCAGGGCCGTCAGATGAACATCACGATGAGCACCCGGGGATCGTAGCCGACAGCCGGCCGGCATGTCCGGTGAACGGCGTCTTCCGGACCCGCTACGGCTCGGGCCCACCGGCCTGGGCGCCCGGGCCCGCCGGCCTGGGCCACTCGGGCCGGGGCCCGTGGGTGCGCTCGTGGCTCTGGGCCGCGCGCTTTTGCGGCGACGGCGCGCTCACCGGGCGAACTGGCCGCGTACTTCGAGGCGGAGCGCGCGCCGGGTCAGGCGAACAGGGTGAGGAGGATCTCGTCGACGTCCTCGCCGCGACCGTGGGCGAAGCCCCGGTCGGTGCCGGTGCGTTCGAAGCCGCACTTCTCCAGGACCCGGACGGAGCCGGTGTTGTCGGCGGCCGCGCGGGCGTGCAGCGGGCGTTCGGGGGCGAGGGCGATCAGGGCGCGCAGGGCGGCGGTCGCGATACCCCTCCCCCAGTACTGCCGGCCGATCCAGTAGGTGACCTCGCGGTCCTCCTGCGGGCCGAACACGGCGACGTGGCCGAGGATCTCGCCGCCGGGGCCCTCGACGGTGCGCATGACGACCGACGGATCCCGGCGGTTGCGGTCCCAGTGGGAGTGGAACGCGGGGCTGTCCGTCGGGTCCTTGGCCGTGAAGGCGGCCTGCCGGATGCTCTCGGGGTCGTTCATCTGCACGAAGAAGACGGGCAGATCGGAGTCGTGCACGGCGCGCAGCGTCACGTCCATCGGTGCCTCCTGGCCGGGTCGGGAGCATCGGATCGGGAGCATCTGGATGCTCCCACCATCGACCGGCCCCCGGCCAGGCCCGTCACCGAGATGAGACGGTCACCAGCGGACCGGAAGGGTGCGTGGTCCGCGGATGAGGCCCTCGCGCTGGAACTCGACCTCGTCGGGCGCGACGGCCAGGCGCAGGTCCGGGAATCGGCGCAGCAGCGTCGTGATGATGACGTCGGCCTCCATACGGGCCATCAGCGCGGCGAGGCAGAAGTGCGGGCCGTTGCCGAAGGCCAGGTGTCCGGGGCCGGGGCGGTCGAAGTCCAGCTCGTCGGGGTACGGGAAGACCTCGGGGTCGCGGTTGGCGGCGACGTAGGCGTTGTAGACGACGTCGCCCTCCTTGATGAGGTGGCCGCCGAGTTCGACATCCTCCAGGGCGATGCGCGGGATGCCGACACCATTGCGGTGCGGGACGTAGCGGTAGAGCTCCTCCACCGCCTTGGTCACCAACTCCGGTTCAATGCGCAGGCGTTCGAGCTGGGCGGGGTGGGTGAGCAGGGCGTACATCATCGAACCGCTGTTGTTGCGGACGGCGTGACCGCCGCTGACGTAGACGGCCATGGCCAGGGAGACGGCCTCGTCGTCGGTGATCTCGCCCGAGGCGGTCGCCTCGGCCAGAACTCCGGCGAGGTCCTCGCGGGGTTCGTCGCGGCGCCGGCGCAGCAGGTCCACGACGCGGTCGCGGGTGGCCGTGCGTGCCGCCTGGTTGCGTTCCTTGGCGTCCGCCTTGGACAGCAGGGCCTCGGAGTTCCCGGCCCAGGCGCGCCAGTCGCCCTCGTCGACGCCCAGGAACCAGCACACGACGGCGATGGGGAGCGGGGTGTGCAGCCGCTCCATCAGGTCGGCGGGCGGTCCCGCCTCCTCCATGGCGTCGAGCAGCTGGTTCGCGATGCGTTCCGTCATCGGCCGCAGGCGTTCCATGCTGCGGGCGGTGAAGGCGCGGGCCACGACACGGCGCAGGTGGGTGTGCCGGGGCGCGTCGATGTACTGCAGGCCGGCGGTGTGCGACGCGACGGGTGTGGGGGCCATCGTGGTGACGGGCCGGCCGACGACCTGTTCCCGCGAGAAGCGCGGGTCGGAGGTGACGAAGCGGACGTCCTCGTAGCGGGTGACGAGCCAGGCGTGGCCGGAGCCGTAGGGCAGTTGGATGCGGGTGACGGGCTCGTCGCGCAGGACCTCGTCGAGGAAGGGGTCGGGGGTGAGCTGGTCCAGGTCCTCGACGGGCCAGAAGCGAATCGCGGGCGACGACGGTGCAGAGGTCGATTCGAGGGTCATCGGCCGTCCATTCCTTCTCAGGCTGCTGGCGTTCCCGGCCCGGCGCCGTCCGGCACCCGGGTCCCTGGAAGCCTGCCTGGCGCCCCGACGGTCCGCACGCCGCCGGCTCCATTCGGGCGACGGCGTACGGGTCCGGCGGACAGGACCTAGAGGTCCGCGCAGATGCCGCGCGCCTTCTCCAGGTCCTTCTTGACCGTCGCGTCGAACTCGAAGACGCGGGACTGGCGGTTCTGCGCGCGGCGCACGGCCTCGGCGAGCGGGCGGTACCGGGAGTCGCCCGCGGCGGCGGCCGCCGAGAGAGTGCCCGCCGCGCTGTAGCGGTTCACGGCGATGTCGCCCTCCGCGCCCTTGGTGCCGTACTTCTTCGCGTCGAAGCCGTCGAGTGCCCGGCAGGCGGCGCGGGCGTCGTCGGCCGGGGCGGTGCCCCCGGCGGTGGCGCCGCTGTCCCCGGTGAGCGCCCACGCCGCGGCGACTCCCCCGCCGCCGAGCACGAGCCCCACCAGCAACGGGACGAGCAGGGCGGTCGTACGACCGCGGGGCGCCGGGGACGCTGCGGGATGCGGGGCCTGGGCGGGGGCGCCTTGCGGCTGCTGTGGGTACATCCGGCCCAAGATAGTGCGGGCCCTCCAGGGGCCCGCCACGGGGTTGTCGGACGGTCCGCCACGGGTCGCCGGACGGCCCGTCACTCGGTCTCGCTACGCGGGCTTGAGGTCCGTGATCTTCCGGGTCCGCAGATCCGTCTGCACCTTGATCCTGGTGATCTCGGGGTGCTTGCCGTCGCTCCAGGTGAGGGTGACGAGCGCGGTGGCGTGCCCTGCGCCCGAGCCCGTGTACGCGACCGACCACTTTACCGGCACGTTCTGCGCGAAGAGGACACCGTCGGCGTGCTCGCGGGTCTCGTAGGCGGCCACCTTCTTCTGCTCGGCGGTCGAGAGGTAGAACTTCCGCAGGGCCTTGGCCTGGGCGCCCGCGGCGGGGTCGTCGGTGCTCCACACGGCGTCGATGTAGGCGCCGTAGAAGTCGGCCACGCGGTCCGTCACGTTCCTCGGGTCGCCCTGGACCGGTGTCGGCGCGGCCGTCGACGCGTGCCGGGTGGTGGGGGCGGGGGCCGGGCCGGCGAGCGCGGGTGTGACCGCGGCCAGGCCCAGGGCCGCGGTGAGGGAGCTCGCGACGAGCAGTCGGGCGCGGAGGTTCTTGTGCATCGGAAGTGCCTTCCCCGTACGGCGTGCAGGTGATTCGCCCGGGCGACGGATCCGCCCAGGGCTTTCGGTCACTGGCAAAGATGTCCAAGAGCGGAGGCAAGTTCCAGTAACTCCCCTTTTGTAAAATTCAATGTCGTGGAACCGGCACGGTGAGCTGAGCTAGCGTGCCCGGCCATGGGCGAACTCATAGTGATCCGGCACGGACAAACCGAATGGAGCCTGTCGGGGCAGCACGCCGGCCGGACCGACGTACCCCTCACCAAGGCCGGTGAGGAATCAGCCAGGTCGCTGGCGCCGAGGCTCGCGGGCCGGCGCCTCGCGGCCGTGTTCAGCAGCCCGCTGAGCCGCGCCCTGCGGACGGCCGAGCTGGCCGGCCTGACGGACGCGAAGCCCGACCCCGACCTGCTGGAGTGGGACTACGGCGGCTACGAGGGCCTGACCGCCGAGCAGATCAGGGCGTCGCGGCCGGGCTGGGACCTGTGGCGGGACGGTGTCGCCCCCGGCGACACCGGACACCCCGGCGAGCGCCTCGACGAGGTCGCCGCGCGGACGGACGCGGTGCTCGACCGCATCCGTCCGCTCCTGAGCGAGGGCGATGTCGCGGTCGTCGCGCACGGCCATCTCGCGCGCGTGCTCACCGTGCGCTGGCTCGGCCTCGACCCGTCCGCGAGCCGGCTCCTCGGCCACCCGCACCCCGGCACCCTCAGCTTCCTCTCCTCCGAGGACGGCCGGCCGTGCATCTCCGCGTGGAACGTGCCGTAGGCGGGAGGGGGTTCGGTCCCGCTCGGGGCAGCTCTCTAGGATCACCGGATGCCTGATCTCCCCCACGCCGACCACTACCTCGCCCACGGACCCCGGGTGGCCGTGCGGCCCCTTCGCCTCGCGGATCACGCGGAGTTGACGGCGCTGACCCGCGAGAGCTCCGCGATGATGCGCCGCTGGCTGGGCGCGGGCGAGCGCACGGAGGCCGAGTTCGCCGCGTACATCGAGCAGATCGCGCAGCCCTCCCGCGAGGGGTTCGCGATCTGCCGACGCGACACCGGCGCGATCGTCGGCACCGTCAACATCAACAACATCGTCCGGGGTGGCCTGCAGTGCGGGACCCTCGGGTACACGGCGTACGCGTCGACGACGGGCCGGGGCTACATGACGGACGGGCTGCGGCTCGTCGTCCAGTACGCGTTCGAGCGTCTGGAGTTGCACCGCCTGGAGGCCAACATCCAGCCGGACAACGAGGCTTCGCTCAATCTGGTGCGCCGGCTGGGGTTCCGGCGCGAGGGGTACTCGCCCGCGTTCCAGCGCATCAACGGCGAGTGGCGCGGCCACGAACGCTGGGCCCTGACACGGGCCCTTCGTGACGAATGACCGTCCCCCCACCCATCGAGTGAACCCGAACGGGGCACCTTGTCACTGTCGGCGTCGTTCATCGAGGCGGGCGACGACCTTCCCTGCTCTGATGACCTGAGGGGTTCTGATGCACGAGCTCGCGGACGCGATCGAATCGGTGGAACAGCTGACGGTGGGCTGGCGCGCCCTGGTCCTCGACCGGGACCCGGGCGCGGACGTGCGCGATCTGCCGGGGATCGCCGTGCGTTGGGCGGACTGCCGGTTCGCGTTCTGGAACTGTCTGACGTTCACCGAGGCGGGCCTCGACTCCGGCCTGATGCGGCGGCGGCTCGCGGAGGCTGCCGACATCATGCGGTCGAAGCGGCACCCTGGCTTCCTGTGGGTCTTCGACGACCTCCTCCAGGACGACGCCCGGGCCGAACTCGACGCGGCGGCCGCCCAGATGAGCCTGGAGCACGCCTTCCCCGGCACGGGCATGGCCGGCAGCTTCCTGCCGGTCCCCGATCCGGTCCACCCTGACCTCACGTTCGTACGGGTGTCGACCGAGGAGCATCTGCGGGCGTTCGCGGACATCAACTCGCGGGCGTACGGGTTTGCGCTGGAGGACGGCCGGGACGGGCTCGCGGGGTCCCGGCTGTGGCACGACGAGGTGTACGCGTATCTGGGGCTCCGCGACGGTGAGCCGGTGACGTGTGCCGCGTCGGTCGAGGCGGCGGGCCGGCTGTTCGTCGTCCTGGTCGCCACGGAACCGGCCTGGGAGCGCCGTGGCTACGGCGAGGCGGTCACCCGCAAGGCACTGCACGAGGGCGCGCGGCTCACGGGCCTGACGCGGGCGACGCTGCACGCGACGGTGGCGGGCGCCCCGATGTATCCCCGCATCGGTTTCGAGCCGAACTCGCCGATGCGCTTCTACGCGCTCAAGAGCTGATCCGGTCGAGGTCGGGTCGGCCGGTGACGGGACACGTGTGCGACGCCCCGCACGGTCCCGCGCATCGGGCCGTACGCAACTCTTCGTTCGGGGGATGCGGCATACATCCCGGTTGTACGATGCGTGCCATCCGTCAGCACAACGGAGAGCGAGCCGGAAATGGCCAGTACAGCAGCCGAGACACTCCGGTCCCGGTACGTCGAGCAAGCCGCGTCGGACCTGGCGGAGAACCGGCGCCAGCAGCAGGAACTCACCGACAAGATCAAGATGTTGAGGCAGGAGGAGGCTCTCCTCACCGACATCCTGAGCCTCACCGAGCGGTTCGAGGACCCGGTGCCGGCGTCGTCCGGGCCGGTGGAGCAGGCACAGGAGGACACGGACACCCCTCCCGACGCGCACACCGCTCCGACGCCCACCACCTCGAAGCCGACTCCGAAACCGGCTGCGAAACCGGCTGCGAAGCCCGCGAGGAAGTCCGCCGCGTTGCCGTCTCCCCGGAAGGCCGCCACCACGGCCGACAAGGCGGCCAAGGGCACGAAGTCCGCCCACACCGCCAAGACCACGAAGGCTGCCAAGTCCGCCAAGTCAGTCAAGTCCGCGAAGTCGGTCACGGCGGGCTCCGGGGCGCAGCCGAGCGCCAAGCCTCTGCTCGGTGACCTCCTCGCGGAGCTGCTCGGGCGGTACGAGGAGCCGCGTCTCGCGAAGGAGCTCCGTGAGGAGTTGCTGGAGAAGCACCCTGACCGGACCCCGACGCCGCAGGTCGTGCGGAACACGTTGGAGGCACTCGTGGCCAAGGGACGTATCCAACGGCACAAGCAGCAGCGTTCCGTGATGTACACGCTGGTCGCGCGGGGCGTCGCCTGACGGGCGGGCTCAGGAACGGACGCGCGGGACAGGGCGGACAGGGCGGTCGGTTCCGGTGCCGCGGCGGAATCGGGCGCGGTACTCCCCCGGCCGCTGTCCCGTGTGCCGGACGAAGAGAGCGCTGAAGGCGCCGACGTCGCGGTAGCCGACGTCGGCGGCGATCCGGGCGACCGTCCTGTCGGTCGTCTCCAGCAGGTGTCCGGCCCGGCGGACACGGGCCGCCTGCAGATGGGCGAGCGGGGTGTGCCCCGTCTCGTCGCCGAAGCGGCGGAGCAGCGTCCGTGTGCTGACGTGAAAGGTGCGGGCGAGCGCGGGCAGGTCGTAGCGGGCGTCGAGGTGCTGGTCGAGCCAGCGTTTGACGCCGAGGGAGAACGTCCGGCCGGGGGTGGGGACGAGGGCGGTGTCGACGTACGGGGCCTGGGTGGAGCGGGCGTCGTCGACGAGGGCGATGCGGGCGGTGCTGCGCGCGACGGCGGGGCCGTCGTGTTCGCGGATGAACTGCAGCGCGAAGTCGTACATGGCGCTGAAGGCGGCGGTGGTCGTGACGCCCCGGTCGGTCACGACGAGCCGTTCGGGGCGCAGGTCGGTGTCGGGGTGGCGGCGCGCGAAGCGGTCCGCGAACAGCCACGAGGTGGTGGCCTCCCTGCCCGCGAGCAGTCCGGCCTCGGCGAGGAGGAAGGCCCCGACGCACACGGACACGAGCGCCGTGCCTTCGGCGGCGTGCGCGCGCAGGACGTCCGCCTCCGGGGCCAGGTCGGCGAGGGTCGCGTCGAGGTCGAGGGCGGGCGACAGTTCGAAGCCGGGGACGACGAGGACGTCGACCGGGCGCATCGCGGTGACGTCGAGGGACCAGCCGCCTGAGGCGCGGACCCGGCGCCTCGGCGAGAGGACCGACACCTCGTACGCGGGTGGCGCCGACTCACGTGCCGCCGCCGCGACATGGCCGGCCATGGTCAGCAGGTCGGGGACGCCGTACACCTCGGACGCGAAACAGCCCGGGTAGGCGAGCAGGCCGACGCGGAGCGGGCTGGGGTTCACGGGTGCCTCCGGATCGGACCGTTCGGACAGGGACTTGGGCAGGGCGGGACCGAGGGGAACGGCTGGCGATATTAGCCGGTTGGATGGCGATGTCGCCGCTTCCCGGGAGCGGCTGCGGCCCCGCACGATCAGCCGCATGACAGACCGACACATGACAGACGGACACATGACAGACGGACGAGCGCTGCGCGACCCCCTGGACGACTTCGAGAAGCGGGTCGTCGGCGTGGACGGCGTGGAGAAGACCGTGTACGTGACCGGGGCGGGTCCGGCCGTCGTGCTGATGCCGGAGATGCCGGGCATCAGTCCCGACGTGGCGCGCTTCGCGCGGTGGCTGCGGGAGGCCGGGTTCTCGGTGTACCTGCCGTCGCTCTTCGGCGTCGACGGCGCGTATCCGCTGGCGGAGGCCCGCGAGACCGTCGTGCGGCGGGCCTGTGTCAGCGCCGAGTTCCGGGCGTTCGCCGGGGGCGGGACCAGTCCGGTGACCGGCTGGCTGCGGGGGCTGGCACGGCAGGCGCACGCCGAGCGGGGCGGGCCGGGGGTCGGGGCGATCGGCCTGTGCTTCACCGGGAACTTCGCCCTGACGATGGCCCTGGAACCCGTGGTCGTCGCACCGGTCGTCAACCATCCCTCGCTGCCCCTCGACGACCCGGGCGGCCTGGAGCTGAGCGCACGGGACGCGGCGGCGGTGGCCGAACGGATCGGGCGGGACCGGCTGAAGGTGCTCGCCTACCGCTTCGAGAACGACACCTGGTGCACGGGTCAGCGGTTCGCGGCGTACCGCGCGCTCCTCGGCGACGCGTTCGACGGGCGGGTGCTCGACGACAAGGACGCGAATCCGGCCCCGCCGCCGTTCTTCCGGGACGTCGTCGGCTGCGCGCACAGCGTCGTCACCGCGCACCTCGTCGACGAGGAGGGACATCCCACGCGGCGGGCCCGGGACGAGATCATCGCCTTCCTGGGCGAGCGGCTCGGGGTGACGACGGAGGCCGACGGAGTGTAGCGGGCCCCGCCGGGACCTAAGGCGGTTGAGGACCGTGGCCCGGTAGGGAAGGCTCTGCTGACATGGAGTTCTTTGTCTATCACCGGGACCGGGTCGACTCGCTCGCGCTGCGTGAGGCGCTGCTGGAGGACCACTGGTCGTACATGGACGGGTTCGAGGCCGAACTGATCGCGCGCGGCCCGGCGTTCGCGGCGGACGGCGAGACGCTCGCGGGGAGCGTGCACATCGTCGAGCTGCCGGATCCGGCCGCGGCCTGGGCCTTCGCGTGCGAGGAGCCCTGCTACCAGGCCGGGGCGTACCGGGACGTGATGGTGCGCCGGTGGCGGAACGAGCTGGGGCGCACCATGTGGGACTTCGCGGGCGGGCTCACCGGCGAGGACCGGTATCTGGTGCTCGGGCTCGGCCCGGAGGCGGGCGCCCGGTACGCGGTGCCCGCCGAGCGCGAGGAGCTGCTGGCGTTCGGCCCGCTCCTGTCCGACGACGGGGAGACCTGGCTGGGGACGGCCGCGCTGGTGCGGGCCCCGGACACGGAGACCGCCCGGGGTGTGCTGGGCGCGGGCCCCTGGGCGCAGGTGGAGGTGCATCCGTGGGAGTGCGGCGGACGCCGCTGAGCTCTCCTCCCCCGGCCGGCCGATGGCCGTCGTTCACTGGTTCGTGGCGTTCAGCGCCGGAGGAGCTCGCAGAAGCGGTCCAGGGCACGGTCGGTGCGGGCGCGGTCGCCGGTGGTCGTCAGGTCGAACAGGAGGCCGCGGAGGACGGCCATGACCAGCGTGGAAGTGACGGTGTCGTCGGGAGTGCCGGCGATGTCGCGGAACGTGGCGCCGAGGGTGTCGAACCAATTCGTGATCGCCTCGGCCCGGTCCGGGTGGTTCTCAGGGTGGGCGAGGCCATCGGCGTGCACCTCGAAGATCAGCCGGACGTACGGGGCGCGTTCGGGCGCGCTGATCCAGGCCCAGATGGCCATGCGCGGTCGCGGGTGAGGACCAGGTAGAGCTCCGGGCTGAGGACGGCGTAGATGATGTCCGCCGCTTCCTCTACGGGGACGGCGGTGCGGGCGCCCGGCTTCTCGGTCAGGGACATCGCCGCTGTCGAGATCACCGAGTACCGCGGGTCCGCCTGATCCGGCCAGAACTCCCGGATCTCCGGGTTGGTCGCTGCCGCCGCGCGGGCCATCTCGGTGAGGGCCGCGACGCGTTCGAGTGTTCTGCGGGTGCCTGCGGTCAGTGCGGCCAGTGCGGACTCGGCGGTGGGCGCGTCCAGGACCTCCGCGAACCAGGGCCGGTCCATCGTCGGTACGGGCTCGTCGTCTCCCGCGATCGCCACGTCGACCAGTTCCTTGAGCAGCGACGGCTTGTTCCGGAAGGCGAAGTAGATCGTCTGCACCGCCACACCTGCCCGGTCGGCGATCTCCGTCCTGGCCGCCGTGCGGCTCGTCCGCCAGTACCTGCCCGGGATGAGCGGGCGCGGCTGGGGCCGGATCCAGAACATCGCGAGCGACTCCGCCGTGGTGATCCCCGCCGAGATGATCCACTACGGCATGTCCAAGACGGCACTGCTCGCGGTGACCCGGGGCTTCGCGAAGCAGGCCGCGGGCACCGGAGTGACCGTCAACTCGGTCATCGCCGGGCCGACGCACACGGGCGGGGTCGAGGACTTCGTGTACGGGCTCGTGGACCGGGACCTGCCGTGGGACGAGGCGCAGCGGGTCTTCATGCGCGAGTACCGCCCGCAGTCGCTGATCCAGCGCCTGATCGAACCCGAGGAGATCGCGAACATGGTGGTCTATCTCGCCTCGGACCAGGCCTCGGCGACGACGGGCGGCGCACTGCGGGTGGACGGCGGCTACGTGGACTCGATCCTGCCCTGACGCGCGGTCATCCGTGCCCCGCGCGCGTGCGGGTGGGGGGTGGAGTGCGGAATCCCCTCCGTGCCCCGCACTCCCCCGCCGTCCGTCCACTGCACCACACCCCTCTCGACCGCCACAACAGGAGGGAGATCCTCCGCCTGACTCCGCATGGCTCAGGCCGGCACGGTGCGCGCAGCCGCGGGCGACGGGCCGTCAGGAGCCGCGGCTCGCGGGGTCGCGGGCTCGGGCAGAGTGCGGAAGAAGAGCCAGCTCAGGGCGGGCATGGCGAGGAGCGGGGTCAGAGCGGTCTGCAGGGTGAAGGTGTCGGCGAGGCGGCCGAGCAGCGGGCTGATCAGGCCGCCGATGCTGACGGTGAGTCCGAGCGTGACGCCGCTGGCCGTGCCGACGCGGGAGGGCAGGTAGTCCTGGCCCAGGGTGACCTGGAGCGAGAAGGGGACGTAGAGCCCGGCGGAGGTCAGGGCCACGAACACGTACAGGGCGGGTCCCGGCACGTAGAGGAGACCGGCCACGGCGCCGACGGTGAGCAGGTAGGACCAGCGGCAGACGCGGACGCGGTCGTGGCGGTGGGCCAGGGAGCCGCCCAGGAGCGAGCCGACGGCACCGCCCGCGAACAGGAGGAACAGCGCGACGGTGCCCGCGGCCGAACTGCCGTGCATGCGCTGCTGGGTGTACAGGGCGACGAAGGTGCTCAGGCCGGTGAAGACGACGGAGCGGAAGACGACGGCCAGCGAGAGCTTCAGGAAGGACGGCACGTCGTCCGGGCGGTCCGGTGCCGGCACGGCCGCGGCCGTGCCGGCCTGACGCCGGGCCAGCAGGCGGAGTACGGGGAGGGCGAGGGCCGCGCCGGCGAGCGCGGGCAGGGCCAGGAACGGGGTCCGGTGCAGCGAGCCGTGGCCGATCACGAGGGACACCATGACGGGTGCGAGGGCGAAGCCGATGTTGCCGCCCAGCGAGAACCAGCTCATGGCGCGGTGGCTGCCCCGGCTCGCCAGCCGGGCCAGGCGGGCGGATTCGGGGTGGTAGGCGGCGACACCGATGCCGGAGACCGCGACGAAGACGAGCGTGAGCCCGTACGAGCCGGTCACACCGCTGAGCGCGATCCCGGCGCCGCCGAGGAGCGTGCCGGCCGGCAGCAGCCAGGGCATCGCCCACCGGTCGGTGAGCATGCCGAACACGGGCTGGGCCACGGACGACAGGAGCGACGCGGCGAGGACGAGGCCGGAGGCCACGGCGTAGGTGTAGGCCCGTTCGGCCACGAAGAACGGGATCAGGGACGCCACGGCGCCCTGGTAGATGTCGACGCAGGCGTGGCCCACGGAAAGCAGCAGGATCGAGGTGTTCCTTCGCACGGTTCGCACGCCCTCATCCTGCGAAGCAAGCTCCGTGTCGCGCTTTCGATAAAGTGACAGGTGATGCAGAACATCCGCCACGAAGCCGTAGAGGTGCCGGCCGCCGTCCGGCACACGAGCGTCGCGCCCACCAGCACGCGGTGGCTGGCGTCGGGCGGGGAGATCGACGCCCATCGGCACGACGACCACCAGATCGTCTACGCGGGACACGGCACGATCGCCGTGACGACGGACGCCGGTTCGTGGGTGACGCCCGCGACCCGCGCCATCTGGATCCCGGCCGGGACGGTGCACCGGCACCAGGCGCACGGCGAGCTCGAACTGCACCTCGTGGGACTGCCCGCAGCGCAGAACCCGCTCGCGCTGACCGAGCCGACGGTGCTCGACGTCAGCCCGCTGCTGCGGGAGCTGATCGTCGCGTACACCCGCGATCCCGAGGACGACAGTGAGCGGCGCGCGCGTCTGCGGGCTGTCCTGCTCGACGAGTTGAAGGTCGCGCCCGAGCGGCCGCTGCATCTGCCCGCGCCGACCGCTCCGCTGCTGTGCGAGGTGTACGCGATCCTGCGCGCGGACCCGGCCGAGGCTCGCTCGCTGGAGGAGCTCGGGCATCACGTCGGGGCGAGTGCGCGGACGCTCTCGCGCCTGCTCCGCGCCGATCTCGGACTGACCTTCCCTCAGTGGCGCACCCAGATCCGGCTGCACCACGCGCTGGTGCTCCTCGCGGACGGCCTGTCCGTCACGGGGGTCGCACACCGGTGCGGCTGGTCGTCGGCGAGCACGTTCATCGCCGTGTTCCGCCGGACGTTCGGGCACACGCCAGGCTCCCGCAGGGAGTCCTGAGCCCCGGCGCACGGGCCGGTACACACGCGAGCGGGCACCCTCCTCGGTGGAGGGTGCCCGCTGCACGGGGTCGGAAGGGCTCAGCCGGAGACCTCGGCCCGCTCCTCCTTCGCCGTGTTCACGGCGGTGGTGTCGTCCTGCGCGGCCGGCACCGACTGCGGGTCGGTGCCGCCCTTGCGGCGGACGGCCAGGAAGAAGACCACGGTGAGCAGGGCCAGCCAGACCACGCCGACCTCGAGCGCCACGCGGGTGTCCTCCGCGAACCCGAGGAGGACCAGCACCGCCGTCATGAAGACCAGGGTGATGATCTGGCCGTAGGGCCAGAACGGGGCGGGGAACTTGAGGGCGGCGGTCTCCTCCGGGGACATCGCGCGGCGGGCCTTGACGTGGGTGAGCATGATCATCACCCAGACGAAGACCGTCGCGAACGTGGCGATGGAGGCGATGATCAGGAAGATCTCGCCAGGGACGACCGCGTTCATCACGACGCCGAAGAGCAGGGCGCCGATCATGACGAGCGTGGTCACCCACGGCACGCCGTTGCGGGTCGTGCGGCGCATGACGGCGGGGCCCTGGCCGCGCTCGGCGAGGCCGAACATGGTGCGGCCCGCGGCGAAGATGTCGCTGTTGATGGCGGACAGCGCGGCGGTGAGGACCACGACGTTCAGGACCGCGGCCGCCGACTTGAGGCCGACGCCGGCGAAGATCTGCACGAACGGGCTGCCGGAGTCGCTGATCTGCTGCCACGGGGTGATCGACATGATCACGGCGAGGGTCAGGACGTAGAACAGGATGATGCGCAGCGGGATGGAGTTCACCGCGCCCGGGATCGTCTTCTCCGGGGACTCCGCCTCACCGGCCGTGACACCGATGATCTCGGTGCCGCCGAAGGCGAACATGACGATGGCGAAGGAGAGGACCCAGCCGTCGATGCCGCCGGCGAAGAACCCGCCGTTGTTCCAGAGGTTGTCGATGCCGACGTGGACGTGGCCGGTGCCGAGGCTGAAGGCGATGACCACGATGCCGACGACGATCATGGAGACGATGGCCACGATCTTCACGAGGGAGAGCCAGAACTCCAGCTCGCCGAAGACCTTGACGCTGACGAGGTTCAGCGCGCCGACGATGAGGACGGCGGCCAGCACCCAGATCCAGCGGGGCACGTCGGGGAACCAGAAGCCCATGTACACACCGATGGCGGTCACGTCGGCCACGGCCACGATGACCATCTCGAAGGCGTACGTCCAGCCGGTGAGGAAGCCGGCGAGCGGGCCGAGATGGCGGTTCGCGTACTCGCCGAAGGAGCCGGCGCTGGGGTTGGCCACCGCCATCTCGCCGAGCGACCTGAGCACGAGGAAGACGGCCGCGCCGCCGATCAGGTAGGCGAGCAGGACTGCGGGGCCACCGGTCTCGATCGATGCCGACGATCCGTAGAACAGACCGGTGCCGATCGCCGAGCCGAGGGCGATGAAGCGGATGTGCCGTGAGTTGAGCCCGCGGCTCAGGCCGGCTTTTTCGGTACGCAAACGAATGTCTCCCTCTGGGGGTGGGGGCCGGAGGACGTGCCGGAGGAACATGTGGGGGGTTGAGATGCCTGCGGCATCGACCTGCTTTTCCGAGCTCCCGACAACGAACGTCAGCTTGTATATTCCTGTCTATACAGGCGCGTCAAGAGGTGGTCCGATGAATGAGCGAAATGAGCGCAAGCCGTCGCCCCGCACATCCTCCAGCGCCTCCCCCGCCGTCGGACGGGCCCTCGACATTCTGGTATACCTTGCCGGTCGCCCCGGCCTGGTGCAGGCCGCGACCCTCGCGCGTGACCTGGATCTTCCCCGCTCGTCGGCGTACCACATCCTGACCGTCCTCGCGGATCGCGGCTTTGTCACGTACGTGCCGTCGGAGCAGGCCTACGGGCTCGGGGTCGCCTCCTTCGAGGTCGGCTCGGCGTATCTGCGCCACGAGCCGCTGGAGCGCCTCGCCCGGCCGATCCTGCGTACGGTCGCGAGCCGGCTCGGCCAGACCGTGCACCTCGGGATCCTGCACGGCGCGGAGACGGTCTACCTCCTCAAGGAGCGTCCGCCGGCCCGCGCCGGGGACATCGACATCGCACTTGTGACGGATGTCGGCGTGCGCCTGCCGGCCCATCTGACGGCCAACGGGCGCGCCATCCTCGCCCACACCTCGGAGGCGCAGCTGCGAGCGCTGTTCTCCCGTCCCGGCGATCTGACCACCCGCACCGGCCGGGGCCCGCGTTCGCTGCCGGAGCTGACCGGTGAGCTGGCCCGGGAGCGGGAGCGCGGCTGGTCGCAGGAGGTCGAGATGGTGTCGCAGGGCTTCTGCTCGATGGGGGTGGCCTCGTTCGACCACAACGAGCGGCCGGTCGCCGCGATCAGCACGACCTGGCGCCGCCATCACGGCCGGCACGACACCGAGGAAGTGCGGGAGACGCTGGCGCAGGGAGCGGCGCGGCTGACGGCCGCGGTCTCCGGACACACGCCGACGACGGCCGCGGGCCCGGCGACGGGCCATGCGACGGGAGCCGGCCCCGCCCACTGAGATGAGGCCTCAGTACGGCGTTCAGTACGTCGTTCAGTGCGTCGCGAACGCGCCTTCCAGGCGGTATCGGGAGCCCGGGTGGAGCAGGCGGGCGATGCTCACGAGCGCGTCGCGCGACCAGGTGCGGCGCTGGATCAGCAGGCACGGCTCGGCGGGCGCGACGTCGAGGATCGCGCACTCCTCCGGCGAGGCGAGGACCGCCTCCACGATGTGCTCGCCCCGGCCCAGCGGCGCGACCTTCGAGAGGAACGCGTACGGGGTCTGGAGCGTGAAGTCCTGGTCCAGGTAGCCGGGGGCGAAGGCCGGGTTCACGGAGCGGTCCTCCAGCTGGAGCGGCACGCCGTCCTCCAGGTGCACGACCCGGGAGCGGAAGACGGGGGCGCCCTTGCCGAGCCCGAGGTGCGCGGCGGTGCGCTCGTCGGCGGGCTCCGCGGCCAGGGACAGCACACGGGCCCCGTAGCGGTGGCCGCGGCTGCGGACCTCGTCCGCGATGTTGTGGACCTCCAGGAGCGCCGAGCTGGCCTTGCGCTGCGCGACGAAGCTGCCCACGCCCATGACGCGCCGGATGACGCCGTCGGCGGCGAGCTCGCGCAGCGCGCGGTTGACCGTCATGCGGGACAGACCGAGGGCGTCGACGAACTGGCTCTCCGAGGGCAGCGCGTCGTCCTCGCTCCAGTGACCGTCCCGGATCTGGCGCTCGACGAGCTCCTTGACGCGCTGGTACGCGGGCACGGCTCCGCCCGCGCCCTGCTCGTACCACCGGGCCAGTTCCGCCGGGTCCACGACCACGCCGCCCACCGTCCTCGCCATCCGCTCCCCCTGCGCGCCAGCCTGCTCCTGCCTGCTTCGAATCCTATGGGAGCGGTTCTCCGTACGGACGGGCCGTTGGTCCCTCGTCAGGTCCTTCGCCCGGGAAGCGTCTCGGATCCGAGAAATGCGGGCGCCGCCGCTGGTTCCGCGACCGCCGCTCGCATGTCATGAGGGTGCACAACCGCTCGATCCCCCTGAGGAGCACACATGACCACCCCTTCCCACGCAGCGCCGGGCGTCGTCCGGGCCCCCCGCGGCACCGAACTGAACACCCTGGGGTGGCAGCAGGAGGGCGCCCTGCGGATGCTCATGAACAACCTCGACCCCGAGGTCGCCGAGCACCCCGAGGACCTCGTCGTCTACGGCGGCACGGGCAAGGCCGCCCGTAACCACGAGGCGTACGACGCGATCGTCCGCACGCTGAAGACGCTCAAGGACGACGAGACCCTCCTCGTCCAGTCCGGCAAGCCCGTCGGTGTCATGCGCACCAACGAGTGGGCTCCCCGTGTGCTCCTCGCCAACTCCAACCTCGTGGGCGACTGGGCCAACTGGGAGGAGTTCCGCAAGCTCGAGGCCGAGGGCCTCACCATGTACGGCCAGATGACCGCCGGTTCCTGGATCTACATCGGTTCGCAGGGCATCCTGCAGGGCACGTACGAGACCTTCGGCGCCGTCGCCCGCAAGAAGTTCGACGGCACCCTGGCCGGCACCATCACGCTGACCGCCGGCATGGGCGGCATGGGTGGCGCGCAGCCGCTGGCCGTGACGATGAACGACGGTGTCGCGATCTGTGTCGACGTCGACGAGACGCGTATCGACCGCCGCATCGGCACCCGCTACCTCGACGTCAAGGCCGACAACCTGGACCACGCGCTCGAGCTGGCCGTGAAGGCCCGCGACGAGCGCCGCGGCCTGTCCATCGGCGTCGTCGGCAACGCCGCCGAGATCTTCCCGGAGCTCCTGCGCCGCGACGCCCCGATCGACATCGTCACCGACCAGACCTCCTCCCACGACCCGCTGGCCTACCTGCCCGTCGGCATCTCGGTCGCCGACTGGCACAAGGAGCGCGAGGCGGACCCGGCGGGCTTCACCGAGAAGGCCCGCAAGTCGATGGCCCTGCACGTCGAGGCCATGGTCGGCTTCCTCGACAAGGGCGCCGAGGTCTTCGACTACGGCAACTCGATCCGCGACGAGGCCCGCAAGGCCGGCTACGACCGCGCCTTCGACTTCCCCGGCTTCGTCCCGGCCCACATCCGCCCGCTGTTCGAGGAGGGCCTCGGCCCGTTCCGCTGGGCCGCCCTCTCGGGTGACCCGGAGGACATCGCCAAGACGGACAAGGCGATCAAGGAGCTGTTCCCGGAGAACAAGCACCTGCACCGCTGGCTGGACATGGCGGCCGAGCGGGTCGCGTTCGAGGGTCTGCCCGCGCGCATCTGCTGGCTCGGCTACGGCGAGCGCCACCTGGCCGGCCTCAAGTTCAACGAGATGGTCGCCTCCGGCGAGCTCTCCGCCCCGGTCGCCATCGGCCGTGACCACCTGGACTCCGGTTCGGTGGCCTCCCCGTACCGCGAGACCGAGTCGATGCTCGACGGTTCCGACGCGATCGCCGACTGGCCGCTGCTCAACGCCCTCGTGAACACCTCCTCGGGTGCTTCCTGGGTCTCGATCCACCACGGTGGCGGGGTCGGCATGGGCCGCTCCATCCACGCCGGCCAGGTGTGCATCGCCGACGGCACCGAGCTCGCCGGGCGCAAGCTCGAGCGCGTCCTGACGAACGACCCCGGCATGGGTGTCATCCGGCACGTCGACGCCGGCTACGAGTACGCCTCCTCGGTCGCCAAGGAGCGCGGTGTCCGCGTCCCGATGACGGAGTCCGGGGACCACTCGGCGTGAGCACGCACCCGGAGGCCGCTCCGGCGGTCGCCGTCGTCCCGGCCCGGCCCTGGTCGGGCCGGGACGACGGGCCCGGCGCCGAGCACCTCCGGTGGCACCACGCGGTCGAGCTCGACATCGAGCTGACCGAGCCCGGGGACCTCGCGTTCGTCGGGTTCGCCAGCGACGAGGGCGTGCGCCGCAACAAGGGGCGCCAGGGCGCCGCGCAGGGTCCGGCGGCCCTGCGCCGGGCCCTCGCCTCGATGGCGCTGCCCAGGCCGCTGCGGGCTCTGGAGACGGGGCAGCAGCGCCTGGGCGCCGCCGTCGCGCACCTGGTCGACCGCGGTCACCAGGTGGTCGTCCTCGGCGGCGGTCACGAGGTCGCGTTCGGCACGTACAGCGGTCTGGAGCAGACGCGGGCCGTGCGAGCCGGCGGGCGGCTCGGGGTGCTGAACCTCGACGCGCACTTCGATCTGCGCGACGACGTGCGGCCCGGTTCGGGCACGCCGTTCCTGCAGATGGCGCAGAGCGAGGCGCGGCACGGCCGGGACCTCGACTACTGGGTGCTCGGCATCAGTCAGGCCGCCAACACGCAGGCGCTGTTCCGCACCGCCCAGTCGCTCGGGGTGCGGTATCTGCCGGACACCGAGTGCGGTGTGCTGGACGCGTCGCGGGTGGACGCGTTCGTCGACGCGTTCCTCGAGAGCTGCGATCTCGTGCATCTGACGATCGACCTCGACGTGCTGCCGGCGGCCGTGGCCCCCGGGGTCAGCGCGCCCGCCGCGTACGGCGTGCCGATGGAGGTCGTCGAGCGGGTGTGCACGCGGGTCGCGCGCAGCGGCAAGCTCGTGGTCGTCGATGTCGCCGAGCTCAACCCCGAGTTCGACGTCGACGGGCGCACGGCGCGGGCCGCTGCCCGTCTCGTGCACCGCACGGCCACCACCTGGGCGTGACGCTCACCCCCTGAACAGGCCGCCAGGTCGCCCGGCATGCGAGAGCCGCGGCCTGGCGGCCGCGGCTTTTCCCACCCTGTTCGGCTGCTTGCCCGAGGCTCAGTGGACGTCCGTGAGGGCGACCACCGCGAGGACCCCGTCGACCGCGATGTCGGCGGGGTCGTCGTCGTCCTGGAGCAGGACCGCGTCGAGCCGGCCGAGGGTGACCGAGTCCCGGTACAGGGTCGCGGAGCCCTCCAGGACGATCGCGAACACGCGGGTCCCGGGGGCCGGGTGGAGCACGGTGTAGCGGCGCTCGATGGAGACCTCGGCCTTGGCGTCGGTGCGGCGGACCATCACGTTGAAGTCGACGATGGGGCCGTCGAGCAGCCGGCAGTCGGTGGTGGCGTCGCCGGAGAAGGCGAGCGGGGTGTAGCGGGTGTCGACGACGTGTTCCGTGCCGTCGACGGTGAGGGCCATGCCCGGTCCCTCGACGACGGTGATGACGCGGTCGATGCCCTCGAACGCCGAGAAGGGGCCACTGGTCGCGACGTCGGCGACGCTGATCCGCCACACGAAGTCGTCGGTGCCGGCGCCCTGGGGGTGGGCCAGGACCTCGGTGGTGATGCCGCCGCCGTTCTTCCACGGTGCGGGGGTCCGCTCGTGCGCGCGCAGGATCTGAGGTGCCATGAGGGGGAGGGGTTCCTTCCGGTCCGGTCGTGTTCAGGTGCGGTGGGAAAACGCGTCCTCCTCCCCCGCGGCCTGGGGCTGCGGGAGAGGAGGTACGCGATGGTTCTGGGGCTGTCCTAGCGCTCGGCGGTGTGCCGTGCCTCCAGGGCGGCCTCGGTGAAGACCCGGTAGCCGGCCTCCGGGTCGTAGCCGTGGATCTCGCGGGTGTCGAGGGCGGCCATGTACGTCAGGACGTCCTTGCTGACGACCTGTCCGGGCACCAGCACCGGGAAGCCGGGCGGGTACGGGGTGACGAACGTGGCGGAGACCACGGTACGTCCCTCGGCCATCGCGTCGGTGATGGCCTCCATGGACAGGTGCTCGCACTCGGTGTCGTCGTAGGCGAGGAAGAACGCGGCGCGCATGTCGCCCTCGGGGGTGCGCGGGCTCGGCCGGAACGCCGGGTGGAAGGCGCTGAAGTCCGGCAGGGCCGCGGAGCCCGTGCCGAGGCCGGTGACGAGGCCGCGGTGCACGGCGAGGTCGTGCGGGCTCATCTCGCCGACGTTCTCCTCCAGGTCCTCGGCGATGCGCACGAGGACCTCGATGAGGTAGGCGACGGAGCTGCGGGTCGTGCCGATGTTCGTCATGAACAGCAGCGTGTTGCGGGTCGTCTTGTTGACCTGCACGCCGTGACGGTCCATCAGGAGGTCGTGCTTGAAGGTGTCGCCGTCGATGCCGGTGCGGCCGATGTGCATGGTGGCGCGGGTGGGGTCGAGGACGAACTCGTCCTCCTCCCAGGCCCGTTCCATCCGGGCCAGGCCCGTGCGCAGCGGCTGCTCGATGCCGGAGGAGCGGAAGCGCGGCGGGATCAGCTCGGGGGTGGTGAGGACGTGCAGGTAGCGGCTGAGCAGCGGGTGCTGGTCGACGGCGTCGCGGAGCACTCCGGCCTGTTCGAGCTGCTTCTGGACGAGGGCGTACCCCTCCAGGACGGCCTGGCGCCGGCCCAGGTCCATGGAGGCGAGGATCTGGTAGTTGGGCGAGGTCGAGGTGTGCGTCATGTACGCCTCGTGGAACACCTCGGCGACCTTGTGCCGGAAGTCCTGGTCGAAGACGTGGACCATGGAGCCCTGGCGCATCGAGGTGAGCGTCTTGTGCGTGGACTGCGTGGCGTAGACGCGGACGCGGACCTGCTCGGGGTCGGGCAGCAGCCGGGTGGTGGCGAGGGTCTCGTCGTCCGGGTCCTCGCCGAGGCTCTCGCGGTGGGCGGCGTACGTGTCGGCGTACGCGGGGTCGCGGTAGCGGTCGGTGAGGGTGCGGGCGGAGGCCATCGCGGTGCGCCGGCGGTAGACGGGGTGGAAGCGGGCGAAGGCGAACCAGGCCTCGTCCCACAGGAACGCCAGGTCCGGCTTGAGGGCCAGGCACTCCTCCATCACGCGCGTCGGGTTGTAGACGATGCCGTCGAAGGTGCAGTTGGTGAGCATCAGCAGCTTGACGCGGTGCAGGACGCCCTCGCGCTTGAGCATGAGCAGCTTGCGCTTGATCTCCTCGACGGGGACGGCGCCGTACATGCCGTACTCGTCGAGGGGATAGGCGTCGAGGTAGACGACGTGGGCGCCGGCCAGCACGAGTCCGTAGTGGTGGGACTTGTGGCAGTTGCGGTCCACGAGCACGATGTCGCCGGGGCGGACCATGGCCTGCACGACGATCTTGTTGGCGGTCGAGGTGCCGTTGGTGACGAAGTAGGTCTGGCGGGCGCCGAAGGCCTCGGCGGCCAGGTCCTGGGCCTCGCGGAGCGGGCCGGTGGGGGCCAGCAGGGAGTCCAGTCCGCCGGAGGTGGCGGAGGTCTCGGCGAGGAAGATGTTGGTGCCGTAGAAGTCGGCGATCTCCGGTATCCAGGGCGAGTTGAACACCGAGGCGCCGCGGGAGACCGGCAGGGCGTGGAAGACGCCGGTGGGCTTGCGGCTGTGGGCGCGCAGCGCGGTGAAGAACGGGGCGCGGTGGCGCTCGGTGATGCCGTGCAGGATCGACAGGTGCAGTTCGAGCAGGCCTTCGCGGGCGTGGAAGACGCGCCGGAAGCGGCGACTGAGGCGGCCCGCGGTGGACTCGACGGCTCGCTCGGACACGAGGTAGAGGTCGAGTTCGGGGCGCAGCGCGAGGAGGCGGTCGCCGAGGGCGCGGACCTGTTCGTTGCTGTCGTCGGGGGTGGCGGCCGGGGCGTCGGCGGACTCGTCGAAGAAGCGGCGCACGACGCTGAGGTCGTGGCGGGAGCGGTCGGTGAACCTGTCGCGGACGACGACGGCCTGGAGGCTGGAGTTGACCAGCGACGTGATGACCGCGTCCTCGAAGCTCGGGGCGACGACGATCTCGTAGGCGAACTCGTCGTCGGGGCGGCGCAGTCGGCGCAGTTCGGCGCGCAGGGCCTGTTCCTCGGCGGCGTCCAGATCGCCGACGACGAGGACCTCGAAGTACGGGGTGGAGGGCGCCGGCGTGGTGTACGGCGCCTCGGCGCTCTCGTCGGCGCAGCCGCTGGGGGTGGCGGCGGTGTGCGGGGCGGTGCCGCGGTGCCGGTGTCCGGCCAGGGCGCGGTCGAGTTCGTCGGCGCGCTGGGCGAGGTGGCGGTGGTCCCCCTCGTCGAGCAGGGCGGAGAGTTCCCTGAGGGCGGGCAGGCCCGGGAAGGCCCAGCAGTGCTCGATGGGGGTGAGGAGGTCGATGAGCTCCTCGATGCCCGCGACGGTGTGCGGGTGGTGGTCCGCGCCCTGCGTAGCGAGGCGGTGGGTGAGGTCCGTCAGGGAGCTCCAGGCGTCGGCGCGCAGTTGCCCGACGCTGTTGTGCACCGTGGCGGTCGGCAGGTCATTCACCGGGAACTGGCTCCTTCTGAGGGCTGCCCGGCCCGCCGCGGACGGGGAGGGCGCGAAGTGTGGCGAGGCGTGGGTGGCAGCGGTCCGGGGCCTGACCGGCCCTTCCCGTCGCGTTTGAGGGTGGTGCGAGGGGAAGGGGCGGTCAGGGCCCGGCACACCTCCGGGTCCCGCCGGACCCGGGAGGTGTGGGGACGGAGTGCGTCCTGATCAGACGAGCGAGCCGGTGACGGACTCGGCGGCGGCCAGGGCGCGGCCGGAGGCGACGTACTGGACGGCCTCCTCGATCTCCGGGGCGAGCCAGCGGTCGGTGCCGGGGCCCTCGACGGTGGCGCGCAGACCGTCGCGCACGGCCGCGGTGGCCGGGGCGGGGGTCAGCGGGGCGCGCAGGTCCAGGGCGCGGGCGGCGGTGTAGAGCTCGACGGCCAGGACGCGGTTCAGGCCGTCGATGGCGCGGCGCAGCTTGCGGGCGGCCGACCAGCCCATGGAGACGTGGTCCTCCTGCATGGCGCTGGAGGGGATCGAGTCCACGGAGGCCGGGGCGGCCAGGCGCTTGAGCTCGGAGACGATCGCGGCCTGGGTGTACTGGGCGATCATGTGGCCGGAGTCCACGCCCGGGTCGTCGGCCAGGAAGGCGTTCAGACCGCGGTTGCGGGCCGGGTCGAGGAAGCGGTCGGTGCGGCGCTCGGAGATCGAGGCGACGTCCGCGACGGTGATGGCGAGGAAGTCGAGCACCGCGGCGACGGGGGCGCCGTGGAAGTTGCCGTTGGACTCGACGCGGCCGTCGAGGGTGACGACCGGGTTGTCGACGGCGCTGGCGAGCTCGCGGGAGGCGACGAGCTCGGCGTGGGTCAGGGTGTCACGGGCGGTGCCGTGGACCTGCGGGGTGCAGCGCAGCGAGTAGGCGTCCTGGACGTAGGTGCAGTCCGGGCCGGCGTGGCTGGCGATGATCGCCGAGTCGGCGAGGAGCGAGCGCAGGTTGCCGGCGCTGTCGCCCTGGCCGGGGTGCGGGCGCATGGCCTGCAGGTCGGCGGCGAACACGGCGTCGGTGCCGAGCTGGCCCTCGACGCTCATGGCGGCGGCGATGTCGGCCGTGCGCAGCAGCTTGCGCAGGTCGTGCGCGGCGAGGACGAGCATGCCGAGCATGCCGTCGGTGCCGTTGATGAGGGCGAGGCCCTCCTTCTCCTCGAGGACGACCGGCGTGATGCCGGCGGCGGCGAGGGCTTCGGCGGCGGGCTTCTTCTCACCGTCGGCGGTGCGGACGACACCCTCGCCCATGACGGCGAGCGCGCAGTGCGCGAGGGGGGCCAGGTCGCCGGAGCAGCCGAGCGAGCCGTACTCGTGGACGACCGGGGTGATGCCGGCGTTCAGGAGCGCGGCGTAGGCCTCGGCGGTCTCGGTGCGGACGCCGGTGCGGCCGGTGGCGAGGGTGGACAGGCGCAGCAGCATGAGGGCGCGGACGACCTCGCGCTCGACCTCGGGGCCGGAGCCGGCGGCGTGCGAGCGCACGAGGCTGCGCTGGAGCTGCGTGCGCAGCTCGTTGGGGATGTGGCGGGTGGCCAGGGCGCCGAAGCCGGTGGAGACGCCGTAGTGGGGCTTGACGTCGGTGGCGAGGGCCTTGATGACCTCGCGACTGCGGGCGATCTCCTTGAGGGCCTCGGGCGAGAGCGACACCTGGGCACTGTGGCGGGCAACGGACACAACTTCGTCGGCGGAGAGGGCACCGACACCAACAACAACGGTCATGTACCTATGAAGCCGCAGGCAGACGCCGCTCGCGAGTCCTGGGAGACGTGTTGTGTCTGGGATCCAAGACTCTCGGTCTGGGATCCCAGACACATGGTTTGAGCGGCGTCTGGTCTAGTCTCGGCGCATGAGCATCGTCCCTGCTGCGGCGCAGGTCCTGGCCGTGCTGCGCTATCTGGCCCGCCAGGCCGCGCCCGTGCCCGCGGCTTCCATCAGCCGCGACGTGGGACTTCCGCGCTCGACGACGTACCACCTCCTGGACACCCTCGCGGCGGACGGTTTCGTGGTGCATCTGCCGGAGGAGCGGCGCTACGGGCTCGGCGTCAGCGCCTTCGAGCTCGCCTCCGGGTACGAGCGCCAGGCCCCGTTCCAGCGGCTGGCGCGGGCCCCGCTCGCCTCGCTCGTGGACCGCACGGGGCACAACGCGAACCTGGCGGTGCTGCACGGCCGCGAGGTCATCTACGTCATCGAGGAGCGCGCCCCGGGCCGTCCGCCCCTGGTCTCCGAGGTCGGGGTGCGCCTTCCGGCCACGCTGACGGCGAGCGGCCGGGCGGTGCTCGCCCTGCTGCCGCCCGCGCAGGTGCGGGCCCTGTTCCCCGACCGTTCGGCGTTCGTGCAGCGGCACGGCGCGGGTCCGGCCACGCTGACCGCGCTGCGCACCCTGCTGGCCCAGGCGCGGCGGCGCGGCTACGCGACGGAGGAGGGCGAGGTGACGCCGGGCCTGTCCTCGGTCGCGGCACCCGTCCTGGACCATCACGCGCATCCGATCGCCGGGGTCTCGGTGACCTTCCCGGACGAGGCGGTCGACGAGACGGAGCGGCGGCGGATCGCCGGGCACGTGGCGCACACGGCCCGCGAGCTGACCCGCCGGGTGGGCGGTGCGGCGCCCGCGCCGGGCGCCCCCGCCCCGTAGGGCGCGACCCCGCGGGCACGTAAGAGCGGGGAAAGGGAAGTACAAAAACACCCGTTTGCCCCAACCCGCCTCCCGCTCCTGGCCTCTTTTCCGACGGAAGCTGCCCCGGGCGGGAGTCGCCCTGTCCCCGGCGAGAGGTGGAGCGGAGATGGGCCTGACGAGTCGGGCGCTGGAGTGCATGACGGTGCTGCTCGCGGTCGTGTGCGTGGGGCTGACGGTGTGGGGGTGGCCACGGCTCGCGCGGCGCGGCACCCGGTCCGTGCTCGGCAGACTGGCCGCCATCGGCGTGACGCAGACGGCGATCCTGACCGCGTGCGCGGTCATGGTGAACGCGGACTTCGAGTTCTACGGCAGCTGGGACGAGCTGCTCGGTGACGTGCCGACGGCGCCCGCGCAGATCGCGGGCGCGGGCGGTTCCGGGGTCGCCGTGGCGCAGGGCGCCCTGGTCCAGCCGGCCGGGCCGCAGGGCCTGGACCGGGTGAAGGGACTGCCGGTCGGACCGCCGGAGCGGGCGGGCAAGGTCGAGTCGGTACGGATCGTGGGGCGGCGCTCGCACGCGCTCAACCCGGCGTTCGTGTATCTGCCGCCGCAGTACTTCCAGCGGCAGTTCCACCGCCAGCGGTTCCCGGTGATCGTGGCGATCAGCGGCTACCCCGGCGGCATCATGAACCTGGCCCAGTTCCTCCAGGTGCCGCAGACGGCCGCACGGTTGCAGGGTGCGGGCCGGATGCAGCCGACGATCGTGGTGATGGTGCGGCCGACGATCGCGCCGCCGCGCGACACCGAGTGCGTGGACGTGCCGGGCGGTCCGCAGGCGGAGACGTTCTTCACCCGGGACCTGCCGGAGGCGCTGAAGTCGGCGTACCGGATCGGGCACGACGCGAGCGCGTGGGGCGCTCTGGGGTATTCGTCGGGCGGCTCCTGCGCGCTCCAGCTGACGCTGCGCAATCCCCGGACGTACACGTCGGCGGCCGCGCTGTCCGCCGACTACGCCATCAAGGACGACCTGACGACGGGTTCGCTGTTCGGCAGCGGGCCGCGTGCGCAGCAGCGCAGGCAGAGCCACGATCTGATCTGGCGGCTCGGGCATCTGCCGGTCCCCCGCGTCTCGGTGCTCCTGGCGAGCAGCCGTGAGGGCGAGAAGGACTACCCGGACACGATGCGGTTCCTCGACGCGGTGCGGCCGCCGATGACCTCGGCGCGGATCATCCTGCCGCGCGGCAGCCACCACTTCACGACGTGGCTGCGGGAGATCGAGCCCGCGATGGAGTGGATGGGCAAGCAGCTCACGTTCCCGCAGGACACGACGCCGGGCCGGCGTCCCCCGGCCGGGCCGAGCGCGAAGCCGTCACCATCGTCCTCGCCCTCGGCTCCGGAGCCGGCCGCGAGCGCGGCGGCGGGTGAGGACGAGGACGAGGGCGACGCCAAGGCCCCGGCCCGGCGGCCTTAGTCACCGCGCGGGCCGGGGGTCGGGGACGCTCAGTGCTTGAGCTGGGCGTCCAGCCACGTCAGGGTGTCCGGGGTCACCGGGTCCGTGATGTCGGTGTACTCCTCGTGCTTCTTCAGGAACTTCGCCACGTACGGGCACACGGGCACGATGCGCTTGCCGGCGGCGCGGACGTCGTCGAGGGCCTCGCGGACGAGGATCGCGGCGAGGCCCTGGCCGGCGAACGCGTCGTCGATCTCGGTGTGGAAGAAGACCCGGCGGTCGTCACGGTCCCGGTAGGCGGTGAAGCCGGCGGGCTTGCCGTCGACCTCGATGGTGTAACGGTGTCGGGCGTCGACGTGCTGGACTACGGGGGTGGCGGCGGGCTCGGTCATGACCGGGGTCCTCTCGGTGCGGGGTTCTCGCGGGGCGTGCCGGTCACGTCGGGACAGCGGGCGCCGGGGACCGGTCGCCGCGCGGCCCTCGACGTGACCGAAGCGCTCGGAGGCATCGTGCCAGGCCGCACGGGCGTCGGCGATGTCCGGGTGGGCACGGCCGACGATGTTCCGGCGGGTCAGCGCTGCAGCGTCAGGAGCCCCGGCCGGTAGGGCCACTGGCCGTAGTCGCCGCCCGAGTTGGGATCGCGGCCCTGGTAGAGGAACCGCAGGTTGCAGGGATCGACCGTGAAGGTCTGGTCGGCGCCGGTGCGGATCAGTTCGCCGTGGCTGATGTCGTTGGTCCAGCCGGCGCCGCTGTTGGCCTTGCCGGCGAAGGGGTTGCTCTCGGTCGCGGCCTGGGGTGTCCATGTGCCGTTCAGGCTGGTGGCCGTGAACGAGCGGAAGTACCGGCCCTGGGAGCCGATCGCCTCGACGATCATGAGGTAGCGGTCCTGGCCCCTGAGCTTGTAGACCTGCGGGGCCTCGAACAGGTTGTTCGTCGTGTCGCTCATGACCGTCGTGTACGACGAGCCGAAGCTCCCCGGGAAGTTCCCGATCGGCATGCTCGCCCGGTAGATCCTGCCGTTGTCACCGGCGAAGAACAGGTACATGTTCGTGCCGTCGCCGATGAGCGTCTGGTCGATGGGGCCCGTTCCGGAGTCGGCGATGCTTCCGGAGAAGAGCTCCTGCTCCGCCGACCAGCCGTTCGGGTCGGTGGGGTCGGTGGACGTCCGGTAGGAGAAGGCGGTCCTGCCCCACTGGTAGGTGAGCACCCAGATGTTCTTCGGCGCGAAGTAGAAGAGCGTGGGCGCGACGGTGTTGCTCGCCATCGTGTTCTGGCTCGCCGAGGCCATCTGCGACCAGTCGGAGAACGGGGTGAAGTTCATCGAGCCCCAGCCCACCCCCGTTCCCGCGGCGCCGTGCGTCGTCGCGTAGACGAGCTGCTTGCCGTTGTAGGGGGCGACGGTGAAGTCCTTGAGCGAGGCCCATCCCGCCTTGGGCTGCGCCAGCGCGCCCGTCGACGACCAACGGTACATCGAGGGAAGAGCGCACGTGTCGGAGTCGCCGCCGGCCACCTTGACGAGACGCCACTGCTGGTTGGCGCCGCCCCAGTCGTCGTACTGGACGATGTTCGCGCCGTCGGCGGCGGACGCGCCCTGCACTTCGAGAGCCTTGCCGCTGTGGCGCGCGATGAGCCTCACATAGCCGTCGGAGCTGTCCGCGAGCCGCCACTGCTGGTCGGTGGCGTTCAGGTCGGTCCACTGGACGATCGGGCCGCCGTTGGCGGTGGAACTGTTCTGGACGTCCAGGACCTTGCCGGAGTGGCGGGACTTGACGCGGTAGTAGCCGCCGCCTGAGTCGACGAACTGCCACTGCTGCTGGTTCTGGTCGTTCCTCGTCCACTGGGTGATGCGGGCGCCGTCACTCGTCGCCAGGTTGTAGACGTCCAGGGCCTTGCCGCTGTTGCGGTTGACCAGTACGTACGAGGCGTTGGTGTCGACGGTCGCCGCGGCGGCGGGCGGGGCGCCGAGGAGGGTGGCCCCCAGCAGTAAGGACGACAGGACCGCGAGGACCAGCCCCAGGACCAGGGGTGGATGGCGAAATCTCACGACGAGAGCTCCTTCGGGGAACGGAGGTGGGGGGACCCCGACGCACCGCGTGGCGGCCGCGTCGGAAGGGCGGTGACGGGATAGGGGTGGAGGAGGCCGCACATGCCGAAGAGCGGGTCCTCGGGGCGCTCGAGGCGCGACACTCCGCCGTGATCGAGGTGGGAGAGGTCTCCGGTCTTCAGTGCTTCCAGTTGGCGGCCGGTCATGAGGGCCGCCTCCAGCGCGCCGTCGCGCCAGCGGATCCGCCAGGCGTCGAGGAGTTCACTCTTCAGGCGGTGGGCCGCGGTGTGGAACTCCCGCAGCCCGCCTTCGCGGAGGGCCAGAAAGCCCTCGAGTGCCAGGTCACGACGGCGGCGCGCCGCCGCGGCGTGGTCTCCCGTGAGGACTGCCGCCGCCTGGTAGGCGTCGGGATCGGCGAGGACGGGCGCGGGGAAGGTGAAGACGGCGTCGCCCGCCTCGGGGAGCCCGCTGTTCTGCATGAGCACCACGAGGCGCAGGCCGCCGGCGTTGACGAGGCGGTGGATCGTTCCCGGGGTGAACCAGACGACGTCGCCGGGGCACAGCCGGGTGTCGGCGAAGCCGGAGGTGGTGAGGGTATGGACGCTGCCCTCGCCGCCGATGACGACGTAGGCCTCGGAGCAGACGAGGTGCATGTGGGGTGTGCCGCCGCACAGCCCGTCGGCGGCCTCCCAGTCGTACACGGTCAACCCGGAGATCCCCACGCCGCCGGGGAGCGGGGTCACCACGGATGGTCCTCGACGTGGCGGGAGAGGCGCTCCGGGGTCCACGCGCCGTCGGCCACGACGATCCGGTAGCGGCGCGCCAGGGTGTCACCCGGGGCCAGCGGCAGTTCCTCGTCGAACGCCAGCGAGGGGTTGACGGCGGGGATGGGCTCGCTGCGGACGAACCAGCGGCAGGGGGCGTCCGGATCGTCCAGGAACAGGAGCGTGGAGGAGCGGTCGACCTCGTCGTGGGTGCCGACGAAGGCCAGCCGGTCGCCCTTCTCGCCCATCCCGGGGCCGATCACGTGGCCGCCGGTGAAGTCGCGCGGGCCGCGCCAGAAGAGGCCCGTGTATCCAGCGAGATCTCGGCCCTGTGTGCCGGGGCTGCCGAACATCAGGGCGGTGTCGCGGATGTTGGTGAGCGCGGTGGTGATCTCCAGGGTCCAGGAGTCGGCCTCGACGTCGCGTGCGGTCAGCGTGCGGTGCTCGTCGATCCAGTGCTCCCCCGCCATCGTGTGCCAGGCCAGGTCCTCGGTGATCACGGCGCGGCCATGTCCCGTTTCGGCGGACACGGCGAGGCTGCGCATCGTGCCGAGGTTCGGCAGGTCGACGTAGCCCTGGCCGCGCAGATAGGTGCCGCCGCCCCAGAAGTTCTGCCCCGACACCCATGACGCCGTGAACTGGATGCCCTTGTGCCAGCGGTGGTCGTGCGGCCGGTATCCGGTGACCACGTCGCCGGCGAGCGTGCGCACCGGATGCAGATAGGGCTTCGGCGCCTCGAAGGGGTCCATGACCGGCCGGTGCACATACCGGAAGAGGTCGACGCCGCGGGCCCGGACGGTCAACGAGTCCTCGTCCTCGATGAGTTCGAAGGTCATCGGAACACCTCCGGGCGTCCCCCGTGGAGTGAGCCGTAGAAGGGGTCGGCCGAGTCGATCTCACCGCGCCGGACCGGCCGGCCGGTGATCGCGGCCTTGTACAGGGCGGTGACGAGTTCCATCGTGGATCTGCCGAGGTCGGGCCGGGTCGCCGTCTCGTAGCCGTCCAGGAAGTCGGCGAGCTGGGCGGTGTGCGAGCTGGGCAGGTCGTCCGGCGGCTCCCACTTCGCGCCGGAAGAGCCGGCGGTGAACGTCCAGTCCGCGTTGGAGTAGCCGTACAGGTGGCGCAGTTCGACCGTGGCGTCGGCGAGATCGAAGCGCAGGTAGCTCTCCTCACGCGGGGACAGCACGCTGTTGACGACCGTCGCGACGGCTCCGTTCTCGAACCGGACCAGGGCCGTGGACACGTCCTCGGTCTGGACGTCGCGGTCCAGGCGGCCTGCCATCGCGCGTACCTCGGCCCACTCGCCGAGCACGTACAGCATCAGATCCATCTGATGGATGCCGTGGCCCATGGTCGGGCCGCCGCCCTCGCTCACCCAGGTTCCGCGCCAGGGCACGTCGTAGTAGACGTCGTCGCGGTACCACGCCGTGACGCACTGCGCGACCAGCGGACGGCCCAGGGTCCCGGCCGCGATCCGGTCCCTGAGGTAGCCGGCTCCCGAGCCGTGCCGGTGCTGGAACACCGCGCCGGCGAAGGCGGGCCCTTCGGCGGCCTGGATCCGGTCGAGTTCGGCCAGCGACAGAGCCACGGGCTTCTCGCACCACACCCACGCGCCCGACTCCAGGCAGGCCACGGCCTGTTCGGCGTGCAGGTACGGCGGCGTGCACAGGTGCACGACGTCCGGACGCTGTTCATCGAGCATCGTGCGCAGGTCGGTGTGGACCGCGGGAATGCCGTGCTCGGCCGCGAACGCCTCGGCGCGCCCGGCGTCCACGTCGACGGCCGCCACGATCTCGGCCCGGTGGGCCTGGGCCCGGAGGGCGGGGACGTGGCAGATGCCGGCGATCCCGCCCGTTCCGACGATCGCCGTTCTGATCATCCGCCCAGCACCTTCCTGATCGCGTGGTACGCGGGCTTGGGCTCGAGGTTCTCGTCGTAGGGCAGCGCGGCGCCCTCCTCGGGGAAGACTCCGGGGATCCACGAGTACTTGTCCGTGTAGTCCCAGATGGTGACGCCGACGCATTTCCTGACCGCCAGGCAGGCCTTGACGTAGTCGGCGTACCAGGTCGCCTGGGTGGCGAGCTTCTCCGGGGTCGCCGGGAGCTGCATCCGGATGTCGAGCTCGGTGACCGCGACCTCGACCCCGAGGTCCGCGAAGCGCTGGATGTTCTCCTGGACTCCGGAGGGGAAGCCGTACTGGAGTGCCAGGTGGCCCTGGAGGCCGAAGCCCTCCACCGGGACGCCGTCGGCCTTCAACTGCTTGATGAGCTTGTAGTAGGCGTCGCTCTTGGCGTTGACGCCGTCGACGTTGTAGTCGTTGAGGTACAGCTTGGCGTGCGGGTCGGCCTCGTGGGCCCAGCGCAGGGCGTCGGCGATGTAGCCGGGGCCGAGCGTCTTGTAGAAGAGCGACTCGCGGTAGGTGCCGTCCTCGTTGAAGGCCTCGTTGACGACGTCCCAGTGGATCACCCGGCCCTTGAAGTGCCGGACCTCCGTCTGGATGTGGTTCTTGAGGACGGAACGCAGTTCGTCGGCGGTCCAGCTGCGCTCGGTGAGCCAGGCGGGGAGCTGGCTGTGCCAGACGAGGGTGTGGCCGCGGACCTTCTGGTGGTGGTCCTTGGCGAAACTCATGACCTCTTCGGCGGCGGTGAAGTCGAAGACGCCGCGCCGGGGTTCGGTGGTCTCCCACTTCATGGCGTTGCCGGGGGTGGTCTGCCCGAACTCGCTGCCGAGGAGCTTCAGATAGGCGGCGTCGGTGAACTCGGGGTTGTCGGTGGCGGAGCCGAAGTACTTGTGGTGCTGCCGGGCCAGTTCGGCGAGCGTTCTGGGGCGGGGCTCGGCGGTCGCGGGCGTTGCGGCGAGGCCGGCCGCGAGGCAGACGGCGGCGGACAGGGCGATGAGATGCCGGGACACGGGCATGGATGACTCCTCGGGTGCGGGACGGTTCAGTCGAGGACGACGGTGGTCAGCGCGCGCGGGGCGAGCCTGGCCGTGAGGGTCGTACCGTGCGTGGAGGCGACATCGGCCGGGGTGACCGAGCGGGTCTCGTCGGTGACGTAGGCGTCGGGCCGCCGGTCGTGCCCGCCGCGGAGAGCGAAGTCGGCGGACTTCTCGGTGGTCGCGGTGTTGAGGATCTCGATGACGCGGTGTCCGCCGGTGTTACGGAAGGCTGTGACCTGAAGTGCCGGGTCGGCGTTCGAGACCGGGACGCGGACGGCGCCGGGACGGATGAACCGGCTGAAGGCGGCCAGTGCCCAGTACCGCTTGGACACCCGGTAGTCGTCACCGGGGTTGGCGAGCTGGATGAGCCCCCGGGTCGCGCCGGGGGAGGCGCCGGTCCAGTAGACGTAGGCGCTGGCGTTGCCGACGGTCAGGGTGTTCTGGATGTCGGCCGCGACGGCGAGGCCGTCGTAGCCGCTGCCGTCGTCCCAGTTCTCGTTCCAGGTGGTGCCGTCGGGCGACCATTCCGACATCCACACGTGCTGGTCGGTGGGCTGCGGGACCGCGGTCGGACCGCTGTAGCGGTGGCCGGTGATGGTGCGCACGGCCTTGTCTGCCACGGGGTCCGCCTCGATGGCCTCGGTGTAGGCGACCTGCCGGTCCCAGCCCGCGACGTCGCAGCAGACCAGGTCCGTCTTCAGTCCGGACGTGCGGACGGTCGGCCCGAGGACCTTGAGGAAGTCGACGGCCTGCTGCGGGGAGAAGCGTATCGAGGCGTAGGTCGCCGTCCAGTCGGGTTCGTTGGTGAACCCCAGGTCGGTGATGCTGATGCCTTCGCGCCGGTAGAACTTCGCGTACTGGACGAGGTAGTTCGCGTAGGCCTGACGCCATGCGGGCTTCAGCTCGCCGCCGTCGTTCTCGCTGCCGTTGGTCTTCATGAAGGCCGGGGCGCTCCAGGCGTCGGCGTAGAACCGTTTCACGCCGTACGCCTTGGCCTCCTTGGCGAGCCAGACCTGGCCGCCGTCCCAGCCGTCCCAGACGTACTTCGGTGTGGCGTCCGGTCCGCCGGGATCGGTCGGCAGGATCGTCGGCATGTGGTCGTAGACCCGGTCGGTCGACGACCCGATGCCCAGGCGCAGGATCGACAGGCCGGCGCCCTTCTCCTTGCTGAGCAGCAGGTCGAGCACCTCGCGCTGCTTGGCGGGGCTGAGGCCGCGTGCGCCGTGCAGCAGGTCGGCCCGCTGGAAGGCCATGGAGAAGCCGAATCCGTCGACGGTCTGGAGTTCGGCGCCGAAGTCGATGCCGGCGCGCACGCGTTCGGCGGGCGGCGGCGCGGGGGCGGGGTCGGCCGCCGCTTGCGATGTGAGCGCTAACATGATGACGGCCGTCAGGGCGGTCAGGCGTTTCACAGGGTCTCCTCGGGGTGGAGGTCACGCGGGAGGGGTCAGCTCTTGGTGGCGCGTGCGGGTCAGCCCTTGGTGGCGCCGGCGGTGAGTCCGCCGATCAGCTGGCGCTCGGCGACCGCGTAGAAGGCGAGGGCGGGGACCATGGCGAGGACGATGTACGCGAGGACGAGCGCGTAGTCGGTGGAGTACTGGCCCTGGAACTGCTGGACGCCGACCGGGATCGTCTGCCATTTCGGGTCGTTGAACACGAGCAGCGGCAGGAAGAAGTTGTTCCAGCTCGCGACGACCGCGAGGACGGAGACCGTGCCGAGCGCCGGACGCGCCATCGGCAGCAGGATCTGCCAGAAGAAGCGGAACTTGCCGCAGCCGTCCATGGTGGCGGCCTCCTCGATCTCCGCCGGGATGGTCCGGAAGAAACCGCGCAGGATCACGATCGTCATGGGGAGCCCGAAGGCCGCCTGCGGGAGGATCACTCCGAGCGGATTGTCGAGCAGGCCGAAGGTGCGCAGCATGAGGAAGAGCGGCAGGACGGCCACGGCGAACGGGAACATCAGCCCGATGGTGAAGAGCGTGTAGAACAACTCCCGTCCGTGGAAGGCGTACCGGGCCAGAACGAAAGCCGCCATCGCGGAGGCAGCCACGGTGCAGACCGTCGTACCGATCGCGATGCCCGCACTGTTGGCGATCTGCCGCCAGAACATGCCGTCACCGAGAATTCCGGTGTAGTTGGAGATTTTCCACTGCGACGGCAGCCCGAACGGATTGTTCGTCAGTTCCGCGGTGCTCTTGAATCCGGAAATGACCGCGTAGAGCAGCGGTACGGCGACGAACGCGGCGATCAGCCAGACCACGGCGTGCAGCGAGAGACCGCGTACCGTCCGACGGGCGTTCATCGGTCACCTCCTGAGGTCACGGCGCCGCTCAGGTCACGGCGGAGCACATACCGCTGGTAGAAGAGGGAGAAGACGAGGCTGATCATGAACAGCACCACGCTGATCGCGCTGGCGTAGCCGACCTGGTACCGCTTGAACCCGAACTGGAACATCGCGATGGCCATCGTCTCGGAGGAGTGGTTGGGCCCGCCGGCCGTCATGACCCAGACGAGGTCGGAGAGCTGGATGGACCCGATGATCGACAGGAAGACGCTGATCCGGATCGTCGGTCCGAGCAGCGGCAGCGTGATGTGCCGGAAGCGCTGCCAGGCGCCGGCTCCGTCGATGGCGGCGGCTTCGAGAATCTCGGACGGGATGCTCTGCAGCCCGGCGAGGAACAGCATCATGTGGAAGCCGAAGTACTTCCAGATCATGACGACGAACAGGGTCGGGATGACCGTCGAGGGATCGGCGAGCCACTTGCCCTGGAGGTCCTCGAGGCCGAAGAAGCCGACGATGTGGTCGGCCATGCCGGCGCCGGGCAGGAAGATCATCGTGAAGAGGACGGCCGTGACGACCTCGGAGAGGATGTACGGCGCGAAGAACAGCATCCGGTAGACGGCCCGGCCGCGGAGCCTCTGGTTGAGCAGGACCGCGGTGAACAGGGCGAACGGCAGCTGCACCAGGACCGACATGAGAATCAGGTAGAGCCCGCGCCCCAGGTCGCCGAGGAAGACCTGGTCGTCGAAGAGCCTGGTGTAGTTCCCGAAGCCGACGAAGTCGTCCATGGGGCCGATGCCGCCCCATTTGAAGAATCCGGTCCAGACCGCGACGACGATCGGGGCGAGGACGAAGACGAGGAAGAGGACCAGGGCCGGTACGAGGAACCAGGCGACCGACGCCCAGGCACCCCACCGGGTCAGGCGGGAACGGGCGGGCGGCGGCGCGGTCTTCGCCACGGACTTCTCCGTGCGTTCCTCGGTCAGGGTGGACACGGAGCTAGGCACTCTTCGCAGCCTCGGTGATCGACGCCGTGACCTGCTCGGGGGTCTTCTTGCCCGCTATGAGGTCGGCGACACTGTCGTTGACCTCCTGGCCGACCGCCGGCGGGTAGGCCTGGTCGAGGAAGAGCTGGAAGCCCGTGGCCTTGACGAGGCTCTCGGCGACCACCTTCTTGTTGGCGTCGGTGAGTTGACTCTCCGCGCCCTTGACCACCGGCAGGTAGCCGTTGGAGGCCAGCAGCTTGGACTCGTTGTCCAGGACGAAGTACTTCAGGAAGTCCAGGGCCTCCTTCGGGGCGCCCTTGCGCAGCGCGAAGCCGCCGCCACCGCCGAAGACCTCGGTCGCCCGCCCCACACCGCCGTCGACCGTCGGGAAGGGGAAGAAGCCCAGGTCAGCTCCGAGGTCGGCGCCCGCGTCCTTCTGCACCGACGGTCCCCACTGCCCCATGAGCTCCATGGCGGCCTTGCCGTTGCCCATGGTCGCGGCCTGGCCGCCCGGGGTCGCGTAACCGGCGCCGAGGAAGCCCTGCTGGAACGGCTTGAGGTCGACGAGCTCCTTGAGGTGTTCGCCCGCCTCGACGAAGCCGGGGGCGGTGAAGTCCTTGGTGGTCGCGGCCTTCTGGAGTGCGGGGAGCCCGGCGACACGCATCGCGAGGTAGGCCCAGTAGTAGTGGCCGGGCCACTTCTCCTTGCCGGCGAGGGCGATCGGGGTGATGCCCGCGGCCTTGAGCTTCTTCACGTCGTCGAGGAGGGCGGTCCACGTGGCCGGTGGAGTGGTGATGCCGGCCTTGGCGAAGAGCTTCTTGTTGTACCAGAAGCCCACCATGCCGATGTCGTACGGGACTCCGTAGATGCGGCCGTCGATCTTGTAGGGCGAGAGCGAGACCGGGGAGAGCCGCGACGACCAGTCCATGAGGTCGGTGAGGTCCTCGACGAGCCCCGCGTCGACCTGCTGCTGGAGCACGCCGCCGCCCCAGGTCTGGTAGACGTCGGGGAGCTTGCCCGAGGACGTGGTGGCGGTCAGCTTGGACTTGAACGCCTCGTTCTCCAGAGAGGTCGTGTTGATCGCGACCTTCGGGTGAGCCTTCGTGTACGCCGTGGAGATCTTCGGGAAGAGGGACTTGCCCGGCTCCGTGGTGGCGATGTTCCACCACTCCAGGGCGACCTTGCCGTCGGCCGACGCGCCGCCGGAACCACCGGATCCGCAGGCCGCGGTCAGGGAGACGGACAGTGCGGTCAAGCCCGAGAGCGCCAGGAAGCTTCGTCGGCTCGGGAGGGTGCTGGCCATGGGACCTCCGGGGGTCGGGAACGCCGATATGCGCCCGAAAATTTTTCGAAATACTCTCGAATTCTGCGCTGCCACAAACTAGAAACAGGAGCCTTCCCGGTCAAGACCTCGCGTCAAATAATCTGCGAACAGCGGTTGTTGGCAGGCTTGACAAGCAGGTCTGGCCACCCAGAGACTCATCGAAAGTTTGCGATATCTGTCGGAAGGCGGAGGCAACTCCGCAGAGGAGAGAAGTTGAGCGAGCAGCGCCCGACCCTGGCCGTCATCGCCGCGGAGGCAGGGGTCTCCCAGGCCACTGTGTCCAAGGTGATCAACGGCCGTTCCGATGTCGCACCCTCGACACGCGAGCGGATCGAGGGCCTGCTACAAGCCCACAACTACCTCCCGCCCGGCCGGCAGGGCAGAGCCCGCAGATCGGGTCTCGTGGATCTGATCATCGGCGGTCTGGACAGCGCCTGGGCGGTGGAGATCCTGCGCGGCGTCGAGGCCGAGTGCGCCCAGCGCAGCGTCGGCACCGTCGTGTCGCTCGTCCCGCCGGGCGAGGCCACGCCGTCGAGTTGGGCCGCGCTGCCGGTCCTTCATCACAGCGACGGCGTCATCCTCGTCACGGCTTCGGTCACCCAGGCCCAGCGTGCCCAGGTCGAACGGGCCGGGGTGGCACTGGTCGTCATCGACCCGATCGACCTGCCGGGCAACGGCGTGCCGAGCGTCGGGGCGACCAACTGGGCCGGTGGCCTCGCCGCCACCGAGCACCTGCTGGAGCTGGGGCATCGCCGGATCGCCACGATCGGGGGGCGCAAGGAGATGCTGTGCAGCCAGGCCCGCATCGACGGGTACCGGGCCGCGCTGGAGCGGGCCGGGATCGAGGTCGACCGCGAGCTGATCCGGTTCGGCGACTTCCAGCACGAGGGCGGATTCCGGTGCGCCCAGGAGCTGCTCGCTCTCCCCGACCCGCCGACGGCTGTCTTCGCCGGCAGCGACCAGCAGGCGATGGGTGTCTACGAAGCCGCCCGGCAGGCAGGCCTGAGCATCCCTCAGGACCTCAGCGTGGTGGGCTTCGACGACCTGCCGATGTGCGACTGGCTGTCGCCGCCGCTGACGACGGTGCGTCAGCCGCTGGAGGAGATGGGCCGGGTCGCCGCCCGCACTCTGTTCCAGCTTCTGGAGGACCAGCCCCTGGTCAGCCCTCGGATGGAGCTCTCGACCGAGCTCAAGGTCCGCCTCTCCACCGCCCCGCCTCGTTCCTAGGAGAACCCCTTGACCGAGCCCTGGTGTGACCCTCTGCTGCCCGCGTCCGCGCGCGTGGCCGATCTCCTGGCGCGGATGACGCTGGAGGAGAAGGCGGGACAACTCGCCGGCTTCTGGGCGCTGCCCTCGGATCCGGGAGCACCTGTCGCGCCGATGGAGGACGATTCCGGCGAGTCCGCGCCCGGCTTCGACGACCTCGTCGTCCACGGGCTCGGCCAGCTCACCCGGGTGTACGGCACCGCGCCGATCACCGCGGAGGACGGAATGGAGCGGCTCGCCTCGCTCCAGCGGCAGGTGACCGGATCCGGCCGGTTCGGGATCCCGGCGATCGCCCACGAGGAGTGCCTGACCGGATTCATGACGTTCGGAGCGACGGTCTTCCCGGGGCCGCTGGCCTGGGGCGCGTCCTTCGATCCCGGGCTCGTGCGCAGGATGGCCACCACCATCGGCGCCGGGATGCGACGGGTCGGCGTCCACCAGGGGCTGGCCCCGGTGCTCGACGTGGTCCGCGACTACCGGTGGGGCAGGACCGAGGAGTGCATCGCCGAGGACCCCTATCTCGTCGGAGCGATCGGCACCGCCTACGTGCAGGGCCTGGAGGGCGCCGGCATCGTGGCGACGCTCAAGCACTTCGCCGGGTACTCGGCCTCGCGCGGCGGCCGGAACATGGCCCCGGTCGCCTCGGGGCCCCGCGAGTTCGCCGACGTGCTGGTCGAGCCGTTCGTACGGGCCCTGCGCGAGGGCGGCGCCCGGTCGGTGATGAACAGTTACACGGACGTGGACGGAGTGCCGGTCGCCGCCGACGAGCGGCTGCTGACCGGACTGCTGCGGGACGAGCTGGGATTCGAAGGTGTCGTCGTCGCCGACTACTACGCGGTCTCCTTCCTGGAGACCCGGCACGGCGTCACCGGATCACGCGGCGCGGCCGGCGCGCTGGCGCTGACCGCCGGGATCGACGTCGAGCTGCCGACGGCCCGCTGCTACGGCGAGCCGCTGACCGAACGCGTGCGGTCGGGAAGCCTGTCCGAGGAGCTCGTCGACCGGGCGGTGGAACGCGTCCTGCTCCAGAAGGCCGAACTCGGTCTGCTCGACCCCGACTGGGAACCCGTCAAGCCCGAGCCCGTCGACCTCGACCCGCCGGAGAACCGGGCCTTGGCCAGGCTCCTGGCCGAACGGTCCACGGTGCTGCTCGCCAACGACGGCATCCTGCCGCTGCGGCCGTGCCGGGTCTCGGTCAGCGGGCCGTACGCCGACGACCCGCAGTCCTTCCTCGGCTGCTACTCCTTCCCCAATCACGTCGCGCTGCCCGGCGACCCCGGCCTGGAGATCCCGACGCTCGGCGAGGCGCTCGGCGCCGCCGGATTCACGGTCACCGCGGACGATCCGGATGTGCACGTGCTGGTGCTCGGCGACCGGGCCGGCATGTTCGGCCGGGGCACCTCCGGAGAGGGCTGCGACGCCGAGACCCTCGACCTGCCCGGCGACCAGGCCGCGCTCGCCTCCGCCGTCCTCGACTCCGGAGTGCCGACCGTCCTGGTCGTCGTCTCCGGCCGGCCGTACGCGCTCGGCTCGCTGGTCGAGCGTGCGTCGGCGGTGATCCAGGTCTTCTTCCCCGGCGAGGAGGGCGGCACCGCGCTGGCCCGGATCATCAGCGGGGCCGCGGAACCGTCCGGGCGGCTGCCCGTCTCCGTCCCCCGCCAGGCCGGCGGCCAGCCGGGCACGTACCTGCACTCCAGGCTCGGCGGGCGCACCGACTGGAGCTCGGTGGACCCGACTCCCCTGTTCCCCTTCGGACACGGGCTGAGCTGGACCAGCTTCGCCTACTCGGAGCTCTCGGTGGATCCCGTCGCGGCGACGGACGGGGTCGTCACCGTCTCGGTCACCGTACGCAACGTCGGGGAGGTGGCCGGGACCGAGGTGGTGCAGCTGTACCTCTCGGACCCCGAGGCGTCCGTCGTCCGGCCGGAGAGATGGCTCGCCGGATTCGGCCGGGTCGAGCTGGAGCCGGGCGCGGCCGCCCGGGTCACCTTCTCCGTCCATGCCGACCGGACCTCGTTCACCGGGATCGACCTGCGCCGAAGAGTGGAGCCCGGAGAGGTGGGCGTGGCTGTCGGACGGTCCAGCGGCGATCTTCCGCTCCAGGGGTCCTTCACCCTGCACGGCCCCGTACGCCACCCGGCGGCCGACCGCGTGCTGTCCGTGCCGGTTGAGATCGTGGCCGTCTCATGAGCACGTCCTTCGGTGATCCCGTGCTGCCCGGGTTCCGGCCCGACCCGTCCGTGTGCCGGGTGGGGGCGGACTACTACCTGGTGACGTCCAGCTTCGAATGGTTCCCGGGCCTCCCCGTCTTCCACAGCCGCGATCTCGTGAACTGGCGGCGTCTCGGCTCCGCGCTCGACCGGCCGTCCCAGCTCGACCTCGACAAGTGCGAGCCCTCGCGCGGCCTGTTCGCACCGACGATCCGGCACCACGACGGGGTCTTCCATCTCGTCTGCACGCTGATGGACGGCCCCGGCCATTTCGTCGTCACGGCGACCGACCCGGCGGGGCCGTGGTCGGAGCCGTACTGGCTGGAGGGCGAGGGCTTCGACCCGTCGCTGTTCTTCGACGACGGGCCGGACGGCGACGGCCGGGCCTGGTTCACCGCCGCCCGTGTGCTGGACGAGGCGGCCGGCCACACCGAGATCTGGATGCGCGAATACCTCCCCCGCGAACGGCGGCTCACGGGCCCCGAGTTCGTCCTGTGGTCGGGAAGCCGCCCGGGCGCCCGCTGGTCCGAGGCCCCGCACCTCTACAAGGTCGACGGCAGCCATGTCCTGGTCACCGCCGAGGGCGGCACCGACGTGGACCACACCGTGGTGGCCGCCCGCGCCGACCGCGTGACCGGCCCGTACGAGGGCGTCCCCGACAATCCGGTGCTGCCGGCCGTCCCGAAGGGGCCGGTCACCTGCACCGGACACGCCGACCTGGTCCAGACCCCGGACGGCGACTGGCGGGCCGTCCTCCTCGGCGTCCGCCCGGGCTCCGCCATCGGACGCGAGACCTTCCTCAGCGAGGTCACCTGGAGCGACGGCCGGCCGGCCTTCTCCGCCCTCGACCACAAGAGCCCCCGCCGCCGTCTCCACGACGACTTCGCCACCCTCTCCGCCGACTGGAGCACCCTGCGCACCCCGCGCGCGCCGTTCTGGACCACCGGCGACGGGCTCCGTCTCCGGCTCCGTCCCGAACGCCTCGGCGAACGCACCACCCCGTCCCTCCTGGTCCGCCCCCAGGAACAGCCCGACTGCGACGTCTCCACCGAACTGCACTTCGTCCCCACCGCACCGGAGGAACAGGCAGGCCTCGCCGTCGTCATCGACGACGACACCCATCTCGTCCTCGTTCGCACCACGGAAGGGCTCAGCCTCCGTCGTGGGTCCGAGGTCCTGGCCGGCGCCGTCTTCCCGCCGGGCCCCGTCCGCCTGGGGGCCCGCATCCGCGGCTTCCGTCACACGTTCACCTACGGGGCGCTCGACGGCGCCTGGCAGGACCTGACCACCGTCGAAGCCACCTTCCTCACCCCGCTGTTCACCAGTGTCCAACTCGGCCTCTACGCCACCTCCAACGGCCACCCGTCCACCAATCAGGCCCAGTTCACGTGGTTCGGCCTCGACATGTGATCCGAGGAAATCGCTCGCAAATCGAGGAAGCGGTCCCAGTCGAAATACTTTCGATAGGGACCGCTTAGCCATGAACGCTTCCACAATTCCCTGACGGACCATTTCGAATGGCCATACGGGACCCAGCTCTCGAAACATCTTCGAAATACTTGACATGCACACGCCCCGTTTTCAGACTGAATCCCGAGGCTGCAACCCCCTCCTTGTCTGCATGCCACTGCACCAGCCTCGATTCATTTGCGCGTAGATGATCCGCGTCTATTCCGAGTTCTCCTTTTCTCATGGACCCGGACATGACCTTCGCGGACTTCTTCCGCCGCACTCACATCCATCCGTGATTTCCGTCCCGGAGGTTCGTTCATGCGCTTACACCCCCTTTCCTCGTCCAGCGCGCGTCGGAAAATCGGCGGCCTGCGCACGGCGCTGATCGCCGGCGCCCTCGGCTTCGCCACCGTGCTGGGGGCGCCGCTGACCGCGCACGCCGCCGAGAGCACGCTCGGCAGCGCGGCGGCGCAGAGCGGCCGGTACTTCGGCACCGCCATCGCCTCGGGCAGGCTCAACGACACGACGTACACGACCATCGCGAACCGTGAGTTCACCATGGTGACGCCCGAGAACGAGATGAAGATCGACGCCACCGAACCCCAGCAGGGCCGGTTCGACTTCACCGCCGGCGACCGCGTCTACAACTGGGCGGTGCAGAACGGCAAGAAGGTGCGCGGACACACTCTGGCCTGGCACTCCCAGCAGCCCGCCTGGATGCAGAGCCTCAGCGGCAGCGCGCTGCGCCAGGCGATGATCAACCACATCAACGGCGTGATGGGCCACTACAAGGGCAAGATCGCCCAGTGGGACGTCGTCAACGAGGCCTTCGCCGACGGCACTTCGGGCGCCCGGCGCGACTCCAACCTCCAGCGCACCGGCAACGACTGGATCGAGGTCGCCTTCCGCACCGCGCGCGCCGCCGACCCGGCCGCCAAGCTCTGCTACAACGACTACAACACCGACAACTGGACGTGGGCCAAGACCCAGGCCGTGTACGCCATGGTCAAGGACTTCAAGCAGCGCGGCGTGCCCATCGACTGCGTCGGCTTCCAGTCGCACTTCAACAACGACAGCCCGTACAACAGCAACTTCCGCACCACCCTGCAGAGTTTCGCCGCCCTCGGCGTCGACGTGGCCGTCACCGAGCTCGACATCCAGGGCGCCTCGCCCACGACGTACGCGAACGTGACCAACGACTGCCTGGCCGTCGCGCGCTGCCTCGGCATCACCGTCTGGGGCGTGCGCGACACCGACTCCTGGCGAGCGGACCAGACGCCGCTGCTGTTCAACGGCGACGGCAGCAAGAAGCCCGCCTACACCTCCGTCCTCAACGCCCTCAACGGCGGCTCCACTTCGACCCCCACGCCCGGTTCCGGACCGATCAAGGGCGTCGCTTCGGGCCGTTGCCTGGACGTGCCCGGCTCCAGCACGACCGACGGCACCCAGGTCCAGCTGTGGGACTGCAACAACCGCACCAACCAGCAGTGGACCTACACCGCCGCGGGTGAGCTCAAGGTCTACGGCGACAAGTGTCTCGACGCCGCCGGTACCGGTGACGGCGCCAAGGTGCAGATCTACAGCTGCTGGGGTGGCGACAACCAGAAGTGGCGCCTGAACTCCGACGGTTCGATCGTCGGCGTCCAGTCCGGCCGCTGCCTCGACGCCGCCGGCAACGGCACCGCCAATGGCACGCTGATCCAGCTCTACTCCTGCTCCAACGCCGGCAACCAGCACTGGACCCGTACCTGACCCGCTGCGGCGACACCCCGCACGATCGAGGGGAGCCGGGCAGGTCCCGGCTCCCCTCCCCTGCACGGTCAGGTCTCGCGCGGAGGGCGCGTGCTCGCGCGCACGATGAGCTGCGGTTCCACGAGGAGGTGCTCGGCCTTCCGGGCCCGGCCCTCGATGTGGTCCACAAGGAGTCCGATGCTCCGGCGCCCGATGGCGGCAAAGTCCTGGCGGACCGTCGTCAGCGGCGGTGGGAAGTACTCGGCCTCGGGGATGTCGTCGAAACCGGCGACGGCCACCTCACCGGGGGTGCGGATCCCGGCCTCGCGGAGCGCCCGCAGGACGCCGAGCGCCATCTGGTCGTTGGCGACGAAGACGGCCGTGACCGGTGCCGCCCCGCGGCGGGCCCGGGCAAGTCCCGCGAGTTCCTGTCCCGCCCGGTACCCGGACAGCGGGCTCCAGTCCCCCGTCAGGACGCGCGGCGGCCGGATGCCGCTCTCCTCCAGGACCCGCCGCCATCCCGCGGTGCGTGCCTCGCTCTCCATCCAGTCCTCGGGCCCCGCCACGTGCCGGACCGTGCTGTGCCCGGCGGCGAGCAGGTGCTCCGTGACCAGGCGGGCGCCGCGCTCCTGGTCGAGGGAGACTCCGGGCAGGTCGAGCTGATGGCTGCCCTCCACGGTGACCACGGGGAAGGGCGCGTCCAGCTCGGCGAGGGCATGGATGTGCGAGCGCTGCGGGGTGATGGCGACGACGCCTTCCACGCCCCAGGACGCGAGGTGGTCGACGGCGTCCTTGAGCCCCTGCCCCTCTCCGGTGGGCAGACTGACGGTGGAGACGAGATAGCCCTGCTCCCTGGCCGCCTCCTCCAGCCCGGTCAGGGTGCTGGCGGGCCCGTACAGGGCGGTGTTGACGGCGATGACGCCCAGGGTCCTCGTACGGCGCGTGACCAGCGCGCGTGCGGCGGAGTTGGGGCGGTAGCCCAGCCGCTCGATGGCCAGGGTGACCTGTTCCCGGGTGGCCGGGCGCACGTGGGGGTGACCGCTCAGCACTCGGGAGACGGTCTGGTGGGAGACTCCCGCCTCTCGTGCGACATCGGCCATCGTCGGTGGGCGGACGTCTTCCGCGGGACGCGCCACGTTCGCCTCCCCTCTCCCTGCTTTCCTGTGAGCGCCGACGGCGTCAGGCGTACGACCGCAGCCAGCGCAGCTTGGCCGCCTCGTGGTACGGGCCGCCACCCTCGTGGTCGTTGAAGTCGTAGACCTCGATGGCCTTGTCGGAGCCCGCCCAGGCGTTGAACGCCGCGAAGACGGTCGACGGCGGGCAGGTCTCGTCCTCCAGCGCCGCCGAGAACAGCGCGGGCGCACGACCGCGGGCGGCGAAGTGGACGCCGTCGAAGTACGACAGCGTGCCCAGGGCGTCCACGGTGCGGCCGCGGTGCGTCCTGAGGTAGAGACCGATCTCTCGGTACGGGTGCCGGTCCGTCAGTCTCGTGGCGCGGGGGAAGTCGCACAGGAACGGCACGTCCGGCGCCACCGCGGCCAGGTCGGGCACCAGACCGCCCACGGCGATGGTGATGCCGCCGCCCTGGCTCCCGCCGAGCGCCACGGTCCGTGAGGCATCCGTGAGCGGGTGTGAGCGCGCCGCCTCGACCGCACGCACGGCATCGGTGAACACCCGCCGGTAGTAGTAGTTCTCCGGGGCGTCGATGCCCCGGGTCATGAAGCCGGGGTACGCCGCCGCGCTGCCCACGGGGTCGGCGGTGCCGCCACCGCCGCCCCAGACGCTGCCCTGCCCCCGGGTGTCCATCACGAAGTGGGCCCGGCCGCTGGACGCCCACAGCAGGTTCTCGTGGGGAAGGCCGCGCCCGCCGCCGTACCCGATGAACTCCACGACCAGCGGCACCGGTTCCTCGGCCTCGGCCGGCAGCCGCAGCCAACCCTTCACCGGGTGACCGCCGAACCCGGCGAACGTCACGTCGTAGACCCGAACGGTCGACAGTCCCGCGTCGACCGGCTCGAAGCGGGCGTCCAGGTCGAACTCACGTGCCTCCTGAAGCGTCTTGGCCCAGAAGGCGTCGAAGTCCTCGGGGGCGACCGAGTCGCTCCGATACGCGCGGAGTTCGTCGAGAGGGAGGTCGAAATGGGGCATGCGGGGCCTCCGTCGGCAGGCAGGGTGATCGACCACACCGTACGTGGAGCGCGCACAGCCCACCAGAGCCTGGGCCCGACCGCGAAAGGTCCAGGTCAGTGCGCCTGCCCCCGCGCCTTGAGCCGGGTCGCCGGCACCTCCGGGGCGGGCAGCCGGTCTCCGTCGTAGCCCTTCACCTCGCCGAAGCGGGTGCCCGACATCCAGTCCTCCCGCGCCTGGCGGACGTCCTCGTCCGTGCGCCCCACGAAATTCCACCACATCACGATCTCCTCCCCGAAGGGCGGGCCGCCGATCAGGATCGACCGGGCGGTGTCGTCGGTGTCGTTGGTGAGGGTCACCGTGGCGGCGCCGGGCTCCAGGTAGCCCAACTCGGCGCGCTTCAGGGGCGTCCCGGCGAAGGTGACCGCGCCCTCGTCGACGAGGAGTCCGTGCTCGAAGGCCGGGTCCACGTCGAGCGTCACGCTCGCGCCCGGGTCGAGCAGCAACTCCGCGCCGAGCAGCGGGCTGTAGGTCCGCACGGGCGAGGTGGAACCGGCGAGGGTGCCGAGGAAGACGCTGACATCGGCGCCGTCGATCCGGACGCGCTCGGGGGCGTGGTGCTGGAAGGCGGGGTCGGTGTTCCGGTGCCGGTCCGGCAGGGCGACCCACAGCTGGACGCCGTGCAGCACGGTGGTGGCGGGGGTGGAGACCTCGGAGTGGCTGATGCCGTGGCCGCTGGTCATCAGGTTCAGCTCGCCGGGACGGACCATGGCGTGCGTGCCGAGGCTGTCGCGGTGCTCGATCTCGCCGCTGAACAGCCAGCTCACCGTCTGCAGTCCGGTGTGCGGATGCGGGGCGACGACCATCCCACCGGTGTCGCCGACGTCGTCGGGACCGTAGTGGTCGATGAAGCACCAGGCCCCGATCAGCGTCCGGGCCCGCTGCGGCAACGTCCGGCGTACGTTCATGGCGCGCGGCCCGCCCAGGGGCACGTCCCGCGCGGTGATGACCTCGGCCCGCGGCGCGCCAGGATCCGTGTCCGTGCCGTCTGCGACGCTCATCCTCGCCCTCCCACCCTAGCTAGTTTCATGTTCAACAATTATGCTTGATCATACGACGCGGCACCCACCGGCGCCAGCGACGACGGGCAGGTGCCCGACTCACCCGACAGGAGAGCAAATTGAGCGATACGGCAGCCGGACCCGACGCGCGTGTCTTCGTCGACAAGCAGAGCCCCAAGGCCTATCACGCGCTGGTCCAGACGTCGGACGCCGTCCGCACGACGGCGGCGGACGCGGGGCTCGACCGCATTCTGGTCGAGCTGGTGAATCTGCGCGTGTCGCAGATCAACGGCTGCGCGTACTGCCTCCACGTCCACACCCGTGCGGCGCTGCGGGCCGGCGAGACCACGCAGCGTCTCGGAGTCCTGGCCGCATGGCGTGACACCGAGGTGTTCACGGAGCGCGAGCGGGTGGCACTGGCCCTTGCCGAGGCGACGACGTCCCCGGCGGACGGCGCCGCGCAGGACGCCGCCTACGCGCAGGCCCGCGCGGTCTTCACGGACGACGAACTCTCCGCCGTGGTCTGGGTCGCCATCACCATCAACGCGTTCAACCGCGTCTCGATCCTGAGCAAGCATCCGGTGCGGCCGAACCCGGCGTCGTAGCGGGCCGGGAACAGCAGGGGGAGAACGACGGAGCATCCGGCAGGCATGCCGGGTGCGCATGGCACACCTGCGCGATACGCGCTGGTGCGACGGGGCGTCGCCGGGTGAGGATCTTGGCGTGGACGAGAAGCACGCAGAGAACGAGAAGCAGAAGCAGGCCCGGCTCACGCACGTCGCCGCGCCGGAGGGCGTCGCGCCGGGGACGGGATACAGCCAAGTCGTCAGCGGTACGGGGAGATTGATCGCGGTCTCGGGGCAGATCTCCGTGGACGAGAAGGGGGAGCTGGTCGGTGAGGGGGACGCCGGGGCGCAGGCCCGTCAGGTCTTCGAGAACCTGAGTCGCTGTCTGGCCGCGGCCGGTGCGAGCTTCGACGACGTCGTCAAGCTCACCTTCTACGTCACGGACGTGGCGCATCTGCCGGCGGTGCGGGTGGCGCGCGACGCGTACGTGGACGTGGAACGGCCGCCGGCCAGTACGGCGGTTCAGGTGGCGGCGCTGTTCCGGCCCGAGCTGCTGCTCGAGGTGGAGGCGTGGGCGCTGGTGCCCTGAGGGTCCACGCGCTCGCGTACGTGGAGGTGGCCCTCCCCCGGCTTCCCCGGGAGCGGGGGGAGGATCTCCGTCAGGGCAAAGCCCGCCTTCTCCGCGACGCGGCAGGACGCCGGGTTGCCCACGTTGTGGATCAGCTCGACGCGGGTCAGGGCGGGCGTCGTGAACGCCCAGTCCGTGAGGAGAGTGACGGCTCGGGCGGCCAGACCGCGCCCTCGGGCCGGTGCGCCGATCCAGTAGCCGACCTCGGCCACCGGGCCGGTTCCCCCGGGGCGCTTGAGGACCAGGTGGCCGGCCACCTCGCCGTCCGCGACGACGGCGAAGCAGAACCGCTCCCCCGTCCCCTGTGACGCGTTCTGTTCGGCGATCCAGCGCTGCGCGCCCGCCGTGTCGGTGACGCGGTGCGTCGTCCAGCGGCGCAGCGCGTCCTCGTCCATCAGGGCGGGCAGCACGGCGGCGTCGGCCGCCGCCCAGGGGCGCAGGGTCAGGTCCCGGCTGCCGAGTACGAGTGTGTCCGTGTTCATGTGCCGGTTGCCGCCCCTTGACTGTCCTGCCGTGTGCCGCGCGCCGTCGCGTGTGCTGAGGCGCAGCGTAACGAGGCCGCCCAAGTGTCATCGCGCCCGGGTGATTTGACGATGGCTTGAAGGGCCATCCATTTCCTGTTCCATGAGAGTTCTCCGCGCCGTCCCTGACGCCGCCGGGTGCCGTCCCTAGGGTCCTTGAGGGCTTGTCAGGAAGGGACTCATGGACACACCTGAGGCGATGGACACTCCGGAGGCGGACGCGGCGGCGATACGGGCCCGCGGCATCACCAAGACGTTCGGCGACGTGGTCGCCCTCGACGGCGTCGATCTGGACGTGGCCCGCGGGCGGATCCACGGGCTCGTGGGGCCCAACGGCGCGGGCAAGACCACGCTGCTCGGGCTGTTGCTCGGGCTCGCGCTCGCCGACGACGGACACCTGGAGATCCTCGGCGTGCCCGTCGGACGGACGCTCGCCGTGGGCGACGGCGTCGCCGGGTTCGTGGACGGGCCCGGCCTGTACCCGTCACTGACCGCGCGCCAGAACCTCCGCGCCCTGGCGGCCCTGCGCGGCGGCCCCGCCCGGCCCGCGGAGATCGACGACGTGCTCGCGGAGGTCGGCCTGACGGACGTCGCCGACGACCGCACGCGCGGCTTCTCACTCGGGATGCGGCAACGGCTCGGCCTGGCCGCCGCGTTGCTGACCCGCCCCCGGCTCCTCGTCCTCGACGAGCCCGCGAACGGCCTCGACCCGGCCGGCAAGCGCCAGGTGCACGGCGTGCTGAAGCGGCTGGCCCGCGAAGGGGTCGCCGTGGTGCTGTCCAGCCACCGCATGGACGACCTGGAGGCGCTCTGCTCCGAGGTGACGATCCTCGCGGCCGGACGCGTCGTGTTCACCGGCCCCCTGGCCAAACTGGCCGCCGAGAACCACGAGCTCGACTACCGGTTGCGCACCCCGGATCCGGCGCGGGCCCGCGCGCACGCCGCCGAGGTTCCCGGCGTCCGGCTGCACACCGGTGAGCACGCCGGCCAGGACCCCGAGGTCCTCGTCCTCGGCGCACGGACGGAGGCCCTCGACGAGCTCGTCGCCCGTTGTGTGCGCGACGGCGTCGCCGTACGGGAACTCGCGCCCGTCGTCTCCCCGCTGGAGGCGGCCTTCCTCGCCCTCACCACGACCGAAGCGAACGGCGAACCGGACAGCGGACCGGTGACCGCCCCGACCGAGGAGGCCGGCCGATGAGTGCCGTCGCGCTCGCCCCCGACAACGTTGCCGCACCGCCCCGACCCGCCCTGTTCCTACGGGGCCTGCGCTTCGAGTGGGTCAAACTCCTCTCCCAGTGGCGCATCCGGCTGCTGCTCCTGGCCTGCTGGATCGCCCCGGCGCTGTTCGTCGCGGCCGTCTCCGCGCAGGGCACCCTGCCCACGGACACCCTGTTCGGCCGCTGGATGCACGCCTCCGGCTGGGCAGGCCCGCTGGTGATCCTCGGGTTCGCCGGGTCGTGGGCGCTGCCGCTGCTGACCTCCCTGGTGGCCGGTGACGTCTTCGCCGCCGAGGACCGGCTCGGCACCTGGCGGCATCTGCTCGTCGCGGTGCGCTCGCCGCGGCGGATCTTCGCGGCGAAGGCGCTCGCGAGCCTCGGCGTACTGCTGCTGCTCGTGGCGGGACTGGCCTGTTCCAGCGTGATCGGCGGCCTCCTCGCCGTCGGGAACCACCCGCTGGTGGGCCTGGACGGACACCAGCTCGCCCCCGGCGACGCCGCGTTCCGGGTGCTGCTCGCCTGGCTCTGCGCCCTCGCGCCGACGCTCGCCCTCGCCGGGGTCGGACTCCTCGGCTCCGTGGCCCTCGGCCGCTCCCCCATGGGCCTCCTGCTGCCCGCACTGGTCGCCCTCGTGATGCAGCTCGCGCAGATGCTGCCGGTGCCGGTCGCCGTGCGCGCGGCGCTGCCCGGCTACGCCTTCATCTCCTGGAACGGCCTGTTCGCCGCGCCCGTCCAGCTCGCCCCGGTCCTCACCGGCGTCGTCGTCGCCCTGATCTGGGCGGTGGCGGCGACCGCGCTCGCGTACGTCCTGTTCGTGCGGCGGGACTTCACGGACCTGAGCTACGACGGTGCGGGACGCCGCGCGATCACGCTGGGCGCGCTGCCCCTGGCCGGGCTGCTCGCCGGCTCGGTGGCGGTCGTCGGCGCGGCGAGCCCGGCCTCGGGCTCGGGGATCACGCAGCCGAAGGTCGAGCGGTCGGTCGCCGTGGCGTTCGGCCATCTGTACCGGATGCAGACGGAGCAGCTGCACCGGCCCGCCGTCACCGAGGCGCAGTTGAAGACGTCCGCCGCGTGCTCCAAGGGCGACGTGCGGGACGGCGCCGAGGGTGCGGGCAACGACTGGCGGTGCGTCGTCACCTGGCACCTGCCCGGGCTGCGGGCCACCGGATCGGCGATCTACCAGCTCGACGTCACGCCGGACGGACGGTACGTGGCGGACGGCGACGGGCCGAAGGAAGTGAACGGCTACTTCCTCGTGCGCACCGCCGAGGGCGACGCCGCCAATCCGCTGTGGCAGTTCGACGGCAACGTCGAACTGCCAGCCGCCACCCCATGATCCGGCCGTCCGCTTGATCCGGCCGTCCGCGCCGCCCCCGAACCAGCCACCTCCCACACCCCTCGACCCTCTGAAGGGACAACCATGCAGGTGACACGTCGTCGTCGGGCTGTGGAGAGAGGCCGGTCCGGTCTCCTGCGCAGACCCGCCGGCCGTCGCACCCCCTTGGTCCTCGCGGGCATCTGCGCGCTCGCCCTCGCAGCGACCGGCACCGCGCTGGCCTCCACCACCCAGTTCGGCGAGGACCGGGTCGGCCAGGTCACCGACCGCGGCCAGGTCGTCTCCGCCGACCAGTACATCGACCCGTACGGCGAGCGGCTCGTCATCGACAACGGCAAGATCATGTCGTCGACGGTCAGCCCGGACGGCAAGCACCTCGCCGCCTCCCTCGCCGACGGCGGCTCCGCGCTCGGCATCGTCGACCTCGACGGCTGGAAGGTGCGCCAGCTCGTGGGCAGCGGCGCCGCGTCGCAGCCGCGGATCGCGTCCAACGAGGTGGGCCAGGAAGGGCCCACGTACTCGCCGGACGGGAAGCAGCTGTGGCTCGGCCAGACCGACGGCTACACACGGTTCACCGTGAACGCCGATGGTTCGGTCACCGACCCGAAGACCGTCAAGCTCCCGGCGGACGGGGCGAAGCGGGCGCTGGTCGGCGAGCCGGTGTTCTCGGCCGACGGCGCCACCGTGTACGCGGCGGTCAACGGGCAGAACAAGGTCGTCGCCCTCGACGCCGCCACCGGCGCGATCAAGCAGTCCTGGGCCGTGGGCAACGCCCCTCGCGACCTGATCCAGGTCGGCGACAAGCTGTACGTCGGCAACGAGGGCGGGCGCCCCGCCAAGCCCGGTGAGAGCACCATCAACTCGTACGGCACCCAGGTGCCCGCCGACCAGCGGACCGCCGCGACGACGACCGGCACGGTCAGCGTCATCGACCTGGCGCACCCGTCCTCGGACGTCGCGAGCATCGACGTGGGGCTGCACCCGACGGCGCTGTACGCGAAGAAGGGCGCGCTGTTCGTCACGAACACGGCCACCAACGACGTGTCGGTCATCGACACGGCGAAGGACGAGGTCGTGCAGACGATCGCCACCCAGCCGTGGCCGGAGGCCTCGGTCGGCTACGAGCCGGACGCGGTGACGCTCACCGACGACGGGCACCTCCTCGTGACCCTGGGCCGGGCGAACGCGGTCGCCGTCTACCGGTACAAGAGCGCGCAGGAGCCGGTCGACTACGTGGGTCTGATCCCGACGGACTACTTCCCGTCCGAGATCACGACCGTCGGCGACCAGGTCGTCGTCTCCAACACGCGCGGTGTCGACGCCCGGCGTCCCACCAAGGCGGCCGGTCACGGCACGCACGACACGACGTCGAGCCTCACCCGGTTCGAGCTGCCGAGCGACAGGACGATCAAGTCGCTGACGGGCAAGGTGTTCCGGCAGAACGGCTGGACGCGCGGCGCCGTCAGCAAGGCGACCGAGGGCCGCACCCCGAAGCCGGTGCCGGTCCCGGCGCGGCTCGGTGACCCGTCGACGATCAAGCACGTGTTCCTGATCGTGAAGGAGAACCGGACCTACGACCAGGTCTTCGGCGACGTCGAGAAGGGTGAGGGCGATCCCGCGCTCGCCCAGTTCGGCGAGAACGTCACGCCGAACCAGCACGCCCTGGCGGAGCAGTTCGGCCTGTACGACAACACGTACGACATCGGCACGAACTCGGCCGAGGGCCACAACTGGCTGATGCAGGCGGACAATCCGGAGTACACGGAGTCCTCGGCCGGTGCGTACAAGCGCAGTTACGACACCGAGGACGACGCGCTCGGGCACCAGCGGACCGGGTTCATCTGGACCGGGGCGCAGGCGGCCGGCAAGTCGGTGCGCAACTACGGCGAGTTCCAGCAGTTCCTGACGAAGCCGGCCGACGCGAGCTGGCAGAACCTGTACTGCGACGCGAAGAACATGCGGTCCACGGGCGCGGACACCGCGTACGACCTGGTGTCGTCCTCGCCGATCCCGTCGCTCGACGAGGTCTCGGAGCACGGCTTCGCGAAGTTCGACACGGCCGTGCCGGACATCTACCGGGCCGAGATCTGGAAGCGTGACTTCGAGAAGAACGGGCCGAAGAACCTCAACATGTTCTGGCTGTCCAGCGACCACACCGGCGGGCCCGCGGGGGCGGCGGCGCAGGTCGCGGACAACGACCTGGCGACGGGCCGGATCGTCGACACGATCTCGCACAGCAAGTACTGGAAGGACTCCGCGATCTTCGTGGTCGAGGACGACTCCCAGGCGGGCCTGGACCATGTCGACGGGCACCGGGCTCCGGTGCAGATCATCAGCCCGTACGCGCGGCGCGGTGTCGTCGACAGCCGCTACTACACGCAGATCACGATGATCCGCACGATCGAGCAGATCCTCGGGGTCCACCCGATGAACCAGAAGGACAGCGCGGCCACGCCGATGCGCGGGGCGTTCACCCAGCACCCGGACGTCACGCCGTTCACCGCGCTGCCGAACCGGACGCCGCTCACCGACGGTCTGAAGACGCCGCCGTCCTGCGGTCTGGACACCCCGGCCGCGCAGAACCCGTCGGCGGCGGCCGTGCCCACGCTGAAGGTGCCCGCCGAGCGGCGGGAGCTGGCGGCGACCTGGGACCGCTGGAAGGCGAAGCAGCGGCTGACCGGCCCGAACGCCACCCCGGACTTCGCGAACCCCGCGCAGATGAACCACTTCACGTGGTACGAGACGCACGGGTGGAAGAAGCCGTACCCGGGTGAGAGCAAGCTGTACGCACCGCAGGACGTGCCCGGCGCGTTCCTCCCCTCCGCGGAGCGCGACGGCTGATCCTCCGGACCGTCCTGCTTCGCAGGGGCGGTGACGCCGGGACTCCCCCGGTGTCACCGCCCCTGTCTCGTCTCCCGGGCCTTCTCGGTCTTCTCCGGGCAGTGGGTGCCGCGGTAGATGGTCGGCATGCAGCGGTTGCAGTGGATGCACAGGGAGGGGGTCGTGCGGTCGCGGCCGATGCGTTCGACGAGGTCCGGTTCGCGCAGCAGGGCGCGGGCCATGGCGACGAACTGGAAGCCCTCCTTCATGGCCAGCTCCATGGTGTCGAGGCCGGTGACGCCGCCGAGCAGGGTGAGCGGCAGGTCGAGGGCGGCCCGGAAGCGGCGCGCGGGTTCCAGGAGGTACGCGTCCTCGTACGGGTACGTGCGCAGGAAGCGGTCCCCGAAGAGGCGGATGCCGAGTCGCTGCGGGGCGGGGAACTGGGCGGCGAACTCCTTCAGCGGGGCGTCGCCGCGGAACAGGTACATGGGGTTGAGCAGGGAGCTGCCCGCGGTGAGCTGGAGGGCGTCGAGGCCGCCGTCGTCCTGGAGCCAGCGGGCGACCTGGAGGGACTCGTCCACGCCGAGGCCGCCGGGCACGCCGTCCTTCATGTTGAGTTTGGCGGTGATGGCGATGCGGTCGCCGACGGCGTCGCGGACGGCGCGGGCGATGCCCCGGGTGACCTCGGCGCGGTGGGCGAGGCTGCCGCCGTAGCGGTCGGTGCGGCGGTTGAGCTTGGGGCTGAGGAAGGCGCTGGCCAGGTAGTTGTGGCCGAAGTGGAGTTCGACGGCGTCGAAGCCGGACTCGACGGCGATCCGTGCGGCGTCCGCGTGGGCCCGGGTGACGCGGGCGATGTCCTCGGCGGTCGCCGCCCTGGTGCGGCGCAGGCTGACGGGGCTGAAGCGGCGCTGGGGGGCGAGGGCGGGCAGCCCGGTGGAGGAGGTGTCGGCTACGGGCCCGGCGTGGCCGAGCTGGGCGCAGGCGGCGGCGCCCTCGGAGTGCACGGCGTCGGTGAGGCGGCGCAGTCCGGGGACGGCTTCCGGGCGCATCCAGATCTGGCGGCGTTCGGTGCGGCCTTCGGGGGCGACGGCGCAGTAGGCGACGGTCGTCATGGCGATGCCGCCGGCGGCGTGCCGGCGGTGGAAGTCGACGAGGTCGTCGGTGACGAGCGCGTCGGGGGTCATGCCTTCGAAGGTGGCGGCCTTGATGACGCGGTTGCGCAGGGTGAGGGGGCCGAGGCGGGCGGGCGCGAGCGGATCGGGTGCCTGGTGCGGGCGGGGCTCGGGCATGGGGTCAACCTCCTGACAGGTCAGGCGAGTTGGGCGGAGACGGAGTGCGGCACGGCATGACAGCACGCCACGCCGCACTTTTCCATCGCCGCGTCCCGGCGGCCGGGACCGACTGCGCCGTCGGCCGCGCCGGTCAGCTGTCGAAGAGGCCCTTGAGGGTGCGCTCGCGGGAGGCGCGTACGTGGTCGCGGGCCGCGGTGGCGGCGGCCTCGGGGTCGCCGGCGACGATGGCTGCGGCCAGTGCCTCGTGCTCGGCCTGGATCATGCCGAAGTCCTCGACCTTGCGGCGCAGCCAGTCGACGCGGCCGACGATCGGCTCCAGGGTCTCGGCCAGCAGCTTGTTCCCGGCGAGGGCGGTGATCTCCTCGTGGAGGCTGGAGTTCGCGTCGTGCACGGCGGAGGCGTCCCCGGCGCCGGCCGCGTCCCCGGCCCGTTCGGTCGCGGCGGAGAGCCGGGTCGGCGCGCCTTCGGCGACCCGCTCGGCGGCCTGCCGCGCGGCGAGCACCTCCAGGGCCTCGCGCAGGTCGTACAGCTCGGAGACCTGGCGGCGGTCGAGGGTGCGCACGACCACGCCCCGGGTGGGCAGGTGCTCGACCAGGCCCTCGTGGTGCAGGATGCGCAGCGCCTCGCGGACCGGCAGCCGGGACACCTTGAACTGCTGGGCGAGTTCCTGCTCGACGAGGCGGGTGCCGGGCGGCAGGGTGCCGTCGTAGATGCTGTTGCGCAGGTGTTCGCGGACGATGTCGCGCAGCGGCTTCTTGTTGCGGTACAGCTTCGAGGACGATGAGGACGAAGTCGTCACGGGTCTCTGCTCACACTCGTTCGACGGACCGGGGGTGCCAGTCTGGGCCTGACGGGCCTGTCTTCGCCAGGCCGGGGGCGCTGTGCGGGCTCGGTTCAGCCGCCGGCGGGCGCTCCGAGCAGGTCGAGGACGAGGGCGGCGGCGCTGGGGACGGGCTCGACGATGTCGACGAGGTCCAGTGCGGCGAGCCGGCGGGCGGCGTCGCTGAGCGGACCGCCCGCGATGATCACGGCCTCGGCGCCGTCCCGGTCGACGCAGGCGCGGACGGCGCCGGCGAGCTCCTCGTACTGCTGGTCGGCGGAGGCGGCGAGCAGGAGCGGGTCGGAGGGGGTGAGGCGGACGCCGGTGAAGGCGGCGGCGTGGCCGTGCCGGGCGACGAGCTCGGTGAGCGAGTCGACGAGCAGCGGGGTGCTGGTCGCCATGCCGAAGGTGCGGCCCCCGGCGGCGGCCGCGTGGACGGAGGCCTGGCCGATGCCGATGACGGGGACGTCGATCTCCTCGGCGAGGCGGTCGCGGGCGGGGTCGCCGATGGCGGCGACGATCACGGCGGCGACGGGCGGGGCGGCGGTGTCGGCGAGCCGGTCGCGGACGGTGTCGACGACGTGCTGGGCGGACTCCTTGAGGGTGATCGGGTCGGTGATCATCGCGGGGCCCTGCCCGACGGTGCGGCTCTCCACCGTGAGTCCCGCGGGGGCCAGGCGGGTCCGGGCCAGCTCGGCCATCATCGAGGTCGTGCCCCGGTTGGTGTTGGGGTTGACGAGCAGGACGGTCCGGGTTCCGGTGTGCGGGGGCAACGGAGGGGCCCTTTCGTTGGGCGCCCGAGCGGGCTCGGGCGTGGGGTGACGTGAGCGTCCCATGATGACGGCGCCGGCGGCGGGGAGGCCGGGCGGGCCCGGCCTCCCCGTGCGGCGCGCGGGCTACTCGCCGAGGTCGAGCAGGCTGTCCGGGTTGCCCTTGATCATGGTGATGATCTCGTCGGGCTTGAACTCCAGGTCGAGGAGCGAGCTGATCAGGGTGCGCATGCCCTCGACGGGCGTCGGGCCGGAGCGGATGCCGTAGTCGGTGCCGAGGATGAAGTGCTCGATGCCGATCTCGCGGATCTGCCGGGCCCAGGGCATGATGCCGGTGAACTCGGGGGCGTTGGCTATGCCGGCGATCTCGTCGGCCCACTCGCGCTCGACGTAGTAGTTGGTGCGGGGCAGGCCGCGGTGGAACATCCAGTCGGAGACGGCGCCCTCGAGGAAGACGCCCTTGGCGGCGAGTTCCTTCTGCTGCTCGGTCGTCATGCGGCCGCGGCACGGGTGCGCCACGACGATCTTGCGGATGCCGGCGGCCTGCGCGAGCTCGACGAGCCGGAAGGCCTCCGGGACGGAGAGGTGCCCGGTGTTGAGGTGGACGTCGGGCCGCTCGGCGATCAGGCCGAGGATCTCCTCGAGGTCCCCGGGGACGGGCCCCTCCAGCGGGATGCGGATGGCGCGGGACAGCTCCTGCTCGGCGAACTTGGGGTACTGGTCCTTGAACGGGACGGGCTTGCCGTCGACGTAGGAGCCTTCGTGGCTGGCCATGAAGTGGGTGCAGTGCGCGCCGAAGTGGACGAACTTGGCGCCGGCGCCGTAGTGCAGGGCGGTCTTGACGGCGCGCGGGTTCAGGCCGCCGAGGACGGAGGTCATGATGATGCCGCCGAAGATCTCGATCCCGGGGACCTGGCGCTTCACCAGCATCGACGTGCCGTTGCTGATGCCCATGGTGTGGTCGTAGTAGACGAGGGACTTCATGCCGGCGTCCCGCGCCTGCTCGGCGATGGCGAAGGGGTCGAGGCGGCCGGGGCAGGACTTGAGCCACGGGCCGGCGTGGACGTGGACGTCGCTGACGCCGCGGATCAGCTCGTCGGGCAGGTCCATGGAGCGTTCTTCGGAGGTCTCGTACAGAGCGGTCACTTGGCGTTCTCCTCACAGATGGCACGGATGTGGGCGGCGCTGTCGCGGATCTGGCTCACGGCCTCGGTGTAGCCGAAGGGCTGTGCCGCGTAGGTCTCCAGGTCCGGCAGTTCACCGGCGGCGATGCGCTGTTCGTAGGCGCGGACGGTCTTGAGGTAGTCGGCGAACTCGGCGGTGGTCAGGTCGGGGTGGGCCCGGAGGAACTCCTCGTCGTAGATCTCCAGGAGCCACTTCTCGGGGCTGCGCGGGCGGTCCTCGTACGACTCGTAGGTCTCCAGGGTCAGGTTCAGTCCGGGGTTGGCCGCCATGAGGATCGGGACGACCTGGGTGAAGTCGACGACGCCGGTTCCGCAGGGGCGCAGCTGGTACCAGAGGCCCTCGTCGCCGTGGGCGAGGTGGGCGTCCTTGATGTGGGTCTGGCGGACGTAGGGCGCGACGCGGCGGGCCGTCCACACGGGGTGTTCGACGCGGTGCAGGGCGTTGGCCGTGTCGTAGACGATGCCGACGACGTCGGGTCCGACGGCCTCGGCGAGGCGGACCAGTTCGAAGGAGGTGATCTCCTCGTGGGTCTCCAGGTTGATGTGGATGCCGAGGTCACGGGCGTAGGGGGCGAGCCGGCCGAGGAAGCGCTCGGTGGCGGTCAGCTGCTCGTCCCAGGTGACGTCGGTGCGGAAGCGGTCCCAGGCGAGCCGGCCGTGGTACTGGGGTTTGACGAGGGCGGTGGAGCCCCACAGTTCGCGGCAGCCGATGGCGGCCGCGGCCTCCATCATGCGACGAAAGCCGAGAAGGGTGTCGCCGTCGCCGATCGCCCGCAGTTCGGGGGCCTCGGGGATGGCGAAGGGGTTGACCTTGCCGAGGCCGGTCTCCAGGTAGAGGCCGAGGTCGTCGGCCCGGGCCCGCAGGTTGCGGAGCTCGGCGGCGTCGAGGGTGGGGCTCAGGTCCAGGACCGAGCGGAAGAAGACTCCGTCGAGGCCCAGTTCTCTGGCGTGGGCGAGGGTTCCACCGGGTCCTCGTTTGGCGGACTCGGGGATCTTCAGCCCGTCGATTCCGATGCGCACGGCCGTGTCCAATCCTTGGGTCGTCGAAGGGGTGTCGTGGGTGGTGTCAGTTCTCGTCGTGGAGTTCCTCGAGGGAGCGGCCGAAGGTCTCGGGGCCGAAGGGCACGGCGACGAGGACGACGGCGCACATGACGGCGACGAGGCCGAGGAGTGCGGTGGGGCCCATGGAGCCGAGCAGGGCGCCGGCGACGGGCGGCAGGAGCGCGCCGCCGATCATGCCGAGGTTGGAGATGACGCCGATGCCGAAGGCGCGGACGCGGGTCGGGTAGAGCTCGGGGCACCAGGTGGAGATGGAGCAGTTGGCCCACCAGGAGAAGAACTCGAAGAGGAAGCCGAGGATCAGGATCTCCGTCGCCCCGTCGGCCAGGAACGGGAAGGCGAGGGCGGAGGCGCAGGAGAGGGCGGCGGCGACGGCGATGGTGGGCTTACGCCGGAAGCGGGTGTTGAGGTAGGTGGCGAAGAGGGTGCCCATGACCGCGCCCATGAAGATGATCATGGAGAAGGTCAGGCTGGTGGCCACGGGGTAGCCCCGGTCCACGAGGAGCGTCGGCCAGAAGGTGAGCAGGACGAACTGGGCGCCGAACAGGGCGGCGGTGCAGGAGCCGAGGACCGCGGAGTTGCGCCCGAGGCGGCCGCGCAGGATCTCGGTCCACTGAGCCTTCTCCTCGCTCAGCCTGAGACCCTCGGGCAGGTAGCTGGTGACGGCGAGGCCGCGCGGGTTCATCTTGCCGGAGGCGAGGACGCTCAGCGCCCGGTTGGCGTCGGCGGTACGGGCCTTGGAGATGAGGTAGCGCGGGGTCTCCGGCATGTGGCGCCGGGTGTAGAGGACGAGCAGGGCCGGGAGGCAGAGCAGGACGAACACCCAGCGCCAGCCGGCCTCGGGGCCGCCGAGGAGGGCCGGCAGGTGCGGGCCGATCCAGCCGACGGTGAGCAGGCCGAAGAGGTACGCGGCCGGGTTGCCGAGGCCGCCCGCGCCGACCTGGAGCAGCGAGATGGCGGTGCCGCGGAACTGGGTGGAGGTCATCTCGGCGAGCAGGGTGAGGCCGACGACGAACTCGCCGCCGAGGCCCAGCCCGACGACGATGCGTCCGGCGACGAGGACCTCGAAGTTCGGGGCGAGGGCGCAGATCAGGGCGCCCAGGCTGTAGAGCGCAAGGTTGAAGTTGAACATGGTCTTGCGGCCCTTGAGGTCGCTGAGCCAGCCGGCGAGCGCGGCTCCCACGTACATCGCGCCGAAGGTGGCGGAGGCGAGGAAGCCGATGCCGGTCGAGCTGACGCCCCACTGCTCCTTGAGGAAGGGGGCGACGATCCCGACGGTGTTCTGCTCGATGACGTCGAAGAAGGCTCCGAACACGACGATCGAGAGGATCACCTTGTGGCAGCGGTTGGTGCCGATCCGGTCCATCGCCTGGGCCAGCAGGTGCTGGGCCCGGCGCTGGTCGTCGGCGCCGGACGGTGCGGGGGCGGCTTCGGGTGCGGGTGCGGGTGCGGGTGCGGCGAGGTTCAGGGGCGGTTCTGGTTCCGAGCGGAAGTGCGTCATCGCGGGCTCCTTTGAGCTCCGGGCACGGGGGCGTGTCGTGAACCTGGGGCTCCGGCGGGGAACCGGAGCATCGAGGGGTGGGTTCCGGCGTGGAGCGGCCGGGGGTTGCCCGACGCGTCTGACACGACCGTCCCGCGGTCTGGAAGCAGCATTCCGGTCCCGCTTGGGATCCCATAGTGCTCGCGGGAATTCCCCGGGGTCAACACTTGGGATCCCATTTTCTGGATCCCAAGTGCGACGAGGTGAGACCTCCTGGCGATCACTCAACAAACTGTTGAATCGCGGGAGTTGAGGGTGCGCCGTCCCGCGCCGCTGGCTCCTTGCGGATGAACAGGAAGACGAGCACCACGCCGACCAGCTCCACCCCCGCGATGACCAGCAGGCCCAGCGAGTAGGAGCGGTGCTCGCCTTCATGCCGCCGAGGAACTGGGGCGCGAAGTAACCGGCGAGGTTGGCACAGGAGTTGATGAGGGCGACGCCCGCGGCGAGCGCGGTGCCGGACATGTAGCGCGGCGGGAGGCTCCAGAAGACCGGGATCGCGCCCATCGTGCCGCAGGCGGAGAGGGCCAGCGCGGCGAGCACGCCGAGCGAACTGCCCGCCTCCTGGGCCACGGCGGCCAGGACGAGCCCGACCGCGCCGGTCGCGGCGGCCCAGGCCGTGTGCCGGCGCGCCTCGCGCCGCCGGTCGGACCACCAGCCGTTGACGAGCATGCCGACCCAGCCGAGCGCGAAGACGCTCGACATGATCCAGCCGAGGGTGGCGAGGTCGGTGAATCCGGCGTCGGCGACGAGGCTCGGACCGTAGAAGGACAGCGTGGCGTTGCTGGTGATGACGCAGAACAGGGTCAGGATCAGCACCCACGTCGTGGGGAGCCGCAGGAGCCCGCGCAGCGAATGCTCCCGGTCGGCGCCCGCCTCGGCCTCGCGGCTCAGCTCCCGCTCCACGAAGGAGCGTTCGTCCGGTGTGAGCCACTTGGCCTCGCGCGGGCGGTCGGTCAGGAGGAAGAAGGCGAGCAGGCCGAGGAGCACGGACGGCACGCCCTCGATGATGAAGAGCCACTGCCAGTCGGCGTGGCCGAGCAGGCCGTCGGTGTGCTCCATGATGAATCCGGCCAGCGGGCTGCCGATGAGCATGGCGAGCGGCGAGGCCGACATGCAGACGGCGACGGCCTTGCCGCGGCGGTGCGCGGGGAGCCAGTACGTCAGGTACAGGATGATGCCGGGATGCAGTCCGGCCTCGAACGCGCCCTGCAGGAAGCGCAGCGCGTAGAAGTGCCAGGGCGCGGTGACCCAGGCCATGGCCACGGAGACGACGCCCCAGCCGATGGCGATGCGCATGATGGTCCTGCGGGCGCCGATCTTCTCCAGCAGCAGGTTGCTCGGCACCTCGCACAGGAAGTAGCCGAGGAAGAAGATGCCGGCGCCGGCGCCGTAGACGGCCTCGCTCCAGGACAGGTCGTCCAGCATGGTCAGCTTCGCGAAGCCGACGTTGACGCGGTCCATCCAGGCGATGACGTAGACGAGCGTGATGAAGGGGACAGTCCGCAGGACGACCCGGCGGAGGACGCGGTCACGGTGCTGCGGGTCCAGCGGTGCGGTGCGGGAGTTCGATGCTTGCTCGGCCATGCCCTGCTACCACCTTTTCTCCGCGGATCATTCCGCGGAACGCTCCGGGGACTCTCCGGGGAAGCGGAAGGGAGGAGTGCGCGCGGGCCGGCGCCGGGCGCCCGGGGACGCGGGTGAGGGCCGAAGGCCGCGCGCGGGGATGGTGGGCCGGCAGGCCGAAGGGTCCCGGCGGGCGAGGGTGGGCCGGCCGGACGCTTCGGCGAGGGCGTCACTGGCCCCGCCCGGGACGCCGGAGATCCTGGCGTCGCTGCGACCGGGCAGGGCTACTGCCCGACTGTGGGGCCTCGGGTTCCGGGGCGTCAAGAGCCGTGCGGGAACAAGCCCGAGCGCCGGAACCGGCTGTTCCGGCGCCCTGTCCGCAGGGCCGCCCGGCACACGCGTCCGGCGGGGCGGCGCCGTCGTCACGGAGCCGCCCCGCGCGGAAGCGGAACCAGGTGTCGGGCCTTGTCAGACCCCGATGACCGCCAGCTGGTCGGCGACGACCACGCCGTCGTGCAGGACGGTGCGGTCGGTGCCGCGGTCCATGACGGCGCTGCTCGGGGTCTCGCCGTCGACCAGGAGGAGGTCGGCGCGGTCGCCCACCGCGAGTCCGGGCCGGTCGGCGATCCCCTTCAGGCGGGGCACGTCGTGGTCCATGATCGAGGCGCCGCCGAGGGTGGCGACGGCCAGCGACATCTCGATGAGCTCGTCGCGCCGGTAGTTGTTGGTGAAGGCGAGCTGCCAGGTGCGGTCGAGCATGTCGCAGTTGCCGTACGGGCTCCAGTAGTCGCGCTGGCCGTCCTCGCCGAGGCCGACGCGGACGCCCGCCTCGGTGAGGTCAGCGAGGGACAGCTGGTTGCTCACCGAGGGCGCCACGGTGGCCATGGCGACGTCGAGTTCGGCGAACGCGTCGATGAGGCGGCGGCTCACGGACTCGCTGATCGAGCCGAGCTCGTAGGCGTGCGAGAGGGTGACCTTGCCCTGCATGCCGAGGGCGCGGGTGCGCTCCAGGATGAGGTCGGTGGAGAACACGCCGAGGTGGCCGGGCTCGTGGAGGTGGATGTCGACCTCGACCTGGTACTTCTCGGCGAGGCCGAAGACGATGTCGAGGTGCTGCTTGGGGTCCTTGTCCAGGGAGCAGGGGTCGATGCCGCCCATGACGTCGGCGCCCGCCTTCAGCGAGGCCTCCAGGTGGTCGACGGTGCCCTTCTCGCGCAGGATGCCGGCCTGCGGGAACGTCATGATCTGGACGTCGGCGCGGCCCGCGAACTTCTCCTTCGCGGCCACGACCGCGTCGAACTTCTCCAGCTTGCAGTCCACGTCGACCTGCGCGTACGAGCGCACCCGGGTGGTGCCGCGGGCGATCATGCGCTCCAGGGTCCCGGCGACCCGCTCGGGCAGCGGGACCTCCGCCGTGCGCCAGTTCTCCCGGTCGTTCATCGTCATCGTCCACACGCCGGGCCCGCCGGTGTGCGGGCGGAACGGGAGGCCGACGCGGGTGGAGTCCAGGTGGACGTGCACATCGCTGAAGGAGGGCAGCAGGAGCCGGCCGCGGCCCTCGACGACCTCGCCGGCCGGGGCGGCCGCGGGGTCGTGGGGGCGGATCGCGGCGATGCGGGTGCCGGACAGCTCGACGTCGCTGCGCTCGCCGCCCCAGGGGCGGACGTCACGGATCAGCACGGAGGTCACCTTTCTTCGATGTCGATGTCGATGTGGTGGCAGGCGGGGCTGCCGGTCGGCACCTCGTCGGCGCAGCGGCTCGCGCTCTTCTCGTCGAGGGTGAGGCGCAGCGGGCAGCGCGAGCGGAAGACGCAGCCCGACGGCGGGTTCGCGGGGCTCGGCAGGTCGCCGGCGAGCCGGACGCGTCCGCTGCGGTCGGCGTCCGGGTCGGCTTGCGGCACGGCGGACAGCAGGGCCTGCGTGTACGGGTGGCGAGGGTTGTCGAAGACCTCGCGCGTGTCGCCGTGCTCCATGATCCTGCCGAGGTACATGACGGCGACGCGGTGCGCGAAGTGCTTGACCACGGACAGGTCGTGGGCGATGAACAGGTACGCGACGCCCGTGTCCTTCTGGATGTCCTCGAGCAGGTTGATGACCTGGGCCTGGACGGACACGTCGAGCGCGGAGACCGGCTCGTCGCAGATGATCAGCTTCGGGTCCAGGGCGAGGGCGCGGGCGATGCCCACGCGCTGCTTCTGGCCTCCGGAGAACTCGTGCGGGAAGCGGTTGTAGTGGTCGGGGCGCAGGCCGACGCGGTCCATCAGGTCGCGGACGGTGGCCTTGACGCCGCTGGGCGGGTTGATGCGCTGGGCGAGCAGCGGCGCGGCGATGGCGCTGCCGACGGACTGGCGCGGGTTGAGCGAGGAGGACGGGTTCTGGAACACCATCTGGACGCGCCGGCGGTAGTCCTGGAGGTCGCCGCGGCGCAGCTCGGATATCTCGCGGCCGTCGAGCTTGATGCTGCCGGAGGTGGGTTCGAGCAGCCGCATCAGGAGGCGTCCGGTGGTGGACTTGCCGCAGCCGGACTCCCCCACCAGGCCGAGGGTCTGGCCGGCGCCGACGGAGAAGCTGACGTTGTCGACGGCCTTGACGACGCCGCCCGATCGGAAGGCGCTGGTGCGGGTCGGGAAGTGCTTGGTCAGGTCGGTGACCTGGAGCAGCGGGGTCGGGGTCATCGGGCCACCTCTCGGGCGGGTGCCGCGACGGTCAGGTGGCAGCGCGACGGGTGGTTGTCGGGCCCGGTCAGCGCCGGGCGGCTGGTGGCGCAGGCCGCGTCGGGCACGCGGTGCGCCTCGGGGCAGCGGTCGGCGAACAGGCAGCCCTCGGGCAGGGCGAGCAGCGAGGGCGGGAAGCCCGGGATGGGCCGCAGCCGCTCGGACTGCCCGGTGAGGGACGGCATGGACGCCAGCAGGCCCTGCGTGTAGGGGTGTTGGGGGTCCTTGAAGAGGTCGGAGACGGTGGCGCGCTCCACGCACTCGCCGCCGTACATGACGACGACCTGGTGGCAGACCTCGGCGACGACGCCGAGGTCGTGGGTCACCATGATCACCGAGGTGCCGGTCTCCGACTGGAGTTCGGCGAGCAGGTCCAGGATCTGGGCCTGCACGGTGACGTCGAGGGCGGTGGTGGGCTCGTCCGCGATGAGGAGTTCCGGCTCGCACACCAGGGCCATCGCGATCATGGCGCGCTGGCGCATGCCGCCGGAGAACTCGTGCGGGTAGGAGGAGTAGCGCTTCTTCGGGTCGGGGATGCCGACGCGGCCGAGCATGTCGACGGCGACGGCGGCCGCGGCCTTCTTCGAGACCTGGTTGTGCACCCGGTAGGCCTCGGCGATCTGCGTCCCGACCGGGTAGAAGGGGTGCATCGCGGAGAGCGGGTCCTGGAAGATCATGGCGATCTTCTTGCCGCGGTAGGCGCGCATCTGCGCCTCGGTCAGCGGGTTGAGGTCCGTGCCGTCGAGCAGGACCTGCCCGCTGACCCGGGCGGAGGTGTCCTTGAGCAGGCCCATCAGGGCCTGGCTCGTGACGGTCTTGCCGGAGCCGGACTCGCCGACGATGCCGACGGTCTCGCCACGGGCCAGGGTGAGGTCCATCCCGTTGACGGCGTGCACGAGGCCGTCGTCGGTCGGGAAGGTGACGCGCAGGTCGCGGATCTCCAGCATGGGGGTGGGTGTCGTGGTCATCAGTTGACCCTCACTCGCGGGTCGATGACCGCGTAGGCGGCGTCGACCACGACGTTGGCGACGATGATGAAGAAGGCGGCCATCATGGTGATGGCCATGGTCACGGGCAGGTCGCCGGACTGGGCGGCGTGCACCGCGGTGAATCCGATGCCGGGGACGGAGAAGATCTGCTCGGTGAGGACGGCGCCGCCGAGCAGCAGGCCGATGTCGAGGCCGAGCATGGTGACGACGGGCGTGATGCCGGCGCGGGCGCCGTGCCGGAAGACGATCTTGGGCCGGGACAGGCCCTTGGCGCGGGCGGTGCGCATGAAGTCCTCGCCGAAGGTCTCCAGCATGTTGCTGCGGGTGACGCGGATGTACTGGGCGCTGAACAGGACGGCGAGCGCCACCCACGGCAGCAGGTAGTTGAGGATCCAGCCGCCGGGCCCGGCGGGCCCGAACGGCGAGGTGATCTCGTTGGTGGTGAACGGCAGGACGTGCAGCGTGCTGACGAAGAACAGCAGGAGCAGCAGGCCGGTCACCGGGATGGGCAGGGACACGCCGACGGAGGCGGCACCGACGATGACCTTGTCGGCGAACTTCCCCTTGCGCAGCGCGGCGAGCAGGCCGAGGCCGACGCCGACGACGGTCCACAGGACGATCGCGCCGACGGCCACGGACAGGGTGTACGGCAGGGCTCGCGCGATGATCGCGGTGACGTTCTCGTTGGTCTGGAACGACTTTCCGAGGCAGGGCCATTCGCACAGGGTCTGACTGCCGGGGGCACCGACCCACCGGCCGTGCAGCAGGCCCGTCATGTAGTCGACGTACTGGGACAGGAACGGCTGGTCCATCCCGAGGGCGACGCGGGCCTGGGCGACACGCTCAGGGGTGCACTCCTGACCGCAGGCCGCCGCGGCCGGGTCCGCCGGACCGAGCTGGAACAGGCTGAAGGTCACGAAACTGATGACGATCAGCAGGGCGATCATCGCGGCGAAGCGCCGCAGCAGGAATCTGGTCATGGTCTCGTCAGTTCGCTCGTCGGTTCGTCAGCTCGTCAGTTCGTCACTTCTCGACGCCGACGGTCGACAGGTCGATCGAGCCGAAGAAGTAGCCGACCTGCGCGCTGCGGATCTTGGAGCCGACGACGCTGTTGGTGAAGGAGCGGGTCAGCGGGACCAGCGGGTAGTCCTGCATGATCCGGTCGTAGAGGGTCGCCCACTTCTTGCCCAGCTCCTCGCTGGTGCCGTTGGCGCCGCGCAGCTCGTACAGCTCCTTGGAGAGCTTCTTGTCGTAGTAGCGCGGGATGTTGGAGAACCCGTAGGTCTTGCCGTCGATGCTCGGGCCGATGTTGGGGTCGATCGTGGTGCGGACCGAACCGCTGTCGGCGCCGCCGCACCAGCCGCTGCGGGCGATGTCGGGCATCTGTTCACCGGCGAGGATCGTGTAGTAGTTCGCCGCCGGGATGGGCCGCAGCTGGAGGTCGATGCCGATGGCCTTCAGGTTCTGCTGGAGGGTGTTGCCCATGCTCTTGTAGCGCGGGGTGGCGTCGGCGTAGCCGTACACGAGCTTCTTCGGGAACTTCTTGCCCTTGAGGAGCTTCTTGGCCTCCTCCGGGTTCGGCTTGCCGGCCGGGTCGAGGGCGGTGTGCTGCTCGACGTAGCCGCGCTGCGCGTCGTTGATGTACGACTGGGCGAGCTGGCCGAAGCGGTTGCCGCCGTACTGGACCTGGATCGCCTTGCGGTCGATCGCTATCGCGATGGCCTTGCGGACCTGCGGGTCCTTGATGGTCTCGGTGTTGAGGTTCAGCACGTCGGTGCAGCCGAGGAGGCCGGCGGCGGTGCGCTTCTTCACGTCGGGCTGGTTCAGCTTCGAGGCGTCGGAGGCCTGGAGGCCGCCCTGGCTGTCGAGGGTGACCGCCGTCGGGTCGGAGTCGGCGAGCAGCTGCTGACTGATGGTCGCCTGCGCCGTGGAGAGGCTGAAGGTGAACGTGTCGGGCAGGGCGGGCCGGTTGGGGTCGGTCGCCGCGTCCCACTGGTCGTTGCGGACCAGCTTCATGGTGCGCCCGCGCTCGTACGACTTGATCTTGTACGGGCCGGAGGAGACCGGGTGGTTGGTGTAGTCGAGCTTGGTGTCCTTCGACTTGGGCACCGGCGCCGTGTTGGAGCGCGAGACCAGGGCGGGGAACTCGGCGAAGGGCTGCTTCAGGTGGAAGACGATGGTGTGGTCGTCCGGGGTGTCGATGGCCTTGAAGTCGCCGCCCTTGTAGGGGCCCTTGTACGTGTCGTCGGTGAGCGCGGCGTTCAGCTCCTGCGGCGCCTGGGTGTAGACGTCACGGGCGTAGGTGCGCTCGACGCCGTACTTGATGTCCTGGGACGTGATCGGCTTGCCGTCCTCGAACTTCAGGCCCTTCTTCAGGGTGTACGTCCAGGTGAGGCCGTCCTTGGAGGCCTTGCCCAGGTCGGTGGCGAGGTCGGGGACCATCGTGGGCGGCTGCCCGGCGGTCTCCTTGGCCATGACGAGGGTGCGGTAGTAGAGCTGGCCCACGTTGGCGGTCTGCACGTAGTTGCTGTTGCCCGGGTCCAGGGTCTGGAAGTCCGCGGACATCAGGACGTTGACGTTGCCGCCCTTGGTCTTGAAGTCCTTGCCGACCTGGACGGGGTCGAAGGCGTCGGCGTTCGCGCGGGAGCCGGAGCCGGGGGCGGGCTTGCTGCCGCTGCACGCGGTGAGGGCCATCGCGCTGCTGAGCACGATCGCGATCGCGGCTGCTGTACGTCGAGTCACTGCGTCTCCTTGAAGAGGGTGAGGAGCGGTGTTCCAGCGGGAGTTCAGTTGCGGGAGGACTTGGGGTCCAGGGCGTCGCGGACCGCGTCGCCGAGGAGGTTGAAGGCGAGCACCGTGATGACGAGGGCGCCGGCGGGGACCGCGAGGAACCACGGGTCGGACAGGTACCAGTTGCCGGACTGGGCGGCGTTGAGCATCTGGCCCCACGAGGGAGTGGGGTCCTTGACGCCGACACCGAGGAAGGAGAGGGCGGCTTCCGCGGTGATGTTGGTGGGGATGAGCATGGTCGCGTAGACCAGGACGACGCCCATCACGTTGGGGATGATCTGCCGGAAGATGATGCTGCGGCGCGAGGCGCCGTAGGCGCGGGCGGCCTCGACGAACTCCTGCTCGCGGATGGACAGCACCTGGCCGCGCACGACGCGGGCGAGGTAGGCCCAGCCGAAGAAGCCGAGGATGATCACCAGTGAGGCGACCGGCAGCAGGCTGCCCTGGTCCAGTGCGGTGCCGCCGAGGCGGGACTGCATGATCGGGGTCAGCGACAGGACGAGCAGCAGGTGCGGGAAGGCGAGGAAGAGGTCCATGATCCGGCTGATGACCATGTCGACCTTGCCGCCGAAGTAGCCGGCCGCCGCGCCGATCACGGTGCCGAGGACGACCGAGACGGCGGTCGACAGCAGGGCGATGATCAGCGAGATCCGGGCGCCGTAGGCCATGCGCGCGAAGATGTCGCGGCCCAGGCCCGGTTCGAGGCCGAGCCAGTGATCGGTGGACGGGTAGCGGTAGTACTCGAGCGGCAGGCCCGGGGTGTCGAACTCGTCGAGGTAGTCGGGCCCGGTCAGCGAGCGGTACGGGTCCTGGCCCTCGAGGTGCGTGAGCAGCGGGGCCAGGATCGCGAAGAGCAGGATCAGGGCCACGACGATCAGCGCGCCGACGGCGATGCGGCTGCGCCGGATGCGCAGCCAGGCGGTGGCCAGGAGGGACCGGGCGGCGGCCGGCTCCGCGGACGGGGCCGCGGCGGCCTTCTCAGGGGGTGGGGGCAGGGTGGCCACCTGTCCGTCGGCGGGCTCCGGCGTGCTGGCGCGGGGCGTCCGACGAGGCGACACTTGCGGATCCGACACGTCGGTTCCTCCGTGCTCGGGGGCAGGAATGGCCGGACGGTATACCAAGAAGTGGCCCGCCCACCAGAGCCCTGTCGACCGCCGAAACATCCGAACTGGCGCCGGAGCCCTTACCCGGGCCGCACAACCCTCCCGACCTGCATCTGTAGGCCTCACATAAGTCCAGGTGGACGCGCATGTACAGGTATCTGTAAACGCCATCGAGACACTTGATCGATCACCGGAAATTCTTTTTCGGCGCCTCACTATTTGAGACCGGGGACCCCCTCGGAGACCCCTTCCGAAGAGAAGTCCCCGAACAACTTCCCTTTTGGTATGCCAGTTTCTAGGCTGTCGACCTCCGACGTTCCTCAGGAGGTCCCATGCGCACGCGCTGGCGCGCCCGTCACGTACTCGCCCACCAGGACGGTGGGCACGCTCTTCTGCGGGACGGCGAGGTGGTGTGGGAGGACGACGTCATCGTCTACGTCGGCCCGCACTACGAAGGCCCGGTCGACGTCGACCGCGACCTCGGCGACACCCTCGTCATGCCAGGTCTCATCGACCTGGACGCCCTCACCGACATCGACCACCTCGTCATCGACTCGTGGCACAGCCCCGAGCACGGGCGCGGACTCCAGTGGTCCCAGGACTACTTCGACCGCCGCCGCCGTGACGTCTTCACGCCCGAGGAGCGCGCCACGGTCCGCGCGTACGCCCTCGCGCAGCTCGCCCTGCACGGCATCACCACCTACATGCCGATCGCCTCCGAGGTGCACAGCTCCTGGGCCGAGCCCTACGACGAACTCGTCGCCATGGCCGAGACCTCGCGACAGATCGGACTGCGCGGCTACCTCGGGCCCGCGTACCGCTCGGGCGTGAACGTCGCGACGGCCGACGGCGGCCGTGACGTGGCCTTCCGCGAGGAGCTCGGCCGGGCGGGCCTCGCGGACGCCGTCCGCTTCCTCGACCACCTCGCCAAGCTGGACGACCCGCTGCTGACCGGGGTGCTGCTCCCCTGCCGCATCGAGACCCTCTCCGCGGAGCTGCTGCGCGCCACTGCGGAGACGGCCCGCAGCCGTGACGTCCTGGTCCGCCTGCACGCCCTGCAGGGCACCACGGAACGCGAGATCACCCAGCGCCGGCACGGCCTGACGCCTCTTCAACTCATCGAGGAGTCCGGCCTGTTCGAGGCCAGGCTGCTCATCCCGCACTCCGTGGTCATCGACCGCCACCCCACCCTGTTCGGCGAGGACCGCGGCGACCTGGACACGCTCGTCCGCTCCGGCGTCTCGGTCATCCACTGCCCGCAGACCTCCATGCGGTACGGGGAGGCACTGCACTCCTTCCGCGCCTACCGGGAGGCCGGGGTCAACCTCTGCCTCGGCACCGACTCCTTCCCGCCGGACCTGATCCGCGGCATGGACGCCGGCGTGCACCTCGCCAAGATCGTCGACGGGCGGCTCGACGCGGCGCCGGTCGAGCAGTACGTGGAGGCGGCCACGCTGGGCGGCGCCCGCGCCCTGGGCCGGTCCGACCTGGGCCGGCTCGAGCCCGGCGCCCAGGCCGACCTCGTCGCGTTCGACCTCGGCGACATCCGCGACGGCGTCCTGGACGACCCGGTCCGCACGTTCCTCCTCAACGGCACCGCGCGGCAGGCGACCCAGTCCGTCGTCGCTGGGCGGCCGGTCCTGGTCGACCGTGAGCTGCCCGGCGTCGACCTCGCCGGTCTCCAGCAGGAGGCGCAGCGCCTGTTCGACAAGATGCGGGCGGCGTACGGCGAGCGCGACCTGCTGGGCCGCGACCCCGAGACCCTGTTCCCGCCGACGTTCCCGCCGTTCCGGGACCGGTCGTGACGGCCGCCGCCGGGGCCCTCGCCGAGGCCCCGGACGAGGCACCCGCCCCCCGCCGGGGCGGGCCGGGCGCGGTGTCCCACGTGGACCGGGCCGAGGCCTTCATCCGGGCCGGGATCCACTCGGGCGCCTATCCGCAGGGCGGCCGGCTGCGCGAGCGGGAGCTGTCCGAGACGCTGGGCATCTCGCGGATCCCGGTGCGCGAGGCGCTGGTGCGGCTCGCGCAGGAGGGCCTCGTGCTGACGTCGCCGCGGCGCGGTGCCACGGTGCGCCGGCTGACCCTGCGCGATGTGAACGAGCTGTTCGACCTGCGGCTCAGCCTCGAGGTGTTCGCGGCGGGCCGGGCGGCGGAGCGCAGTGCGCAGGGGTACGAGCACCCCGCGCTGCAGCGGATCATGGACGAGGCCGAGGACGCGACCCGGCGCAACTCGCAAGCCGACATCGCCGCCGCGAACACCGATTTCCACGCCGAGATCATCACCATGACCGGCAACCGCCTCCTGCAGGCCTCGCTGCAGCCCTCGCTCGGCCTGATGCACTGGCTGTTCCGCCTCACCTCGACGGACGTCGGCCCCCGCCTGCACTGCGAGGAGCACAAGCGCATCTGCACGGCGGTGTACGCGGGCAAGGCGCAACTGGCCGAGGCGCTCTCGTACGCGCACATCGACATCCGCCGGGAGCCCACGCTGGAGGCCTTGGAGGGGGTGCTGCCGCCGCGGTGATCCGGTGCGCGGGGGCCTGCGGTCCCGGAGTGCGGGCCCGGGCCACTCGGACCCGCACTCCGGGACCTTGGTCCCGATTCCCCGCGCGGTCGGGGCGGGCAGAACCCGGGGGTCCCGGTGTCGCGTGACGGTGCCTCCGTACGCCGGGAGACGGACGACCGCGCCGAGGTGCCCGCCCCTTCAGGAAGACCTTGCTCATGCTCGACCACCGTTCCCCCCGTACGACCGGACTGCCCTTCGGCGCTCGCGCGGACGACGTCGCGGATCTCGCCGTGGCGGCGTTCACCCGCGAGGTGTTCCTGACGCCCAAGCCGGGCCTTCCCGACTGCCGCACGGCGCGGCTGCCCGCGAACTCGGTGTTCTCCTCGCTCATCGACGCCGGTGTCGGCCTGCACGGTGCCTTCCACGCGGCCGCGGGCGCCGGCCCGGACCTGGACCGGCTGGCCGCCGCGTGCCGCCTCGCGCAGGAGCGGGTGCCGTACGTCGCGTCCCTCAACGGCCTCGACGTCGCCGCCCGTCTGCTGTGTCTGCTCTCGGCGGCCTACGCGCAGGGCGCCACGAGCCCCGGCCAGGCCTGCCGCACGGCCCTCGGGCTCGATGAGCTGATCGAGCCGTCCGGCCCCTTCCACGACAGCTACCGCGCGATGTCCGGCACCGACAAACAGGAGGCCGTCGGCGTCGTCGAGGACGCGCTGACCTCGATCCGCGCGGCCCGCGCCCGGGGCGTCCCGGAGGAGACCGCGCAGCTGGACGCGCTGCTCGCGCTGATCACCGCCGTCGACGACGGGCGTGTGGTGCGCGAGAAGGGGCCCCTGGCGCTGCGCATGATCCAGCAGGACGCCACGGCGGTCCTTGACGCCGGCGGTACCGGTTCCGAGGAGGGGGCACGGCTCCTGGACGCGCTGGACGAGGAGATGACCCGTTACGGAATCTGCCCCGCCTCCAGCGGCGCCCTGCTCACGGCCCTGCTCTTCCTCGACTCGGTGGGCGAGCGGGCGCAGCCCGTCGCTCGCTGAGCGGCCCGTCAGACGCGCAGGGCGTCGGGGAAGTCCGTCCAGCGCAGTTCGTCGGGGAGATGGCTCACGTCGTTCAGGACGAGCACGCCGGCGGGGCGTCCGGGGGCGTAGCGGATGACGGTCAAGGCGGCGTTGCCGGGGTTCAGGCCGAGCCAGCGCCAGGCGGGGGCGTCGAGCGCGTCCCGCACGAGCCAGGCGACGAGGAAGCTGTGCGTCACGAGCAGCTCGTGACGGTCCTCGGCGCCGTCGGTCACGGGCCCGGTGAACCGGTCGAGGGCCTCCTGGGCCAGCCTGGCGCCCTCCGCGGCCTCCTCCTTGTCGACGCCGGAGAGGTGGTCGAGGAAGAAGTCGGCGCAGTCCTCGGGGAGTTCGTGCCGCTCGGGCAGATGAGGCACGTAGTCGCCGGCGACGTCGCTGGCGTGCAGCGGCACGTGGGCGCCGAGCTGTTCACCTATCAGGCGGGCGGTCTGCGTGGCACGCGGGAGCGGTCCGTGGTGGACGGCGGCGAAAGGGACGTCGCGCAGTCGTTCGCCGAGCAGGGTCGCCTGCCGCCGCCCGGTCTCGGTCAGCGGCGCGTCCTCCTCCCCCTCGGCCTGGCCGTGCCGGACCACGTACAGGTACCGCGTCGCCGTACCTCGCCTCACATGCGCCTCCTCGTTCCCCGCCGCACAGACATGCCCGCCGGTGTCGATCTTGTACGACGAGGGACGCGCCGCGGTGCGGGCCGGTTGCGTACGGCGGCCGGGTGATGTCGGGGTGAGCCGGGCTGCGCGGGGGCCGGTTCGGGACACATATCGGTGACACGTCAGTGGCACGTTCCCCCACTCCCAGGAGTCACCGGACCATGAAGCTCACCGCCAGCCCCTTCGCCCGCACCGCCCGGGCCCTCACGGGCGGTCTCCTCGCCGCCGCGGTCGTCACGGTCGGCGGCGCGGGCGCGGCCTCGGCCGCCGTCGCGGCGCCGGCGGCGCACGCCACGGCCACGCCGGGCGACGTGGCGCACAAGTACCTCACCGAGTCGACGCACCTGACGATCCGTGCCGCCGCGAAGGCCGCCGAAGCCGCGATGGACGCGGCCGTGGCGGAGGGCCAGCGCGTCTCGGTCGCCGTCGTGGACCGCAACGGCAACACGCTGGTGACGCTGCGCGGCGACGGCGCGGGCCCGCAGTCCTACGAGTCCGCCATCCGCAAGGCGTACACGGCGGTGTCGTTCAACGCCCCGACGTCGGTGCTGGTCGGGCGTCTTCAGCAGCAGCCGACCCTCAAGGACATCCCGGGCACGCTGTTCCTCGCGGGCGGCGTGCCGGTGACGGCCAAGGGCTCCCCGATCGCGGGCATCGGCGTGGCCGGCGCCCCGTCGGGCGACCTGGACGAGAAGTTCGCCCGCGCCGGGGCGGCGGCCCTGCGCCGCTGACCGGACGCCAGGAGTTCCGAAGGGGCCGGCTTCCCGCGGAGCCGGCCCCTTCGGCGTGCCCGTCCGGTGCTCAGCCGGGCACTCGCTGCCCGCAGGACTGACGGATCTTCAAGGTCGGGAGAAGCTCGGTCTGTTGGGTCGGCAGTGTGTCGCCATCCGTCAGCCGGCGCAGCAGCAGGTGCAGGGCCTCGGCGCCCACGGCGCGCTTCGGCGGGGCGACCGCGGTGAGCGGCGGGTCGGCGAGCGCCGCGTACACGTCGTCGTACGCGACGAGGGCGAGGTCGGCGGGGACGCCGAGGCCGTGGGTGCGCAGGAGCGCCGGGAGTTGGAGGGCGTCCTGGTCGTTGTGGACGAGGGCGGCCCGGACGCCGGAGGCCGCGGCCTCGGCGAGGCGGGTGGCCAGGGCGGCGGGGTCGCCGGGGCCGGGCACGTCGGTGACCGGCAGGACGTCGAGGCCGAGGAGGTCGACGGCCTCCTGGTAGCCGCGGCGCACGTCGCGGGCGGTGTACGTGTCGTCGCGGGCGGCGAGCAGCACGGCGCGGTGGCCGAGCCCGGCGAGGTGCCGCAGGGCGAGGAGGACGCCGTGACGGTGGTGGGAGCAGACGGCGTCGAGTTCGGCGGCGGGGCTGCCGAACTCGGCGCGGCGCTCCACCAGGACGGCGGGCACGGGGAGTTCGCCGAGCCACTCGGTGTCGCGGCCGGCCCGTCCGGGGTGCCAGTCGGGGGCGAGGAGCAGTCCGTCGACCTCGGACTCCAGCAGGCGCTGGACCTGGACGCGGTCGCTGTCCGCGCCGTAGGGGGCGATGCCGAGGACGAGGCGGGCCCCGGCGGCGGCCGCGGCCGCGCGGGCGCCGGCGACGACCTCGTCGAAGTACTGGCCGACGGTGGGCACGAGCATGCCGATCACGCGGTCGCGGCCCGGTTCCGCCCGGTCGTCGGTGAGGAGTTCGACGGAGCCGTGGGTGCGGCTGAGCCGTCCCTCGTCGGCGAGGGCGGCGACGTCGCGGCGCAGGGTGACCGCGGGGATGCCGAGGCGGTCGGCGAGGTCGACGACGCGGACGGCGCCGGTCCCGCGCAGTGCTTCCAGGATGCGGGTGCGGCGCGCTTGCGCGGACACGGTCATGGGCCCCTCCCCCGGCTCCGGCCCGCCGGTGGTCCGGCGGCCTCCCGACGCACCGTACCCGATCACTTCCGGTCATGTGATCGGGTACGGCACGAGGGGGAACGGTGCTTACAGGCCGGGGCCGTTGTAGGCGCCGCGGTGCGGCTTGACGGTCGTGGAGACGGGGTTGCCCCAGTAGTCGCGGCCGCCGTTGTCGGTGATGACCGAGCCGTTGTTCAGGGCCGGCGAGGTGGATGTGAGCTTGTACCCGTCGACGGAGTCGAGGGTGGAGCCGCCGGTGCCGGGGTTCACGAAGCCGGGGTCGCCGGTGATGCCGTTGGCGGTGGGCCGGGGCACGCCCTGGTAGACGTTCCACAGATAGGAGATGCCGGAGCCGGTGGGCAGCCGGGAGTCGGTGGTGCCGACCCAGATGTTGTTCTCGACGACGCTGGTGCCCGGCAGGGTGATGGAGAGCTTCTTGTCCGTGCAGTAGATGACGTTGTTGTAGAGGTGCAGAGCGGAGCGGCCGCTGCCGCCGCTGCTCATGCGGCAGTCGTTCTCGGAGATGTTGTAGCGGACGATCTCCTTGGCGGCGCCGCTGGTGCCGCAGCCGTCGCAGTCGAGGAAGAAGCCGCCGATGTTGTCGCGGCTGTAGTTGTACTGGACGGTGCAGTAACCGGTGTTGCCCCAGTCGCAGTCGAAGGCCTGGCTGTCGGCGACGGACATCCGGGTGGTGCTGTGGACGACGTTCTTCTGGATGGTCGGGTTGTGGTCGCCGAGGACCCAGATGCCGGCGAAGTTGCCGCCGGAGAACGGGTAGACGCCGTTGCCGGTGCCGGAGGCCACGTTGTACTGGATCATCGGGGACTCGGCGTAGCTGGCGATGACGGCGTCGCCGCCGACGTCGGTCACGGTGTTGCGCTCGACGAGGACGCCGTTGCCCTTGGTGGCCATGGCGCCGACGCGGATCTTGAGGCCGCCGCCCCCGGTGTTGCTGATCTTGTTGTCGTGCACGTGGACGTCGTTGAGCGTCGATCCGGTGCCGCTCGCGCCCGTGACGATGCCCGCGGACTGCACGTAGTCGTCGGTCGTCGGGGAGTTCTTGTTGGTCTGCCCGGCGACGCGGTCGATCACGAGGTTGCCGAGGTCGAAGCCGGTGTGGGCCTTGCCGTCGGTGGCGGACACGCGCAGTCCGGTGCGGCGGGCGAGGGTGCCGGCGGGGTTGGTGAGCTTGATGTCGCGGACCGTCCAGTGGTCCTGGTCGGTGAGGCGCATGGCGTCCGCCGCGCCGGCGCCGTCGACGGTGGGCGGGGTGCCGGTGCCGTAGGCGGTGACGGTGATCGGCGCGGCGGCGGTGCCGCTGCCGCGCGGCGCCAAAGTGCCGGTGCAGGTGGTCCCGGCGGCGAGGGCGAGGGTGTCGCCCGGCGCGTACGTCTTCGCGTTGGCCTGGGCAAGGCTGTTGTACGGGCTGCTCGATGTGCCGGTGCCGGGGGTGGCGGCCGAGCAGTCGACGTACGTCGTGACCCCGGCCGCGGCGGCCGGGGTGTCCTGGAGCGCGACCAGGCCGGCACCGGCGAGCGCGACCGCCAGGAGTGCTCGGCCCGGAGAACGCATGACCCTCATGGGTGCACCTCTCTGCTGGAAGTGCGCCAGAAACTAGGGCGGGCCCCTGATCGAGTCAATACGCTTCTAGCGTTCGATCGGATTCCGATCAATTGACCATCGAGCAGGGCCCGTTCGATCACTCCGAGCCGTCTCGTGCTCGGAGTTGACGGATTTCCGCACACTCCACGCAGGTCTTGTCACCCAAGCCGGTCGGGTGGACGATTACGGCCGTTCCTCCTCCGCAAGGCACTTCCGGCGTTCGGCACCTCCGGCCGTCGGACATGAAGCGTGCACGGACACGAGAGGACCCGACATGCGCTCCCCCACATCACGCACGTCCCCCACCACGTTCCCGCGCCCGTCCGGAAGACGGGGTCGCGGCGTGCTCGCGGCCGCGGGCGTGCTGGCGCTCGCCGCCGGGACCGGCCTGGCCACGGCCACCCCTGCCGCGGCCTCGGACACGCCGGGCTCGTACACGCATTACGGCTTTCCCTCCGGGACGGCCGGACTGGCCGACGTGACGTTCCGGACGACCGTCACCAAGGACGCGGGCCCCGCGTCGAACATCTTCTGGAGCCACCAGTTCGGCTTCACCGCGGGCAACGGCGCGTACACCGGCATGCAGTCCAACGGCCCGGGCCAGACCCGCACGTTCCTGTTCTCCGTGTGGGACGCCACCGAGGCGAGGACCGGCTCGGCCGGGAGCTACTGCCTGGACTTCGGCGGTGAGGGCGTCGGCAAGAGCTGCCGCCTGAAGACCGACTGGAAGGAGGGCGACACCTTCCGCACCCGGGTGGCGCACGAGGGCGACCGCTGGTTCGGCGTGACGGTCACGAACGAGACGACCGGAGCCTCCTTCAAGCTCGGCAGCATCCGCGCCGGCTCCACGCAGATCTCGCCGAACGGGATGGTGGACTGGGCGGAGTACTTCGAGTGGAACAACCCGAAGGCTTCCTGCGACGACCAGCCGTACTCGCAGGCCCGCTTCGGCGTGCCGGTCGGGAACGGCGGCGCGGTGACCGCGAGCGTCTCCTCCACCCAGGTCAGCTCGTCCTGCGCCGCGTACTCACGCGTCGACACGGTCTCCGGCGGCTCGGTGCAGACGAACGGGATCGGCAACTCGGTGCGCGGCCCGGTCACCGGACTCGGCGGCAAGGCCCTCGCCGGGGCGCAGAACACGTCCGGCTCGCCCGCGGTCGTCACCGGCCCGACCGGCGCGGCCGAGCAGGCGTGGGTGCTCGGCAAGGACGGCGCCCTGCACCTGATGGGCCAGGGCCTGTGCCTCGACGTGAAGGGCGGGGCGCAGACGAACGGGACCCCGGCGATCATGTGGACCTGCACGGGCGGTGCCAACCAGCAGTGGCGCGCCGAGAACGGGACCCTGCGCAACCCCGCCTCCGGCCGCTGCCTGGACATTCCGGGCAGCAACACCACCAACGGAACACAAGTCATCATCTGGGACTGTCAGGGCACTTCAAATCAGAAGTGGACGGTTCCGGTCGTTCCCTGACCGCTGTGCACCCCGCCGAGACCACTTCGTCACGCGGACTGAGATTTTCGTTATTACGTCATCGCCGCAGGGTCTCCATGATGTCGGACGAAACTCAGGCCGCGTGGGCCTGCGGGGCGGAGAGTGGACAGGGCATGGACAGCGAACGGCACACCGTGATGATCCGGGCGGCGCAGGGCGGGGACCAGCGGGCGCAGGACGAGGTGGTCGCCGCGTACCTCCCGCTCGTCTACAACGTGGTGGGCCGGGCGCTGCACGGGCACGCGGACGTGGACGACGTCGTGCAGGAGACGATGATCCGCGCCCTGTCCGGGCTGCCGTCGCTGCGCGCTCCCGAGCAGTTCCGGTCCTGGCTCGTGGCCATCGCCATGAACCAGGTGCGCAACCGCTGGCAGGCCCGGCAGGCGGCCCCTTCCTACGGGGAGCTGGGCGAGGCCCACGAGCTGGCGGACCCGGCGTCGGACTTCGTGAACCTGACGATCGTGCGCATGGGCCTGTCGGGGCAGCGCCGCGAGGTGGCGGAGGCGACCCGCTGGCTGGAGCCCGCGGACCGTGAGCTGCTGTCGCTGTGGTGGCTCGAGGCGGCCGGCGAGCTGACCCGCGCGGAGGTGGCCGCGGCGCTGGAACTGTCGCAGGCGCACACGGCCGTCCGCGTCCAGCGCATGAAGGAGCACCTGGAGAACGCGCGGGTGATCGTGCGGGCGATGTCCCGCGATCCGCGCTGCGCCCTTCTGGACGAGACGCTCGGCGCATGGGACGGGACGCCGTCGCCGCTGTGGCGCAAGCGGCTGGTCCGGCACGCCCGGTCCTGCACGGTCTGCTCCCGCTTCGGCGCGGGCCTGGTCCCGGCCGAGGGTCTTCTCGCGGGCCTGGGCCTGGTCCCGGTCGCCTCCGCCCTCGCCTACGGAGCCGTGCCGGACCCGGCGACAGGTCTCGCGGCGCACGGCTCGTCCCCGGACACGCTCGGCCTCCCCCTGCACGCAGAGCCGTACAGCCCCGGACCCGACCCGTTCGCCGCCGCCGCGTACAGCGAGACGCCGAGCGGCGGCGGCACCGGGGAGATACGCACGACGCCCCGCAGCCGCACCCGGCACGAGCGTCGGGCCCGGCGGCGGCGCACCGCGCTGCTCGGTGTCGCGGTGCTCGTCGCGGGCGGCGGCGCGGTCGGCGTGCTCACCCACCTCGGCCCGGACGAAGGGGCGGACACCGTGCGGACGCAGGCCGCGCCCGTGCCGTCCGAGACACCGGAGCCGAGCAGCGCGTCCCCCTCCGCGTCCGTGTCCCGCTCCGCCTCGCCCAAGGCCTCCCCGACGCGCAGTTCGGCCCGGCCGACGCGGGACAGGAAGAAGACCTCGGCGCCACCGCGCCCCGAGCCCACCCCGACGACGCGGCGCCCCGCGCCCCCCGCCCCGCCGAAGGCGCCGTCCGGCACCTTCGGCCAGCAGGTCACCGCACTGGTCAACACCGAGCGGGCGAAGAACGGCTGCGCGCCCGTGCGGCAGAACAGCACGCTCGACAAGGCGGCCCTCGGACACTCCGAGGACATGGCCGCGCGGAACTACTTCGACCACACCGACCCGGACGGCAACGACCCCGGCGACCGGATCACGGCCGCGGGCTACACCTGGTCCACGTACGGCGAGAACATCGCTCGCGGGCAGCAGACGCCCCAGCAGGTCATGGACGGGTGGATGAACAGCCCGGGGCACCGGGCGAACATCCTCAACTGCGCGTTCAAGGAGACAGGCGTCGGTGTCCATCAGGGCTCGGGCGGCCCGTGGTGGACGCAGGTGTTCGGGACGGCGCGCTGATCCGGCCGGCGGCGCGGTCGAGACCGTACCGCTGCTGGAAGAGCAGCGCGGCGCCCATGAGGACGGCGGGCAGCGCCGTGAACCCCCACAGCAGGGCCCGGAGCGCGGGGTCCGTCTGGGCGACGGCCGTGCCCTCGGCGGTGGAGACGAAGCCCGCCGCGGCGAGGACGGCCGCGTACACGTAGGGACCGACGGCGGTGCCGGTCGCCTCGGTCGCCGTCCAGACCCCGGTGTACGCGCCCGCGTCGAGCGGGTCGTCGGCGAGGACGATCTGCTGCCCTCCGTGGTGACGGGGGTGCGCAGCACGGTGCGGGAGGCGGCGGTGCTGCCCGCGGCGGACATCGCGGGGCACACCCGGGCGCTGCTCGTGGCGGCGACGCGGGCGCTGGCCGCGCGGCGCGGGCCGACGGAGGCGGAGCTGTCGTTCGTGGAGGAGCTGGGTTCGACGCGGGCCCGGCAGGGGGTGCCGATCGAGGCGGTGCTCGGGGCGATCCACGTCGCCGAGCGGGCCATCTGGTCGCGGGCCCGGGAGTCGGCGGCCGCGTGCGGCATCGAGGACGGGGTGCTGCTCGACGCGCGGGAGCTGTACGACGACTGGGCCCAGGCGGTGCGGGGCCGGCTGATCGCGGCGCACCGGGCCGCCGACACCGGGCGGCACACGGCGGGCGGCCGGGACCTGGCGGTGCTGCGGCGGCTCCTCGAAGGGGGTTCGGCGGCGACGCTGGCGGCGGCCGAGGCGGGCCTGCCGGCGGGCGGCGGCCTGTGGGTCCTGGTGGCGCGCCCCGACGACAGCGCGGTCGAGCAGGCGGTGCGGGATCAGGGTCCGGCGCTGCTCGCGCACGTGGACGGGCTCCTCGTCGGCGTCTTCGCGCGCCGTCCGGGGGCGCGGGCGGTGCGCGGCGACGGCCGGGCGGGGCTCGCGGGTCCGGCGGAGGCCGAGGAGCTGGGGACGGTACGGCGGCTGGCGCTGGCCGCGCTCACGGCGGCCGAGTCGACGGGGCGTGCGGGAGTGGTGCACGTGGCGGACGTCGCCGTGCTCGCCGCGGTCGCCGACCGGGCCGACCTCGCGGCGATGCTCACGGACCGGCACCGGGCGGCGTGGACGGCGCTCGGCGCGCACGCGGAGCCGGTGGCCTCGGCGGTGCGGGCCTGGCTGGAGTGCGGCCGCGACGTCACGGCGGCCGCCGAGCGGCTCTTCGTCCACCCCAACACGGTCCGCAACCGCGTCCAGCGCTTCGCCGACCTCACCGGGATCGACCCGGCGGACCCGTTCGGCGCGATGACGGCGTGGTGGCTGTGCCGGACGTGGCTCACGCCTGCCTGAGCCGGGGCGCCGCCTCAGGCGGCGAGTACCGGTCCGCCTTCGACGGCACGCACCAGCGGCGCGAGCCGCTCGTCCCCGGCCGCCTCCGCGAGGGCTTCACGAAGGGCCGCCTCGTTGGTGGGGCGGGCTTCGGCGAGGAGCTGGAGGCCCTGGTCGGAGACGTTGGTGTAGATGCCGCGCCGGTCGGTGGGGCACAGGTAGCGCATGAGCAGGCCGCGGTCCTCGAGGCGGGTGACGAGGCGGGTGGTGGCGCTCTGGCTGAGGACGACGGCGTCGGCGACCTGCTTCATCTGGAGGTGGCCGCCCTCTCCGTCGTGCTGGCGGCTGAGGACGTCCAGCAGGGAGTACTCGCGCACGCTGAGGTCGTGGCGGGACTGCAGGGCGCGCTCGATGTGGGCCTCGATCCTCCCGTGGAGCAGGGAGAGGGCGCACCAGCCCTGGGCGAGGGCGGTGAGTGCGGGGGCGGTTGCGGTCATGATGACCTCCTTCTGCTCCAATAGTTGCACACGCGGACTACATACATCCAGAGCTTCGTGCACTTGAATTTATCCCGCGCATGCAATTATTGTCTTCCAACGTAAGCGCTCCACGCAATCACTTGGAAGGTTGTCTCCATGCCTCTCGCGCTCTTGGCCCTGGCCATCGGGGCCTTCGGGATCGGCACCACCGAATTCGTGATCATGGGCGTGCTGCCCCAGGTCGCGGGAGACTTCGGCGTCACCATCCCCACCGCCGGCTGGCTCGTCTCCGGCTACGCGCTCGGCGTCGTCATCGGCGCCCCGCTGCTGACCGTCCTCGGCACCAAGGTGTCCCGCAAGAAGATGCTCATGGCCCTCATGGCGCTCTTCGTCGTCGGGAACACGCTCTCCGCTCTCGCCCCGACCTTCGGCCTCATGCTCGCCGGCCGGGTCGTCGCCTCCCTCGCGCACGGCGCGTTCTTCGGCATCGGCTCCGTCGTCGCCGCCGACCTCGTCGCCCCGCAGAAGAAGGCCTCGGCGATCTCCCTGATGTTCATGGGCCTGACCGTGGCCAACATCGTCGGCGTCCCCGGCGGCACGTACATCGGGCAGGCCGCGGGCTGGCGCGTCACGTTCCTCATCGTCGCCGCGCTCGGCATCATCGGCTTCCTCGGCGTCGCCAAGCTGGTCCCCGAGACCGGCCGGCCCGAATCGGTCAGCGTGCGCCGCGAGTTCGCCGCCTTCAAGAACGTCCAGGTCTGGCTCGCCATGGCGATGACCGTCCTCGGCTACGGCGGTGTGTTCGCCGCCATCACCTACATCACCCCGATGATGACCGAGGTCGCCGGCTTCACCGAGGGTGCCGTGACCTGGCTGCTCGTCCTGTTCGGGATCGGCATGTTCCTCGGCAACCTGCTGGGCGGCAAGTTCGCCGACCGGCGCCTGATGCCGATGCTGTTCACCGCCCTCGCCGGGCTGAGCGCCGCCCTGCTCCTCTTCACGGCGACCGCCCACAACAAGGTCCTCGCCGCGATCACCCTGTCCCTGATCGGCGCCCTCGGTTTCGCCACCGTGCCGCCGCTCCAGAAGTGGGTGCTCGACCAGGCCTCGGCCGCCCCGACCCTGGCCTCCGCCGCCAACATCGGCGCCTTCAACCTCGGCAACGCGCTGGCGGCCTGGCTCGGCGGCATCGTCATCACCGCGGGCCTCGGCTACACCTCCCCGAACTGGGTCGGTGCCATCCTCTCCGCGACGGCCCTGATCCTCGCCTTCGTCGCCGCCTACCTCGACCGCCGGTCCCGCCGCGCGTCGAGCCGCCTCATCACGGGTGCCGCCCAGCCGGCCCCCATCCAGGTCCCGGCATCCCGCTGACCCGTCGCAGGGGCCGGTCACTGTCGCCGGCACCCGCACCACAACACCCCGCACCAATCCAGAAGGACCCGCACCCATGAGCACCACCGCCCCCACCGTCACCCCCCTCACCACCACCGAGGCCGAGAGCCTCGTCTCCGCAGCCCGCCGGGCCGCCGAGGACGCCGGGGTCGCTGTCAGCGTCACCGTCCTCGACGCCGGCGGCCACCTCCTCGCCTTCCGCCGCGACGACCGGGCCGTGCTGATCTCCGGCGAGACCAGCACCCGCAAGGCCTACACCGCCCTCCAGCTCGACGCCCCCACGGCCGACCTGGTGGACCTGGTCAAGCCCGAGGGCCCGTTCCACTCCCTGCCCACCGCCCTCGACAAGCCGCTCCTGTTCATCGCCGGCGGCCTCCCCCTGCACCGCGACGGCCGTCTGATCGGCGCGATCGGCGTCGGCGGCGGCACCCCGGACCAGGACCACGGCTTCGCCGGCACCGCGCTCGCCGAGCTCGCCCGATGACCAGCCGCACCCCGCAGGAGGTCTTCGCCGACCACGGCGCCCGCCTGGGCACCGGCGACCTCGACCTCGTCAGCCGGAACTACACCGAGGACGCCGTCTTCGTCACCCCCGACGGGGTCCTCACCGGACGCGCCGGAGTCCAGCGGGGCATCGGCCGCCTCCTGGCCGATCTCCCGGACGCCGACTGGCAGCTGACCCCGACCTTCGCCGGGAACGTGCTGTTCCTCCAGTGGACCGCCACCACCGGCACCCACGAGGTCACCGACGGCGTCGACACGTTCGTCTTCCGCGACGGACTCATCAGCGCCCAGACCGTCCGCTACACCCTCACCACCCGCACCGCCTGAAAGGCCCCACGCACCATGGCACCCGTCAGCATCCCCACCGTCACCCTGAACAACGGCGTCGAGATCCCCCAGCTCGGCTTCGGCGTCTTCCAGGTCCCCGACGCCGAGACCACCGCCGCGGTCGCCGCCGCCCTCGAGGCCGGCTACCGCTCCATCGACACCGCCGCGATCTACGGCAACGAGGCGGGCGTCGGCAAGGCCCTCGCCGAGTCCGGCATCGCCCGCGAGGACCTGTGCGTCACCACGAAGCTGTGGAACGCCGACCAGGGCTACCAGGCCACGCTCGACGCCTTCGACGCCAGCCTCGCCAAGCTCGGCCTCGACTACGTCGACCTGTACCTGATCCACTGGCCGACCCCGGCCCGCGACCTGTACCGCGAGACGTGGAAGGCCATCGAGAAGCTGGTCGCCGACGGCCGCGTCCGCGCCGCCGGTGTCTCCAACTTCCAGCCCGCGCACCTCGACCGCCTGATCGAGGGCTCCGAGCTGGTCCCGGCCGTCAACCAGATCGAGCTGCACCCCGGCCTCCAGCAGAGCGAGCTGCGCGCGAAGCACACCGCGCTCGGCATCGCCACCGAGGCCTGGAGCCCGCTCGCCCAGGGCGCCGTCCTCAAGGACGAAGCGATCACCACGATCGCCGCCCGTCACGGCAAGTCCCCGGCCCAGGTCGTCCTGCGCTGGCACCTCCAGCTCGGCAACGTCGTGATCCCCAAGTCGGTGACGCCCGCCCGCATCCGCGAGAACCTCGACGTCTTCGACTTCACCCTCACCGACGACGAGATGACCGCGATCTCCGGCCTCGACCGCGACCTGCGCACCGGCCCGCACCCCGACGAGCTGAACTGACCCACCCGGCCCGGACGGGGCGGCGCACCCCTCACGCAGGAGCAGACGCCGCCCCGCCCGGGCCGCACCATTTCCCCTCACTCCCGAAAGCCGTACGTGTGATGTCTGCCGCCCCCACCGCCCTGAACCGGCTCGTGAACCCCGAGGGCCTGCCGACCCTGGGTCTCGAACTGCCCCTCGACAACGACTGGGGCCCGACCCGGCTGCGCGCCGCCCAGACCTCCGGCGCCCCGTTCGGCGTCCCCGACCTCACCCGCCACGCCGAACTGGCCCGCCTTGCCGACGAGTCGGGTTTCGCAGGGCTGTGGGTGCGGGACGTTCCGCTGTACGACCCGGAGCACTTCGGTGACGCCGGCTCCGTCTTCGAGACGTTCACGCACCTCGGGCATCTGGCGGCCGTGACCCGGCGGGCCGTGCTCGGCACCGCTGCCGTCGTGCTGCCGCTGCGCCGTCCGATCCTCGTCGCCAAGGCCGCGGCCACCGTGGACGTGCTGTCGGGCGGCCGTTTCGTACTGGGTCTCGCGAGCGGTGACCGGCCCGTCGAGTACCCCTTGTTCGGCGAGGACTTCCACGCGCGCGGTGCCACGTTCCGCCAGGGCGTCGAGACGCTGCGCGCCGCGTGGGCACGGCACGCCGAAGGTTCCGGGATGGAGCTGCCGGAGCTGGGGCTCGGCGCCGACCGCCGTCTCGACGTCCTGCCGAAGCCGACCGGCGCGAGCGTGCCGATCGCCGTCGCCGGGCACGCCCAGCAGTCCGCCGAGTGGATCGCCCGGAACGCGGACGCCTCGCTCAACTACCCGCGCCCGCTCGGGGCCTTGCGCCTCAAGACGCGGGAGTGGCGGGAGCTGACGGGGAACGACACGGCCAAGCCGTACCTGACGCCCATGCAACTGGATCTCGCCCGGGACCCGGACGCCGCCGCGACGCCGATCCGGCTCGGCCTGCGGGCCGGCGCTCATGCTCTCGTCGAGCATCTGGCCGCGATGGGCGAACTGGGCGTCGCCCACGTCTCGTTCAACCTCCGCCCCGGTGACCGGCCCGTCGAGGAGGTCCTCCACGAGCTCGCCGAGACGGTCCTGCCGCACTTCCCCTCCCCCGGCACGGCCGGGGATGCCGGTGCGGACCCGGACGGATCCGGGTCCGCACCGGCGCCGGATCAGCTCCCGGCGTTCCGCTCGAACGCGGCGAACGCGGCTTCCTGACGCCACTCGGTGCGCGCCTTCGGGCTGTCGGCGAGCAGTGCGCGGCAGGACCGCGTCCGCACCGGCAGGCCGGGGCGCTCACCCTGACAGGCCGGGACCGCCCGGTACCCGTCGGCGGTCGGGTTCCCGCGCCACACGCTGGTGCCGGGCAGGAACGCGTACTCCAGGGAGGCGCGGGCCAGGTCCTTCAGCTCCGGGTACGACAGGGCGTAGGTCTTCGCGGCGTACTGGTACTCGTGCGTGATGTCGATGCGCGAGATGCCCTGGTCGTCCGTGGACAGGACGATCGGCACCCCGTAGGAGCGGTACGTCTCGAAGGGGTGCTCGGCGCCCTTGACCCCGAGGATCTGGGCGTTGCTGGTGAAGGGGACCTCGACGGCGGTCTCGCGGTCGGCCATCCGGCGGGCGGTGCGCTGCCAGTTGTTCTCGTGGACCAGGTCGACGCCGTGACCGACGCGCTCGGTGCGGGCCACGTCGACGGCTTCCTGGATGTGGAACTTCAGGTCCTCGGGCTTGACGAGCCCCGGCCACAACTCGCCCGCGTGCAGGGTGACATGGGCCTTCGGGTAGACCTCGCGCAGGTACTTCAGCATGCGCATCTGGAGGCTGTAGTTCTCCAGCGAGCTGTCCCAGTCCTCGGGCTGTACGAGGTTCACGGCGACGAAGCGGCCGTCGCGCTCGGCGAGCCGCATCCCGAGCGCCATCTGCGTGAAGACGCGCTCGGGTGAACTGCCGCGCGAGACCTGGGAGATCCAGCGCACGGTGAGGTCGCAGCCGGGGCGGGCCTGCGCCGTGCCGCAGTGCGAGGTGGTGCGGAACTCGGCGTCGCCGTCGTCCGCCTCCTTGCGGGACTCGGCGACGAGCGCGTCGAGTCGGCCGCCGGCCAGGAGCTTGCGGTGCAGCGCGGCGAGGTCGGCGTCCCAGCCCACCTCGTTCGCGAGCTTCTTGGCGCCGTCGGACGCCGGGCTGACCATGGTCTCCAGATAGAACTGGTTCTGCCGTACGGACTCGTCGGCGACCTGGGAGAGCAGCTTGCCGCGGTTGCGCCAGGTGACCTCGCCGAACTTGCCGAAGGTGTCGAAGAAGTGGTCGTGGCCGTTCTGGTCCGCCGGGAAGTCCTGCATGGACCAGGCGCGCACGAGGTCGTCGTGGAAGGCGCGGTCGGTGCGGGCGTCGGCGGCGGGGCGGGTGCCGGGGCCGCAGGGCGGGGGCACGGCGGTCATCGTGGAGTCGATGCAGAGCCCGTCCTGCGCGGCGAGCTCGATGAGGTACTCGGTGGAGACAGCGCCCGACAGGTGGTTGTGCAGGTCACCGCCCTTGGGCAGGGCCCGGAAGAAGGAGCGGAGCCGGTCGGGGCTGTCGCGGAGCGAGGTGAGGTAGGCGTCCGTGCGTGCCTCGGCGGCGGTCGCGGGCCGCGGTGCGGACCAGGCCGGCTTCGCGTCGGCGGGCCGTGCGTCGGCGGGGCCCGCGGCCAGCGGCGAGAGGACCGCCAGCGCGGCGGCGGCTGCCGGAACGGCCCAGAGGCGTACGGAACTTCGAGGGTTCAGGTTCACCGGAGCATGATCGTCCGCCCGGACGGCGCGGCAGGGCGTAACGGGCCGCGCGGGCTCCTTAACCACCCGTCCGAGTGATCATGCGGGGCCGCCGTGCGGGCCCGGCACCCCGGTCTCAGGACGCGGCGCGGCGCTGCGGCACGTACGGGGCCGGGGGCCGGCTCGGGGCGGGCGCGGTCCTTTGCGGGCGTCCCAGCCCTCCGGGCGGGGCGCCGCCGGGCGCGTGCTTGCGTTCCTGCTTCCACTCGGCGAGGAGCGCGTCGTAGATCGGTGTGTCGGAGGCGACGCCGCCCGGCGTGCCCTCCGATCCACCGGCGGCGGCCGGAGGGGGCGGCGCACCCGATTCGGCGGAAACGATTCTTCTCACGTCCTTCATGGCATCCATGAACGAACAATCCCGGCCACGAGACACCCACCTTCCCGGTACTGACCGCAATCGATCCCTTTCGATCGCGGCCAGTCCATGAGACGTACGCGAATGACATCCCGAGGGCGTCCGCGTACCCGGACCGTCACGGCAGGCGCAGCTCCACGCGGAGTGGGCGGTGGTCCGAGGCCGTTTCGGGGAGGACTTCGGCCGCGCGGGGCCGGATGCCGGGTGAGGCCAGGACGTAGTCGATGCGTTCCGTCGGGTTCAGGGCGTCGTACGTGAAGCCGTCGCCCTGGCCGGCCTCCGGCCAGGTGTCCTTGAGTCGCTCCGTCAGGGCGACGACCTCCGGGGTGTCGGGAGTGGCGTTGAGGTCGCCGACCAGGACGGTGGGCCGGGTCGACGTCTTCACGATGTCGTCGATGGCCTTGACCTGGGAGAGGCGCTCCGCCTGGGAGGTGTGCTCCAGGTGGGTGTTGAGGAAGCGCAGGGTCGTGCCCCGCACCATGACGTCGGCCTCCAGGAGCCCGCGCTGCTCGCCCGTCGCCGAGCGCGGCAGCAGCGTGTTGTGCGCGCTCAGGATCGGGAAGCGGGACAGGATCGCCGTGCCGTACTGGCGCCGCGGGTCGCCGGGCTCGGCCGGGTCCTCGTCCAGGTTGGCGCCGTAGGTGACGTGCAGGTCCAGGCGGTCGGCGAGCCACTGGGCCTGGTCGGCGAAGTCGCTGCGTCCGGACCAGTGCCGGTCCACCTCCTGGAGTCCGATCACGTCGGCGCCGGAGTCGGCGATCACCTTCGCCGTGCGGGCGAGATCGAGAGCGTCGGCCGGGTCGGCGCCGTGATGGATGTTGAACGTCAGGACCGTGACATCACGGCTCGGCACCGGCGCGGCACCCGCCGCCGGGGCCACCCCGACCGCCGTGAGCGCCACCGCGGCGAGCACCGCGCATCTGCTCCAGACCCGGGACACACGAGGTTCACGAGACACAGCACACCTCCGAAATCAAACAGAACCAACAGAACCGCAGAAACAACTGATGCTTGACGGGGAGTCATTGAACACATCCGCGCGTGGTCAAACACCCAACCGGCGTATTGCGTAGGGATGTTCTGTTCGTGACATGTGCGGCGCGCCAGAGTTCGGAGGTTTCACGGATCCGTCCGTGCACGGCTCTTGACGATCGCGTCGGGCCACCCCGACGATATCCAAACTCCTTTAACTAAAGGCCATTTACTTAATCGGAGGCGAGCACACGTGACCGTCCCGCGCCGCCGTCCGGCCGAGCGCACCAAGGCGAGCGCCGCGGACAGCCGGGTCCACAACCGCGCGCTCGTGCTGTCGACGCTCTATCACCGGGGCGCCATGAGCCGGTCGGAGATCGCCCGCACGGTGGGGCTCACCGCGCCCACCGTGTCGGCCCTGGTCGCCGACCTGGAGGGCGACGGCCTGCTCACCGACATCGGCCCCCGCAAGGGCAACCGGCTCGGCAAGCCCGCGAACCTGATGGCGATCGACGACGCCGCGGCGCACGTCCTGGCGCTCGACCTGTCCGCCGACGGCCAGTTCGAAGGTGCCGTCCTGGATCTGCGCGGCAAGGTCGTCGCCCGCGCCCGCACGCCCTACGACGACGCCGTCGGAGAGGCCGCGGCCGAGCGCGTGACGCGCCTCGTCGAGGAGTTGGCGGAGCTGGCACCGGGCCGGGTGCTCGGCATCGGGGTCGGGTCCCCGGGCATCATCGGCGTGGACGGCCTGGTCCACTTCGCGGGCCACTTCGACTGGCGTGAACTCCCGCTCGCCGCACGGCTCTCCGAACGCTTCGGTGTCCCCGCGTACGTCGGCAACGACGTCAACGTCGCGGCCCTCGCCGTGCTGCGCTTCCGCGAGGCCAAGACCCAGAACCTGATGGCGATCACCATCGAGCACGGGGTGGGCGCGGGCCTGGTCGTGGGCGGCGAGCTGGTCGAGGGCGAGCAGTTCGCGGCCGGTGAGATCGGGCACGTGACGGTCGTCGAGGACGGCGAGCCCTGCGTCTGCGGACACCGCGGCTGCCTGGAGCCCCTCATCGACGCGGCGCGACTGCGTGAACGGCTGGCGGGCCGGGACGCGGCCGGGCGCACCGAGGTCCTCACCGCCGCCGGACGCGCCCTCGGCATCGCGCTCGCCCCGATCAGCAGCGTGCTCAACCTCAACGAGATCGCCCTGCTCGGCCCGCCCGACCTCGTGGAGGGCCCCTTCCTGGAGTCCGCCGCCGCGACCGTCCGGGCCCGTACGTACGCGCCGATAGGGGCCGCGCTGACCATGCGGTCGCTGGCCGGCGACTCCGATCTGATCCTGCTCGGCGCCGCCGGCCTCGTCCTCGCGGGCGAGCTCGGCGTGTGGTGAACGCACCGCGGCACGAAGACTTCCCGTCCTGACCTCTTCCAGGAGTTCCCATGACACGTACGGCCCGTACGACCCGTAGGACGACGCGCGCGAGGCGCGTACCGCTCGGCGGGACGATCGCGGTGGTCGTGGCCGCCTCGCTCACGGCGACCGCCTGCTCCGGATCGGCGGGACGCGACGGGGGCGGCGACGGCAAGCAGCGCGCGGTGCCCGTCGTGAAGGCGAAGGGCAAGACGCTCACCGTGTGGGTGATGGACGGCGACTACTCCGAGGCCACGCGCAAGGCGATGAAGGACCGCTTCACGCAGCAGACCGGCGCCGACGTGAAGATCGAGGTGCAGAACTGGGACGGCATCACCACCAAGATCACCACCGCGCTCGCCACGTCGACGCCGCCGGACGTCATCGACATCGGCAACACCCAGGTGGCGAGCTTCGCGGCGAGCGGCGGCCTGATGGACCTGACCCCGTACGCGAAGGACCTGCGCCAGGGCCAGGAGTGGCTGGACGGTCTGGAGGAGCCGGCGACGGTGGACGGGCGGCTGTACGCGGCGCCGTCCTTCGCGGGCGCCCGCGCCGTGATCTACAACAAGAAGCTCTGGGACGCGGCCGGGGTGAAGGCCGCCCCGACCACGTACGACGAGCTGAAGAAGGCGCTGCGCAAGGTCCGCGAGGCGCACCCCGCGCGGGACTTCTCCCCCTTCTACCTGCCGGGCAAGTACTGGCACACGGGCGTGCAGTGGGTGTGGGACGCGGGCGGTGACGTGGCCGCGCAGGACGGCAAGGCGTGGAAGGGGGCGCTCGGCTCCGGCGCGGCGCAGAAGGGGCTTGCCGAGTACAAGGCGTTCCAGAACGAGTTCTCGGCGCCGTCGACGCGCACGATCGACACGCTGAACCCGGACCAGACGCGGGTCTTCGCGGACGGCAGGGCGTCGGCGATCAGCGCGACGAACGTGACGATCGACCTCATCAAGAAGGCGAACCCGAAGATCAAGGACGCGGATCTCGGGACCTTCCCGCTCCCGGGCGCGTCGGGAGAGTCTCAGCCGGTCATGCTGGGCGGCTCCGACTGGGGCGTCGCGGCCAAGAGCGCGCACCAGGATCTGGCGCTGCAGTGGGTGAAGATCGCCACGGATCCCGCGGTGCAGACGGAGTGGGTCGCGGGCCGCGACGGCTGGATCCCGAACAGCGAGGGCGCGGTCAAGGCGGCCGGGGAGAAGGCCGATCCGCTGCTGCGCCCCTTCTTCGACGCGGCGCTGCGCTCGAAGGCGACGCCGGCCTCGGCGAACTGGGCGCAGCTCGAGGGCAACAAGGACATCGACAAGGTCTTCTCGTCCGTCGCCTCCGGTTCGCGTTCGCCGAAGCAGGCCGCGGGCACCTTCGACACGACGGCCGGCAAGGTGCTCAATGCCGGGGACTGACCAGGCGGTGGGGGGGGGGGGCCCCCCCCCCCCCCCCCCCCCCCCCCCCCCCCCCCCCCCCCCCCGCCGGGCCCCCCCCCCCCCCCCCCCCCCCCGGCGGCCGG
>NZ_JBITJS010000003.1:0-25113 GCF_044460245.1 Streptomyces sp. NPDC050145 | reverse complement strand
CGCGCGCCGCGGGATCGCGTCCGCCTTGCCGGGCGCGGCCCCACTCCCCCCCGAGGCCGGCACTGCCGGGCGGGGGGGGCCCCCCCGCCGGGGGGGGGGGGCCCCCCCCCCCCCCCCGCCGCTCCCCCGCCTCCGCTGCGCGCCAAGGCGGCCGGTCCGCCGCGCAAGCGGCCCTCGCGAGGGCGCGGGTCCCTCGTCGCGTGGGCGCTGCTGACGCCGGCGGGCCTGGTGATGCTCGCCGTCACCGTCGCGCCGATCGCCTTCCTGGTGTACGCGTCGTTCACGGACTATGACCAACGCTCGCTGTTCACCGGCGCGTTCGACGTCGTCGGGACGCGCCAGTACACGGATCTGCTGGCCGACGCCGAGTTCTGGCGCTCGCTGGCGCGGACGGTCGTGTTCACGGCGGCGATGGTCGCGGGCAGTGTCGCGATCGGCGCGGGAGTGGCCCAGTTGCTGACGCGGCTCGGGTCGGCGATGCGGATGACGGTCACGGTCGTGCTGATCCTCGCGTGGGCGATGCCGACGGTCGCCTCGTCCCTGGTGTGGAAGTGGCTGTTCCAGCCCGGCTACGGGGTCGTCAACTGGATGCTCACGCGGACCGGCCTGTTCGGCGACATGACGGACACCGACTGGTCGAACAGCGCGCCGCTCGCGTACGTGTCGATCTGGCTGCTGATCGTGTGGCAGGCGGTGCCGTTCATCGCGCTCACCCTGTACGCGGCGCTGATCCAGATGCCGGCCGAGCTGCAGGAGGCGGCGCGGCTCGACGGGGCGGGCGAGTGGCGGGTGTGGTGGTCGGTGACGCTGCCGTTCCTGCGGCCGACGCTGACCCTGATCACGCTGATGTCGGTGATCTGGGACTTCAACGTGTTCAACCAGATCTGGCTGGTGTCGGCGGGCGGCCCCGACTCGGCGACGACCACACTGGGCGTCTTCGCGTACCGGACCGCCTTCGTGGCGTTCAAGGTCGGCCAGGGCGCGGCCCTGTCCGTCGTCACGACGGTGCTGCTGCTCGCCGTCACCGCGCTGTACATCAGGCGGCTGCTGCGTTCCGGGGAGGACCTGTGACGGCGCGAAGGATCCGCAGGGGCCGGATCGTCGGCAACACGGTGGCGGTCGTGTTCTGCCTCGTGTGGCTGTTCCCGGTGTACTGGATGGTCAACACGGCGTTCAAACCGCGCTCCGAGGCGATGACGGCGACGCCGCGCTTCTGGCCGAGCGCGCCGACGCTGCACAACTTCGACGTGGCGCTCAACGGCACGGAGTTCTGGACGAACCTGACGAACAGTCTGCTGGTCGTGGGTGTCACGGTCGTGATCTCCATCGTGCTCGGCATGTTCGCCGCGGCGGCCGTCTCCCGGTTCCGGTTCAGCGGCCGGCGCACCGTGATGGTGGCGATCCTCGTCGCGCAGATGCTGCCGGGCACGGCGCTGCTCGTGCCGACGTTCCTCGTCTTCAACGAGGCGGGGCTGCTCGGCACGTACACGGGTCTGGTGCTCGCCTATCTCGCGCTCACCCTTCCGTTCTCGATCTGGGTGATGCGCGGGTTCTTCCTGACCGTGCCGGTCGAGGTGGAGGAGGCGGCGCGGATCGACGGCGCGTCGACCTGGCAGGTGCTGTGGCGGATCCTGTTCCCGCTGGTGCTGCCGGGGGTGATCGCGTCGAGCGTGTTCGCGTTCATCGCCGCCTGGAACGACTACCTCATCGCGTACACGTTCATGAAGGAGCAGAGCCAGTACACCCTGCCGGTGTGGCTCGCGTCCTTCACGAACCCGGCCCAGGGCACCGACTACAGCGCGCAGATGGCCGGTTCGGTCGTCTTCTCGCTGCCCGTGGTCGTGTTCTTCCTGCTCATCCAGCGCAAACTCGTCTCCGGCATGTCGGCCGGAGCGGTGAAAGGATGATCCACCCGATGCTCCTGCCCCGTCCCACCTCGGTCCGGCACGACGACGGCTTCTTCCTGCTCGACGACGCGACCGCGCTGGTCGCGGCGCCCGAGGCGCGCCCCGAGGCGCGCTGGCTGCAGGCGGCGCTGCGCCCCGCCACCGGCCTCGACCTCCCGCTCGTCGACCGCGCGGAGCGTGCCGTGGAGCTGCGGCTCGACGACTCGCTCGGCGCCGAGGCGTACCGGCTCGACGTCACCCCGGCCGGGGTCGTCGTCACGGGCGGGGACCGCGCCGGTGTCTTCCACGGCTGCCAGACCCTGCTCCAGCTGCTGCCCGCCGAGGTGTACCGGCGCGGCGAGGCGTCCGGGGTGCGCTGGGCGGTGCCGGTGGTGGCCGTCGCGGACGCGCCGCGGTTCGCGTGGCGCGGCGCGATGCTCGACGTGGCGCGGCATTTCATGCCCAAGCACGACGTGCTGCGGTTCGTCGACCTGATGGCGATGCACCGGCTCAACACCCTGCATCTGCACCTGACCGACGACCAGGGCTGGCGGGTGGAGATCCGGCGACGGCCGCGCCTCACGGAGGTCGGCGCGTCGCGCCGCGAGTCGCAGCGGGGCGCCGGTCCCCAGGCGCAGGGCGACGGCCGCCCGCACGGTGGCTTCTACACCCAGGAGGACATCCGCGAGATCGTGGCGTACGCGGCGCGGCGGCACATCACGGTCGTCCCCGAGATCGACGTGCCGGGCCATTCGCAGGCCGCGATCGCCGCGTACCCCGAGCTCGGCGTCGGGGGCGGCCCGGCGGAGGTGTGGACCCGCTGGGGCGTCAATCCGCGCGTCCTCAACATGGAGGAGTCCACCGTCGACTTCTACCGTGACGTGCTCGACGAGGTCATGGACCTGTTCCCCGGTGCGGTGATCGGTGTGGGCGGCGACGAGTGCCCGACCACCGAGTGGGAGGAGGACCCGCGCACGCAGGAGCTGATGCGCGAGCGGGGGCTGCGGCACGAGCACGAACTGCGCTCGTGGCTCGTGCGGCGGCTCGGCGAGCACGTGAGCGCGCGCGGACGGCGGCTGTTCGGCTGGGACGAGCTCCTGGAGGACGAGGTGCCGCCCGGCACGGTCGTGGCGTCGTGGCGCGGCATGACCGGCGCGGTGACGGCCGCCCGCCGGGGCTTGCACGTCATCTCCTGCCCCGACGACCAGGTGTACCTGGACTACCGCCAGTCCGAGGACCCGGACGAGCCGATCCCGGTGGCGGTGCCGATCACGGTGGAGAAGGCGTACGCGTTCGATCCGGTGCCGGCCGGGCTGAGCGCCGACGAGGCCGCGCACGTGCTCGGCGGTCAGGCCAACATCTGGACCGAGCACATGGATTCGCCGCGCACCGTCGACTACTTCGCGTTCCCGCGCCTGTGCGCGGTCGCCGAGGCGCTGTGGTCCACGGGCGAGCGCCGGTACGAGGAGTTCCGGCCGCGTCTGGAGCACCATCTCGCCCGGCTCGACGCGGTCGGGGTCGAGTACCGCGCGGCCACGGGCCCGCGCCCGTGGCAGACCCGGCCGGGCGTCCCGGGCCGCCCTTCGTCGGAGGCGGACCGGGAGGCGTTCATCGAGCTGCTCGTGGCCGGGATCAAGGAACCGTCCGGCCCGTCGGACGGCCTCGGGGACTGACACCGCCGGCGCCGCCAGGAGGTCACCCCGCGGTCCCGGCCTCCGGCACGGCGGCGGCGCCCACCATTCCGCCGAACAGGCAGGCGCCGGTGCGCACGGTGGCGTAGAGGACGTCGGCCGCCGCCGACACCACCGGCACCTCGTGCAGGGGCCGGGCCGCCGACCGCGTACGGGCGCGCAGCGCGTCGTGCGTCAGGACGGTGTCCGCGCCGCCCACGCGGGAGCGCAGCACCACGGCGACGTCGTCTCCGGCCCGGTGCACGACGCTCGGCCGCTGCGGCCAGAACACCATCTGGTCGAGGAAGCCCGGGCCGACCCCCACGACGGTCGTGTCGTCGGCCTCCGTGTGCTCCGTGCCCGCCACGCCGCCGTGCGGTGTCTCGGGCGCGGTGGTCCGGAACACGAGGCGCGCGCCCTGCGCCGCGCCCCGCGGGCGCACCGCGCGCGGCACGCCGTCGCGTCGGGGCGCGACGACGGCCACGGCCCCGGCCCGCAGGGCGCCGAAGTACAGGACGGGGAAGACGGGTTCGTCCGGCGCCGGGAGCCCCACCCGGTCGCCGGGGCGCAGTCCGTGCGCGTGCAGTCCGCCCGCCACCCGGGCGCTCAGTTCGTCCAGTTCGACGAGGGGCAGCACGCCGCACCCGACGCGCATCGCCGGTCGCTGCGGGTGTGTACGGGCCGCTTCCACGAGGGCTGTGGCGAGATTGCTCACGTCAGTTCGCTTTCCTACGGGCGGGGTTCGGTTCGACGTGACGATCCTCACCACCCCGGCTCTCCGGGGGCCATGTCGACGCGTACAGGGTCTTCTGTCGCCGCCGACAACGACCTGAACGGGCTTGCGCCCGTTGAGGAGAACCCCGCCCGGTGATGCCCCCGGTGGTGCCGCCCGCCACGACCGGGCGGCACACGTCCGTCAGTGGAGCCGTTCGGCCCGCCGTGCGGCGCGGCGGCGCACCGGTACGACGGTGTCCGGCTCCTCGTACGCCGTGTCCGGGCAGTCCAGCTCCGTCAGGTCCGGGCTGTACTCCGGAGCGACGAAGAGGTTCTGCCACTGCGGACGCGGGGACGGCATGTGCCGCCCCGCGGTGTCCGCATGCCGACGTACCTGAGATTCACTCATATGACCTTCCAGCGTTTCGACCCCTCGGCGGCGTGAACTGCGGCCGCCGTCATGACTTTCGATGTGTGACCGGTCCGGCAGGTGCCGGAACACGAATCACCCTGGTGGCGGAGGTACGTCCCGGTGAACGTGTCACTCACCGGGCGCGGCGACCTCCGTCAGCGCGCCGTCCGCGAGCCGCAGCCGGCGCTCGACCCCGATCTCGGCGAGGAACCGCTCGTCGTGGCTGACCACGACGAACGCTCCCTGGTAGGAGGCGAGGGCGCTCTCCAGCTGCCCGGCGCTGACCAGGTCGAGGTTGTTCGTCGGCTCGTCCAGGAGCAGGAGCTGCGGGGCCGGTTCGGCGCACAGCACACACGCCAGCGTGGCGCGCAGCCGTTCGCCGCCGGACAGGACACCCGTGGGCAGGTGCGCGCCGGCGCCGCGGAACAGGAAGCGGGCGAGGAGGTTCATCCGCTCGGCCTCGGTGCGGTGCGGCGCGTACGCGGCGAAGTTCTCGGCGACGGTCCGGTCGAGGTCCAGCAGGTCGAGCCGCTGCGACAGGTACGCGACGCGTCCGTCGGCCCGCCTGATCTCGCCGCTCTCGGGCGCGAGTTCACCGAGGACCAGCCTCAGCAGGGTGGACTTGCCGCTGCCGTTCGGGCCGGTGAGGGCGATGCGCTCCGGGCCCCGGATCGAGAGGTCGAGGCCGTCGCCCGCGAACAGCGGACGGTCGCCGTGGCGGACCTGGAGGTGTTCGCCGTGGAAGACGGTGCGCCCGGCGGGGACCCGGGTGTCGGGGAGGTCCAGGGTGAGGCGCTGCTCGTCGCGCAGGGCGCGTCCGGCCTCGTCGAGCCGGGACTTGGCCTCGCTGACGCGCCCCGCGTGGACCTGGCCGGAGCGTCCGGCGGCCTCCTGCGCGCCGCGCTTCATGGTCCCGGCGAAGATCTTCGGCAGGCCCGCGTCCTTGAGGTTGCGGGCCGCGTTGCTCATCCGGCGCTCGGCGCGCTCGCGGGCCTGCTGCGCCTCGCGCTTCTCGCGCTTGAGTGCCTGTTCCGCGTTGCGCACGTTCTTCTCCGCGACCTCCTGCTCGGCCTTGACGGCTTCCTCGTAGGCGGTGAAGTTGCCGCCGAACAGACGCAGTTCGCCGCGGTCCAGCTCGACGATGCGGTCCATGCGGTCGAGGAGGGTGCGGTCGTGGCTGACGATCAGCAGGGCGCCGTTCCAGTCGGTCAGGACGTCGTAGAGGCGCTGCCGTGCGTCGGCGTCGAGGTTGTTGGTGGGTTCGTCGAGGAGCAGCACGTCGGGGCGCTTGAGGAGCTGGGCGGCGAGGCCGAGGGAGACGACCTGGCCCCCGCTGAGGGTGCCGAGGACACGGTCGAGGGCGACGTCGTCGAGGCCGAGGCGGTCGAGCTGGGCGCGGGTGCGCTCCTCGATGTCCCAGTCGTCGCCGATGGTGGTGAAGTGCTCCTCGGCGACGTCGCCGGACTCGACGGCGTCGATCGCCCGGATGACGCCGTCGACGCCGAGGACCTCGGCGACGGTCAGGTCGGAGGTGAGCGGCAGGCTCTGCGGGAGGTAGCCGAGGGTGCCGGTGACGGTCACGGATCCGGCGGTGGGCCGGAGCTCGCCCGCGATCAGCTTCAGCAGGGTGCTCTTGCCCGCGCCGTTGGGGGCGACGAGCCCGGTGCGGCCGGGGCCGATCGTGCTGGACAGGCCCGCGAAGACGGGGGTGTCGTCGGGCCAGGCGAAGGTCAGGTTCGAGCAGACGACGGAGATGTCGGACATCGTGTGTACCTCAAAGGGTGACGCGGGAATGCGTGGGGCACTCCACCGCGAAGGGAGTCATGGCGAAAGGGGACGACGAGGCAGCCACTTCGGCGGACGCGTCTTCGGCGTCACCGGTGGCCGTCAGGTCCGGGTCTCACCCGGAGATGTCGTCGTCACCCGCCACGGTCTGCTCCTGATCACACGAAGAATGGAAGATCCACCGTAACAGAGCGCCTTCCACGCGCCGACTCCTTTTCTCATCGGCCTCCCCCGTCCGCGATCTCGCGGGTCTCTCACCGGTCTCTCGTTGTGGACACCGCCTCAGGGGGCGGGCCGGTTCGGTCTACGGTGATGCCGTGCTGACCGACGGCGCCAGCTCTCTTCGAAAGTGACCCACAGTGACGAGCGTCGCATACCAGGGTGAATACGGCTCCAATTCCGCGGCCGCCGCCCAGAAACTGTTCCCCGGCTGCGCCGAGCTGCCCTGCACCAACTTCGAGCAGGCCCTGGACGCCGTGACACTCGGCACCGCCGACCTCGCGGTGATCCCGGTCGACAACTCCGCCGCCGGACGCGTCGCCGACGTGCACCATCTGCTGCCGGAGTCCGGCCTGTTCGTGATCGGGGAGTACTTCCTCGCGATCCACTTCGACCTGGTGGGGGTGCCGGGGGCGACGCTCGACCAGGTGGAGCAGGTGCGCAGCCATGTGCACGCGCTCGGGCAGTGCCGCAAGGTGCTGCGGGAGGGCGGCTGGCGCACGCTCGTCAGTGACGACACGGCGGGCGCGGCCCGTGAGGTGGCCGAGCTCGGGGACCCGCGGCACGCGGCGCTCGCCCCGCCGGCCGCGGCCCGGCACCACGGTCTCGAGGTGCTGCGGGCGGGCGTCGAGGACGACCCGGACAACACGACGCGCTTTGTCGTCCTGTCCCGCGAAGCGGCCTTCGCCCCGCTGTCCGGCACCCCGACGATGACGAGCCTCTTCTTCGCCGTACGGAACATCCCGAGCGCGCTGTACAAGGCCCTCGGCGGCTTCTCCAGCAACGCGGTGAACCTGACGAAGATCGAGAGCTACCAGATGGGCGCGGGGCTCAACCCGAGCTGCTTCTACGTCGAGATCGAGGGCCACGTCGACGAGCCGCGCGTGGCGCTGGCCCTGCACGAGCTGCGCTTCTTCTCCTCCGAGGTCCGCGTCCTGGGCGTGTACCCGGCCCACGAGCACCGCATGGCGGGGCGCCCCGCCTGACCCTCCCGGGGTCCCGGGCGGGCATCCGTCACGCCGGTTCGCCGGTGTGGACGGGGAGTTCGGCGAGCCGCCATTCGAGCATGCCGTCGTCGAGGCGGATCGCCCGGCGGCCGCGTTCGGCGAGCAGGCGCACCGCGTCGTACGCGAGGACGCAGTACTCGCCGCGGCAGTACACGACGATCTCCAGGTCCCGGGGCAACTCCTCGATCCGGTCCGCCAGTTCGGCGACCGGGACGGAGAGCGCGCCCGGGATGTGCCCGGCCCGGTACTCCTCCACCGGGCGTACGTCGAGGAGCACCACGTCCCCCGCCTCGAGGCGGGCCCGCAGTTCCTCGCGGCCGACCTCGGCGCCGCCGTCCTCGCCGAGGTAGGCGTCGCGGGCGGCCGGCACGGCGGCCTGACGGGTCTCGGCGACCTTGCGCAACAGCGCGAACAGCCGCGCGACGTCCTCGCCCGCCAGGCGGTAGTGGACGCGCACGCCCTCGCGCCGGGTGGCGACGAACCCGGCCTGCTTGAGGGTCTGCAGATGCGCGGACGCGGTCGTCAGGTTCAGCCCGGCCGCCTTGGCCAGCGCGTCGACCGTGCGCTCGCCCTGGGCCAGCAGATCCAGCAGTTCCAGACGCTTTCCGCTGGCCAGCGCCTTGCCGCTGGACGCGAACGCGTCGTAGAGATCCGCCTTCGCGCCGGCCTTCGCGGTCTTCGCCGTTTTCGGCATGCCATCCTCCATAGATCCATGGATTATTGTAATAGAAGGTCGCGGCAGCGGCCGGCGAGACACGGCACCTGGCGTCCCGCCTGCTTCACCTGATCTTGGAGGACTCGTGGGCTTCGCCGACGACCACCTCGTGCCTCTTCTCGACGAAGGGCTGGGCAACAGCGCCTACCTCGTCGATCTGGGCGACGGCCGCGCCCTGGCCGTGGACGCCGGCCGTGATCTGCGCGCCCTGCACGCCGCCGCCGGCCGGCGCGGACTGCGGGTCGCCTTCGCCGCCGACACCCACCTCCACGCCGACTTCCTCTCGGGCGCGGTCCAGCTCGCCCACGACAAGGGCGCCGTCGTGCTCGCCTCGGCCGCGGGCGGGCGCGGCTTCGCGCACCGGGGCCTGGCCGACGGCGACGAGGTCGACCTGGGCGGTCTGACGCTGCGCGCGCTGGCCACTCCCGGCCACACCGACGAGCACCTCTGCTTCCTGCTCCTCGACGGCGGGCACCCCGTGGGCGTGTTCACGGGCGGCTCGCTGATCGTGAACTCCGCCGCCCGCACCGACCTCCTCGGTGCCGAGCGCACCGAGGAGCTCGCCCGCGCCCAGTACCGCTCCCTGCGGCGGCTGGCCCGGCTGCCCGAGGACACCGCGGTCTGGCCCACGCACGGCGCGGGCTCGTTCTGCTCCGCCCCGCCCGGCAGCGAGCGCACCAGCACGATCGGCGCCCAGAAGCGGGCCAACCCGCTGCTCGCGGCGCCGGACGAGGACACCTTCGTACGCCGGCTCCTCGACGGTCTGGGCAGCTACCCGGCCTACTTCGACCGCCTCTCCGAGCGCAACCGGCTCGGCCCCGCCGTCCTGACGCACGACCCGATGCTGCCCGCCCTCGGCGCGGACCGGGTCCGCGCGCTGCTCTCCGAGGGCGGGTACGTCGTGGACGTGCGCCCGGCCGCCCGGTACGCGGCGGGCCATGTCCCCGGGTCCGTGTCGATCGCGCTGCGCGGCCAGTTCGCGACCTGGCTCGGCTGGCTGCTGCCCGACGACGCCCCGCTCGCGTTCGTCGCCGACGCGGACCAGGACCTGGGCGAGATCGTCTGGCAGGCGTACAAGATCGGCTACGAGCGGATCGCCGGGCACCTCGCCGGCGGCATGGCCGCCTGGCGCGCGGCCGGGCTCCCGGTGTCGGAGACCGCGTACCTCACCGCGGACCGGGCGCCCGGCACCGCGTACGTCGACGTGCGCCAGGAGTCCGAGTTCGCGGCCGGGCACGTCCCGGGCGCCCTCCATCTGGAGCTCGGCGCGCTGGCCGCGCATGCCGCCGACACCCCCGAGGGTGCGGTCGTGGCCTGCGGGCACGGGGAGCGCGCCATGACCGCGGCCAGTGTCCTCGAACGCGCCGGGCACCCGGGCGTCAGCGTCCTGAACGGACATCCGCGCGACTACGCGGCCGCGCACGGCCTGCGGCTCACCGAGGGCGAGGCTCCGTGAGCGGGCTCGCGGCCCGGGGGCCTGCCGGACCCGTACGGCTCGGACTGCGGGAGAACTGGCCGCAGTTCACGCTGCTGGTCGTCGTCAACGTCTGCGTCGGTGGATTGGTCGGCCTGGAGCGCACCACGGTCCCGCTCATCGGGACCGAGGTCTTCGGGCTGACCAGCGACTTGGCCGTGTTCTCGTTCATCATCGCCTTCGGGCTCACCAAGGCGCTGACGAATCTCGCCGCCGGAGCCCTGACCGCGCGGTTCCGGCGCAAGCAGCTCCTGGTCGCGGGCTGGCTGATCGGCGTCCCCGTGCCGTTCGTGCTCGCCTGGGCGCCGTCCTGGGGCTGGGTCGTCGCCGCGAACGTCCTGCTCGGCCTCAACCAGGGGCTGGCCTGGTCTATGACGGTCAACATGAAGATCGACCTCGTCGGGCCCGCCCGCCGGGGCCTGGCCACAGGCCTCAACGAGGCCGCCGGGTACACCGCCGTCGGTGTCACCGCCCTGCTCACCGGCTGGCTCGCCACCGTGTACGGGCTGCGCCCCGCGCCCGAGCTCATCGGTGTCGTCTTCGTCGTGGCCGGACTGGCTCTCGCGCTGGCCGCGCGGGACACCGCCGGGCACGTCGCCCTCGAGCTCGCCCAGCACACCGAGCCGCTGCCCACCGGCGAGGACACCGGCCTGGCCGCCGCCTTCGCCCGGACGTCCTGGCGTCACCGCTCGCTGCGCGGCGCGAGTCAGGCGGGGCTCGTCAACAACCTGAACGACGGTCTCACCTGGGGCGTCTTCCCGCTCCTGTTCACCGACCACGGCCTCGGCCTCGCCGCGGTGGGACTCATCAAGGGCCTGTACCCGATCCTGTGGGGCATCGGCCAGATCCCCACCGGCCACCTCGCCGACCGCGTCGGCCGCAAACCCCTGATCGTCACCGGCATGCTCGTCCAGTCCGCCGGCTTCGTGATCGCCCTCGTCCTGCTGGACACGCCGCTGCTCGCGGGCGTCCTCTCCGCCGTCGCGCTGGGCCTCGGCACGGCGATGGTCTACCCGGCACTGATCGCCTCGGTCGCCGACCACGCCCACCCCGCCTGGCGGGCGAACGCCCTGGGCACCTACCGGTTCTGGCGCGACATCGGCTACGCGGTCGGCGCCCTGGTCGCCGGAATCCTCGCCGACGCCCTCGGCCTGAACGCCACGGTGATCGCGGCCGCCGCCCTCACCGCCGCGTCGGGCCTGCTCGCGGCCCGCTGGATCACCGACCGCCCGGCACCGCCCCGCGCCGCCCGGCCCGCGGGACCGGCTCTTCCCTGCTGAGGAGTTCGCCGCCACACTGGCCTCCCGCCCGGAGCCGAGCGCCCGGGACCGACAGAACGACGAGGTGCACCCGTGACCGATCCGTCCTCCGCTCCCCCGGCCGAAGTGCCGTACGGGGCGGTCTCGGTGCTGGTCGGGGACCGGCGCGGCGCGTTTCCCTACGGGAACTCGCTGCTGGTGCGCGGGACGGACGCGACCGTCGTCGTGGATCCCTCGCTGTCCCTGGTGGAGCACGTGCCGGCGGCGGACATGGTCCTGGTGAGCCATGGGCACGAGGACCACGTGGCCGGCCTGGGCGGCTACGACATGCCCGTGCACGTCCATGAGAAGGACCTGGCGGCGGTGCGCTCGCGGGCCGCGATGGTGGCGAGCTTCGGGCCGGCCGAGGAGAACCGCGCCTCGCTCGACCGGCTGCTGCGGGACGAGTTCCGGGTGACGGACCGGCCGGACGCCCAGGGCTTCGCGGAGGGCACGGTGTTCGATCTCGGCGGGCGCACGGTGACCGTGGTGCACCTGCCGGGGCACACGGCGGGGCACTGCGGCTTCCTCGTCGAGCCGGACGGGTTCCTGTTCGTCGCCGACATCGACCTGACCTCCTTCGGCCCGTTCTACGGGGACGCGGGGAGCAACCTCGTCGACTTCGAGGCGTCGCTGCGGCGCTGCCGGGAGATCGACGCCCGCTGGTACGGCACCGCGCACCAGAAGGGCGTGATCGAGGGGGCCGCCGAGTTCCGGAACCGGCTGGACGCGTTCACCGGTGTCGTCGAGCGGCGTGACGCCACGCTGCTGTCCCTGCTCGACGAACCCCGCGATGTCGACGAACTCGCCGCCCATCGGCTGGTCTACCGGCCGCACGTCGAGGGCGTGCACGTCCCGCTGATCGAGCGCCGCACGCTGGTCCGGCACCTGGACCGGCTGTCCGATCAGGGCCGGGTCGAGGAGGTCGAGCCGGGCCGGTTCCGCTCGACCGGGAAGTGACGGCGGGCGGCCCCTCACCCGGCCGCGCGAGTCCGTCACACGTTCGCGCCCTCCGGGGTGCGCGGCCGCGGTCCGGCGTGAAAGCTGAGCACAGCGGCTCGGGCCCCTCGTCCTCCCCCCTCGTGTCAGGCGCCGGAGCCGTGCCCCGCCGGCAGGCCGTACCCGTACGGCCTGCCGGCGTTCGTGTGCCGTGCCGCTCAGCCGGTCAGGGTGACGCGCAGGAAGTCGAGGATCTCCGCCCGGGCCCCTTCCGCCTGCGGGACGATTCCGGGCAGGGACAGGAAGGCGTGGATCGCGCCCGCGTGTTCCGTGAGGCGGGTGGGTGTGCCGGCCGCGTCGAGCCGCTCGGCGTAGCGGCGGCCGTGGTCGGCGAGCGGATCGTGGGTCGGGACGACGACGAGGGCCGGCGGCAGTCCGCTCAGGTCGTCCGCATGCAGCGGGGAGAGCGGGCGCGGGTCGGTGCCGGGCGGCACGGCCAGCCGCCGGAACAGACGGAGTTGGGGCAGGCTCAGGGACGGGGTCTGCGGGTGCTCGGCCATGGAGGCGTGGTCGAACAGGGCGTCCGTCGTGTCGACGGCCGGGTTGACGAGCACCTGCGCCCTGAGCGCGGGGCCCGCCGCCGCGCGGGCCCGGATCGCCGTCAGCGCGCCGAGCAGTCCGCCGCAGCTCTCCCCGAACAGGGCGATCCGCTCCGGGTCGATCCCCCACGCGGCAGCGTCGCCGGCCAGGTGCCGCAGCACGTCCCAGACGTCGTCGGCGGCGCGGGTCAGCGGGCTGTCGAAGGCCAGCAGCCGGTGGTCGACCGAGACGACGACGGCGGGCAGCCGGGCGGCCAGGTGACTGTTGACCCAGTCGCTCTGCGTCGCGGTGCCCACGAACCCGCCCCCGTGGACGTGGACGACGAGCGGCAGGGACACGCCGTCCGACGGCCCGCGAGTGGGCCGGGGGCGGTACACGCGGACCGGAAGGTCGTGACCCGGCAGTGACACCGTCCGCCACTCGATCGCGGCGTCCGGGTCGGGCTCGCCGGTGGCGACGCGTGCGGCGGCCGACGCGCGGAAGCGGTTCTCCGCCTCGCTGAACGCGGCCAGTTCACCGGCCGTGATGTGTTCCCAGTCCGGCTCGGCCGGCCGTTCCGGGGCGGTGAGCGCCGCCGCGCCCGTGCCGCCGATTCCGCCCGACTCGCTGTGCTCACTCATGGCTTCCCCTTCGCCCGAACGGTCTTCTCGCGATGTCTGCGCACCTTGAGGCATCGAACCCGTGGCGCTGAACCCGAGGTATCGAACCCCAAGGTATCGAAACTTGAGGTATCGAAACCATAGGTAGCGAAAAGAGATATCGTGGCGCCATGCCCTCGCGCCCGTCAGACACCCCGTCGGACACTCCGTCCGGCACCTCGTCCGTGCGCCCGCCCGGTCGCCCGCCGGGCCGCCCCCGCGCCGGCCTCAACTCCACTGTGTTCGCCGCGACGTTGAGCACGGTCGTCGAGCTGGGATACGCCCGCGCCACGGTCGAGCGCATCGCCGCCGCGGCCGGGGTGGCGAAGTCGACGGTCTACCGGCGCTGGCCCACGAAGGGCGCACTGATCGTCGACTGCCTCCTCGACGCGCTGGGGCCGGTCCCGCTGGAGGGCGAGACCCGCGCGGAGATCCTGGAGTCGAGCGTGCGGCTCGTCGCGGCGCGGATCGGCGAGCCGGGCGTCGGGGACGCGTTCGCCGGCGTGTTCAGTGACGCCGTCAGCGACCCGGGGCTGCGCGAGATCCTGGCGACGCGGCTGCAACAGCCGTATCTGACCGCGCTCCAGGAGGCGCTCGGCGAGCCGGAGCACCGGGTGCTGTTCTTCATCGACGTCGTGGTGGGCGTCCTGCTGCACCGGATGGGGATGACGGGCGAGCCGATGGTGGAGCGGGACGTCGACGCGCTGGTCGCGATGGTGCTGCCCCATTTCGCCACCGGCCCCGACGGGCACTGAGAGCCCCGGCGCGGCACAACGCGCCGGCAAAACGCGTCGACATCGCGCGCCGTGTTCCGCGATGCTGGGCGCGATGACTCGTATCGACGACACACCTGCCGCCTGGGACGACCGCACCCAGCTGACCACGTTCCTCGACTACACGCGCGACACGGCTCGCGCCAAGTGCGAGGGCGTCTCCGCGGAGCACGCCCGCACGGCCCTGCTGCCCGGATCCCCGCTGATGACCCTGAGCGGGCTGATCAACCATCTGCGCTGGGTCGAGTACTTCTGGTTCCAGGTCGTCTTCCTCGGCGAGGAGGACGAGGGGCCGTGGACCGACGAGGATCCCGACCGCGAGATGCGCATCGCCGTCGACATCCCGCTGCCGGAGCTGCTCGACGCGTACACCGAGCAGAGCGCCCGCTACCGGGAGCTCGTGGCGAAGCACCCTCTGGACACGAAGGCGCAGCGGACGACGCGCCAGGGTCACGCGATCGATCTGCGCTGGATCCTGCATCACCTCACCGAGGAGACCGCCCGGCACAACGGGCATCTCGACATCCTGCGTGAGATGCTCGACGGCTCGACCGGCAGCTGACGCCACGCGCCCAACTACGCGAAGGTGCCCGTGAGTTCATGACTCCTGGGCACCTTCGAGCATATCGGGGCATTTCGCATGGTGAGACGATCGTCTCGTCTCGCGTTGACATCTCCTGATCATCTGCTTCATATTCCTGTCCATGTCACGCAGTCCCGTCACCCTGAAGAGCGCCGCCATCGAGCTGGCGCTCATCGGCGTGACCGGGCACAGCGTCTCCGACATTCACTGTTGCTGACGTCTGCAGACGTGCGCGCGGGCCGTCCGGCCCGGACGGTTCCCGTTCCGAGCGCGCACCCGTGCGTACTCCGCCCGCAGGCGTGACAGTTCCCGGCGCTCCCCTTCCGTACCCTCGCCCGTCGACCTCCCGGCTTCCCGCCATGTCGACGAGTCGACACGGTCGTGTCCGTGCGCCCCTCTCGCTGCCTGCGCGGTTCCCCTCATCCCGATCCGCAGCAGTTCTCAGAGAGGTCTCCTCCGATGCGTCAACCGCCCGTCAAGTCCCGCCGCCTGGCCGCGGCCGCAGCCGTGCTCGTCGTGGGTGCGGGTGCAGCGGCCTGCGGTCCCCAGGAGAGCAAGGGCGGTTCCGCCGGCGCCGCGGGCACGCCCCACAAGGGCGGCACGCTCACCGTCCTGAACAGCATCCCGCAGGAGGACTTCGACCCCGCGCGCCTCTACACCTCCGGCGGCGGCAACATCCCCTCGCTCGTCTTCCGTACGCTCACCACCCGCAACCGCGAGGCCGGCGCGGCGGGAGCGAAGGTCGTCCCGGACCTCGCGACGGACCTGGGCACGCCCAGCAAGAACGCCACGGTGTGGACGTACACCCTCAAGAAGGGCCTCAAGTACGAGGACGGCAGCCCGATCACGAGCGCCGACATCAAGTACGGCATCGAGCGTTCCTTCGCCGCCGAACTGTCCGGCGGCGCCCCGTACCTGCGCGACTGGCTGATCGGCGGGGCCGACTACGAGGGCCCGTACAAGGACAAGAAGGGCCTCGACTCGATCGAGACGCCCGACGAGCGGACCATCGTCTTCCACCTGAACAAGCCCGAGGGCGAGTTCCCCTTCCTGGCCACGCAGACCCAGACGACGCCGGTGCCGCAGAAGAAGGACAAGGGCACCAAGTACGAGCAGCACCCCGTCTCCTCCGGCCCGTACAAGGTCGTGAAGAACGAGGGCGACGGCGAGCGGCTCGTCCTGGAGCGCAACACGCACTGGTCGGCGACGACCGACGAGGAGCGCAAGGCCTACCCCGACCGGATCGACGTCCGCTCCGGGCTCGACTCCGCCGTCATCAACCAGCGGCTCTCCGCCTCGCGCGGCGCCGACGCGGCCGCCGTCACGACCGACACCAACCTCGGCCCGGCCGAGCTCGCCAAGGTGTCCGGCGACAAGGACCTCGCCGCGCGCGTCGGCACGGGCCACTTCGGCTACACGAACTACATCGCCTTCAACCCGAAGGTGAAGCCGTTCGACAACCCGAAGGTGCGCCAGGCGATCTCCTACGCCGTGGACCGCTCCTCCGTCGTGAACGCGGCGGGCGGCTCCTCGCTCGCCGACGCCGCGACGACCTTCCTGCCGAACCAGAAGTCGTTCGGCTACACGCCCTACGACCACTTCCCCGCCGGGAAGAGCGGCAACGCGGCGAAGGCCAAGGAACTGCTCAAGGAGGCCGGTTACGCCAAGGGCCTGACCGTCACGCTCACGCACTCCAACGCGAAGGACTTCGCGACGAGCCCCGAGATCGCGACCGCGCTCCAGGAGGCGCTGAAGAAGGCCGGCATCACGGTCAAGCTCCAGGGTCTGGAGGACAACGACTACTCCGAGACCGTGCACAGCGTGAAGTCCGAGCCCGGCTTCTTCCTGACCGGCTGGGGAGCCGACTGGCCCTCCGGCGGCCCGTTCTTCGCGCCGATCTTCGACGGCCGGCAGATCGTGAAGTCCGGCTACAACTTCAACACCGCGCAGCTGGACGACGCTTCGGTCAACAAGGAGATCGACGCGATCAACAAGCTGACCGACCTGAGCGCGGCCGCCCAGCGCTGGGGCGCGCTCGACAAGAAGGTCGGCGAGCAGGCGCTCACGGTGCCCCTGTTCCACCCGGTCTACAAGCGGCTCTACGGCGAGTCCGTCAAGAACATCGTGATCAGCGACTGGACCGGTGTGCTCGACGTGTCGCAGGTCGCGGTCAAGTAGCCATGGCCGAAGCACTGCTCACCGAAGTCACCGCATCCGGTGACGCGGCCGAGGGGGCGGGGGTCGTCGCGGCGGCCCCCCCCCCCGGGGGCCGCCCCTTCTGGCGGCGGCTGCGGGCCCGGCGCTCCGCGCTCGTCGCGGGCGGCGTCGTCGCCTTCCTGGTCCTGATCGCGCTGGCGGCCCCGCTGCTCACCGCGGTCGAGGGCCAGGACCCCACGACGTACCACCCTGATCTCGTCGACTCCGCGACCGGCGGCGTGCCGCTCGGCTCGTTCGGCGGGGCGAGCGCCGACCACTGGCTCGGCGTCGAACCCCTCACCGGACGCGACCTGTTCGCGCGGGTCGTGTACGGCGCCCGGGTCTCGCTCGGTGTCGCGCTCGCCGCGACACTCCTCCAGGTGCTGCTCGGGGTCGCCATCGGCCTGGCCGCGGGTCTCGGCAACCGGATCGTCGACCAGGCGCTCAGCCGGGTCACGGACGTGGTCGTCGCGCTGCCGGTGATGGTGGTGGCGCTCGGCGCGCTCGCCGTCGTCCCGGCCGGATTCCCGCGCCCCGTGCTGATCGCCGTCATCATCGGCCTGGTCGGCTGGGCCGGTACGTCGAAGATCGTGCGGGCCCAGACCCTGGCCCTGAAATCGCTCGACCACGTGGCGGCGGCCCGGCTCAGCGGCTGGGGCCGGTGGCAGGTCGCCCGGCGCGAGCTGCTGCCCGCGCTCGCCGCGCCCGTCATCACGTACGCGGTCCTGCTGTTCCCCGGGAACATCGTGGTCGAGGCGGCCCTGTCCTTCCTCGGCGTCGGCATCAAGCCGCCGACCCCGTCGTGGGGGCAGATGCTCAGCGACGCCGACACCTGGTACCAGGCGGCGCCCACGTATCTGCTGATCCCCGCGCTCCTGCTGTTCGTCACGGTGCTGGCGCTGACCGTCCTCGGCGAGGGCGTGCGCACGGCGCTCGACCCGCGGGCCGAGTCCCGGTTGCGGGTCGGCACCGGCCGCAAGCAGGAGACCCGGCACGATGCCGAGAAGGAGGCCGGCGCATGACGGGCTTCCTGATCCGCCGCGCCGGCGGCGCCGTCTTCGTCCTGTTCACCCTCAGCGTCGTCGTGTACGCGGCCTTCTACGTGGTCCCGGGCGATGTCGCGCAGATCGCCTGCGGGCCGCGCTGCTCCCCCGGGCAGGTGGCGCAGGTCAGCGCCCAGCTGAAGCTGGACGACCCCTTGTACCTGCGGTACGCGCACTTCCTCCAGGCCCTGTTCACCGGGCAGGACTTCTCGACCGGCACCGGTGTGCTGCACTGCCCGGCGCCCTGCCTCGGGCTCTCGTACCAGAGCGATCAGCAGGTCACCGGGCTGATCCTGGCGAAGCTGCCGGCGACCACCTCGTTGGTGCTCGGCGCGTCGGTGCTGTGGGTGCTGCTGGGTGTCGGCACCGGCGTGCTGTCGGTGTGGCGGCGCGGCCGGCCGGCCGAGCGGATCCTCACCTGGATCACGCTCGCGGGCATGGCCACGCCGGTGTTCGTCATCGGGCTGCTGCTGATCATCATGCTGGTGACGGTGCTTCAGGTGCTGCCGTTCCCTGACTACGTGCCGTTCACCGACGATCCCGAGCAGTGGGCGTGGAACCTGCTGCTGCCGTGGATCTCGCTGGCCCTGGTGAGCGCGGCGCCGTACGCGCGGATGACGCGCGCCTCGATGCTGGAGACGCTCGCCGAGGACCACGTGCGCACGTTCCGGGCCTACGGGGTGCCGGAGCGGACGCTGGTCGGGCGGCACGCGCTGCGCGGCGCGCTCGCTCCGGTGATCGCGCTCGGCGCGCTGGACATCGGCTCGATGTTCGGCGGCGCGCTGCTGACGGAGTCGCTGTTCGGCATCCCGGGTGTGGGGCGTGAACTGGTGGACGCGGTCCGGACCGTGGACCTTCCGGTCGTCGTGGGTCTGGTGCTGGTCACCGGGTTCTTCGTCGTCCTCGCGGGCGCCCTCGCGGACGTGTTCCACGCGCTGGCCGACCGAAGGGTGGTGCTCGCATGAGCCTGATCAAGGTCGAGGACCTGTCCGTGTCGTTCGGCGCGGTACAGGCCGTACGGAATCTGTCGTTCACGCTGGAGCCCGGCCGTGCGCTGGGCATCGTCGGCGAGTCCGGCTCGGGCAAGAGCGCGTCCGCGTACGCGCTGCTCGGGCTGCACCGCGGCACGGGCGCCGAGGTGTCCGGCTCGGTGCGGGTGGCCGGGGTGGACGTGGGAAAGGCCGACGACGCGGAGCTGCGCTCGCTGCGCGGCGCGAAGGCGGCGATGGTCTTCCAGGACCCGCTGTCCTCGCTCGACCCGTACTACGCGGTGGGCGACCAGATCGCGCAGGTGTACCGGGTCCATCACCGGGTCTCGCGGCGTGCGGCACGGGCTCGCGCCGTCGAGGTCCTGGACCGGGTGCGCATTCCGGACGCGGCGCGCCGGGCCCGGTCGCGGCCGCACGAGTTCTCGGGCGGGATGCGGCAGCGGGCGCTCATCGCGATGGCGCTGGCCTGCGAGCCGCAGCTGCTGATCGCGGACGAGCCGACGACGGCCCTGGACGTCACGGTGCAGGCCCAGATCCTGGATCTGCTGCACCAGTTGCGGCAGGAGACGGGCATGGGGCTCGTCCTGGTCACGCACGACGTGGGGGTGGCCGCCGAGTCCGTCGACGACGTCCTCGTGATGCGGGCGGGGCGGGCCGTCGAGCGCGGTCCGGTCGGCGCGGTGCTGGCCGCGCCCTCGGAGCCGTACACGCGGGCGCTGCTCGCGGCGGTCCCCCGGATCGACGGCGCGGCCACGACCGACCGGCCGGCTCCCGCCGAGACGGCGGAACCGCTGGTCGAGGCGGTCGACGTCCACCAGGTGTTCGGCCGGCGGGCGGCCGCGACGAAGGCCGTCGACGGGGTCTCGCTCGCCGTGCGCCGGGGCGAGACGCTCGGCATCGTCGGGGAGAGCGGCAGCGGCAAGACGACGCTCGGCCGGATGCTGGTCGGGCTGCTGGAACCGAGTGCGGGCCGGGTGGTGCGGCGGGGCCGGGTGCAGATGGTGTTCCAGGACCCGCACTCGTCGCTGAACCCGCGCCGCTCGGTCGGCGAGTCCGTCGCGGATCCGCTGCGGGCCGCCGGGAAGCTCGACGAGCGGGCGATCCGGGCCCGGGTCGGCGAACTGCTCGCACAGGTCGGTCTGGACGCCGATCTGTACGACCGCTATCCGCACGAGTTCAGCGGCGGGCAGCGGCAGCGGGTCGGGATCGCGCGGGCACTCGCCGCGGACCCGGACCTGATCGTGTGCGACGAGGCCGTGTCGGCGCTCGACGTGACGACGCAGGCCCAGGTCACGGAGCTGCTCGGCCGCCTGCAGCGGGAGCTGGGCCTCGCCCTGGTGTTCATCGCGCACGATCTGGCCGTCGTGCGTCAGGTCAGCGACCGGGTGGCGGTCATGCGGGCGGGCCGCGTCGTGGAGGAGGGGCCGGTGGACGAGGTGTACACGCGTCCTCAGGATCCCTACACCCGCGCGTTGCTGGCGGCGGTCCCGGCGCTCGACCCCGGGCTTGCGTCCCAACGCCGGTCCCTGCGATCGGAGTTGGCGGCGGCCTGACGAGGCGGCCGGTGGCGGACAGGTTCCCGCCACCGGCCGTTCGCGTTCCCTTCCTGCCTCCCGCGGCGATTGACTCCACCTTTCCCTCTCGCTAAGTTGCTGAACATGTTCACTGAACTCGTTCAGCGAGTGGCGTCATGACGGCGGCCTCGCGCTCCGAGCAGAAGGAAGCGACCCGGGCACGGGTCCTCGGCGCGGCCGAGCGTCTCTTCGGGGCGCGCGGGTACGCGTCGACGACGGTCCGGGACATCGCCGCCGACGCCGGGGTCAGCGTCGGGACCGTCATGGCGGTCGGCGACAAGGCGGCGATCCTGGTCGAGCTCTTCGACCGCCGGATCGCCGCGCTCCACGCGGCCCGGGGCGCGCGGGAGGCGACCCGGACCGCGGGCAGCCCCGTGGACGAGGTGCTGACCCTGTTCGCGCCGTTCGTCGAGGTCTTCACCGCGGACCAGGACCTGGCCCGGCACTACGCGGCCGCGCTCGTCTCCGGCCGGCATCGCGCGGGCGTCTTCGACGAGCTGGCCGGGGTGCTGCGGCGGGAGATCGCCGAGGTCCTCACCCAGCACGGGTTCGCCCCTGCGGCGGCGGAGCGCGCCGCGACGGCCGTCCATCTCGCCTACCTCGGCACGCTGTTCATGGGCGCGGGGAGCGGTACCGACGACCTCGGCGGGCCGGTGACGGACCTGGTCGCGGCAGTGGAGTTCATCATCGAGAACCGAGAGGGGAACCCGTCATGAACCTGAGCCCGGATCCGTGGTGGCCGCAGGCGGTGCTCGCCGGTGTGCTCGCCGCCGACGCCCTGATATCCGTGCGACCGCCCGCCTTCGTCCGCGCCTGTCTGAGCGGGGTGGGGTTCCCGGAGGACTGGTGGTGGTCCCTCGTCGCGATCAAGCTGCTCGCCGCGGCGGGCCTGATCGTGGGTCTCTCCTACGACGGCGTCGGCGCGGCGGCGAACGCCGGCGTCGTCTGCTACTTCCTGGCCGCGTCCTACGCCCATGTCCGAGCCCGGTTCCTGCGCTCGGAGTTCTGGGTCAACTGCCTGGGCATGCTGGCCCTTTCACTCGCCGCCCTCGCCCTGTCCTACGGCACCTGACCGGTCGACCGCCGCACCGAATGGCCCAGTGGACCCACCCCGATGTGGCCCATGATGCAGGGCCACATCACTGGCAGGCTGAGGGCATGACGACAGACGACGCCCCGCACACCGACCGCACCCGAGTGGACTTCTGGTTCGACCCCGCCTGCCCGTTCGCCTGGATCACCTCGCGCTGGATCCTCGAGGTGGAGCCGCTGCGCGACCTCGACGTCCACTTCCACGTGATGAGCCTGTACCTGCACAACGAGGGCAACGAACTGCCCGACTGGTACCGGGATCTGGTGGACCGCTCGCTCGGCCCGGTGCGGGTCGCCGTCGCGGCGGCCGAGCTGCACGACGACAAGATCCTGCGCGACCTGTACACGGCGTACGGCACGCGCATCCACCAGGACCGCGCCGAGGACTTCGACCAGGTGACGGCGGAGGTCCTGGCCGAGCTGGGGCTGCCCGCGGAGCTCGCCGCCGCCGCGCACTCGGACACGTACGACGCGGCGCTGCGGCGCAGCCACGACGCCGGGACGGACCCGGCGACGGGCGCCTACGTCGGCACCCCGACGCTGCACCTGGACGGCACCCCGTTCTTCGGGCCCGTGCTCGGCGCGATCCCGCGCGGCGCCGAGGCCGCCGAGATCTTCGACGCGGTACGGGTCCTGGCCCGGCAACCGCACTTCTACGAGCTGAAGCGCGAGCGCACGGGCAGCCTGGACTTCTCCTGACCGGGCGGGGGGCGCCGACCGGGGTCAGCGCACGACGTCGAGGATGTTCAGCTGGATCCCGTTGGAGTACGCCTCGTGCTCGACGAGCTTCAGCTTCTGGGCGTCCTTGTCGGTGCCGCTGAACAGGCGCTTGCCGGCGCCGAGCAGCACCGGGAACACGAGCAGGTGGTAGCGGTCGATCAGGCCGGCGTCGGACAGCGCGCGGTTCAGGCCGGCGCTGCCGTGCATGATGATCGGCCCGCCCTCGGTCTCCTTCAGGGCGGCGACCTCGTCGAGGGAGCGCAGGATGGTCGTGTCGCCCCAGTCCGACACGAGGGCGTCCTCGGTGAGCGTGGTGGAGACGACGTACTTCGGCAGCGGCTTGTAGTCGGCGAACTCCTCCATGGCCGGCCACACCGGGCTGAACGCCTCGTAGCTCGCCCGGCCGAACAGCATCGCCGAGGCTTCCTTCTGCTCCCGGCCCTTGATCTCGTAGGCCTCCGGGACGAACTCGATGTCCTTGAAGGTCCATCCGGCGTTGCGGTACCCCTCCTCGCCGCCGGGCGCCTCCACGACGCCGTCCAGGGAAACGAAAGCGGTGCTGATGAGCGTGCGCATCTGTATGTCCTCTGTCTTGTCTGGGCTTCGCGGTGCCCGGCGGTCCCGCTGTCGCGGTGTGTCACTCATACGACCGGGGCCCGCCGGAAAACTCATCGCCTGACGGCCCACCTTTTCACCGGGCACCGGATCATGTCAGCCGAGAAGCCCGGCGATCAGGTGGTTGGCCTCGTCCGAAAGCGCGGGCGGCATGGCGTGGTGAGCGATTCCCCGGAGCACCTTCACGCTCGCCGCGGGCATCAACTCCCGTGCCTTTGACGCCACTTCATGACTGTCGTGAACCCTGGCGGCTCCGGCGAGAAGGATCAGGGCCGGGGCCGTGCAGGCGCGCAGCGCGTCGGGGGCGGGGCGCGGGCCGGTCGCGGGGCGCGCGGCGGGGAATCGGGCGGCGGCCTCCTGGAGCGCCAGGCAGTCGGGGTCCAGGGCGCCGGCGCCCCCGCTCTCCCACTCCAGGAACGTACGGACGCGGCGGGGCGTCGGGCGCAGGAGCACGGGCAGGGCGTGCAGGAGGTAGGCGGGGCGGAAGGCGGCGAAGCACTGCGTCGGGTCGAGCAGGACCAGGCGGCGGGTACGGGCGGGGGCGCGGAGGGCGTGGTGCAGCGCGATCCAGGCACCGTAGGAATGACCGATCAGGTCCACTTCCCCGCCCCCGAGGCCCAGGCCGTCGAGGACCGACGCCACCCAGGTCATGAGGTCGTCGAGGGTGCGGGGACGGCGTCCGGGGTCGGGCACGCTGCGGCCCGGGGCGCCGATCAGGTCGACGGCGTGGACGCGGTGTGTACGGGAGAGCGCGGCGGCCTGTGCGTACCAGGCGGCGGAGGTGGCCCCTCCGCCGCCCGGGAGCAGGAGGACGGGGGCGCCGTCGGCGGGGCCGCACATGTTCACGTGTGTGGCGCCGAAGGGGGTGGGGACGGTGACGGAGGTGTGCCGGGCGGGCCACTTGGCGAGGACCCGCTCGTACGCGGTGCGGAACGCGGCCGGGTCGTAGGTGTGCGGGTGGGGTGCGTCGTGGACGGCTGCGCGTGGGCTCATGGCGGTACAACCCCCTGGTCTGCGGTCGAGCCGATACCTTCTCGGACTGCTGCCTCGCCGAGCTATTATCTCGTTCAGCGAGATAGTTGCCGAACGAGATGATAGCCGGAGGAGGCGCCCGTGTCCGGGTCGAGGTCCGCGGGGTCCGAGCGGGAGATCGTGCACCTGCTGCGCGCGGTGGTGGTCGAACTGGGCCTGCACAGCGCCCGGTTCGCCCGCGAGAACGGCATGCACCCCACCGATGTGCGGGCTCTCATCGCCCTGATGGACGCGGCACGCGCCGGCGAGGAGACCACGGCAGGCTCCCTGGGTTCGGCGCTCGGCCTCAACTCGGCCGGGACGACGGCGCTGGTCGACCGGCTGGAGCGGGCCGGACATGTGCGCCGGGAGCGCGGCGAGCGGGACCGCCGCAAGGTGACGGTCGTCGTGGACGAGCGGGCGATCGCGCTCGGCGAGGCCCACTTCGGCCCGCTGATCGCACGGACGACGGAGCTGCTGACGTCGTACGACGAGCGCCAGCTGGACGCGATCCAGGGCTTTTTGGAGGGCGTGCGGGAGGCTGCCGCCTCGGACCGGTAGATCCGGCCGCTCCGAACAGCGGGATCCGGGCCATGACGGCGAAGGCCTCAACTACGTGGTTCATACTCTGAGTTCGTCCGTGAGTTCGTCCGTGAGTTCGTCCGTCTACCAGGGAGCGACATGACAAGCAGGTTCACCGAGGTGGTCGTCGACTGCCACGACCCCGAGGGGCTCGCGGCCTTCTGGTGCGAGGTCCTGGACTTCAAGGTGCTGGAGCGGCGCGAGGACTTGGTCGAGATCGGCTCCTGGGTGCCGACCGTGGAGGAGGTCCGGGCGCGTCAGATGCCGCCGACTCTGGTCTTCATCCGGGTGCCCGAAGGCAAGGCCGTGCAGAAGAACCGGCTGCACCTCGACGTCAGCCCGATCGACCGCGGCACGGAGGACGAGGTGTCCCGGCTGCTCGCGCTCGGCGCCACCAGGGCGGACGTCGGCCAGGGACCGGACGTGAGCTGGGTGGTCATGAGGGACCCCGAGGGCAACGAGTTCTGCGTGCTGCGCACCTTGGCGCCCTAGGTGTGCTGTTCTGACACGTTGGTGACGCGGCTGGCTGGGGTGTGGCCGCTGATTCCGGTGTGGGGTCGGTGGTAGTTGTACCAGTC